>DASVUC010000104.1:0-46117 GCA_036387255.1 Tepidisphaeraceae bacterium | reverse complement strand
TCCAATCAACGGGGCCCCTGCTATGGTCGTTGCTGTCCTCCCATCCGCAGGACTTCGACTCTAAGCAGGTGGAGGGGCTGATCGCGTCGAGCGACTCCTGTGGCATGACGGCGATTGATTGGTTCGCTCGGCATGAGCGCCCGTTGCCCCCGGCCGCGGCGTTTGTGGTGGCTCGCGAGCAGGAGCGAAGCCGGAAAGGGATCGTCTTCCAAAGAGTGCCTAAACAAGTACAGAGTTTGTTTCGCAGAAGGTATCAGCTTCAGTACGGAGCAGGACTGCGGCTCGCGCGCATCCATGAGCAGCAGACGCGGGGACATTCAGCGGAGTACGCTTTTGAACCACTGGTCCAGCTCTGGAATCAATGCGTGGGTGATCTGCAGCGATGGAGCCTGATTGTGAGCCGCAACTCTGCCTCGCCCAAGAGCGCCGAAGCGTGGGACGCGCTGCCGGCGGATCTTCAGGAGATAGTTGAACATCCGGCGATGCCGAAGGTTCAGGCATGGCTCGCGGGGCGTAAGACGCAATTCGAGGCGACCGCCGCAGACGCTGCAAGGTTGCTGGGGATAGAGGAAAACACAGGTTTAACAAAGCGGCATCTGCGTAAGCTCGATGCTTTGCTCTCGCACGCCGGATGGCGGCTGGAAACCAGCAAGCTCGACGTTCATTCTGATGCCGATCAGAAGCTGACGCTGATCCGCGGGGCGGCAGGCGTGGAGGACGCTGTGAGGTTAAATCCGCGCGAGGTTGCCACAGTTTTAGGCGAAACGAGGCAGGTGCAGGCGATCCTCAGCTCAGCGCTGAAGGACGACGACTTGAGAGGTACTGCGGCAGACGGAGGCGTCGAGCCGTCGCAGGATCCGCAAGCGGCTCCCCCTACCACCAGCGGCGTACCACAAACACCTTCTGTACCCCCTGCCCGCTTTGCGCGGCTCTATCACGAGCTCCGGCGCAAGAGCGCTTGGCCGGTGCAAGAGGTGCGCGCTCTGGCGCGGCAGTACGGGCACATGCTGGACGGCGCTATTGAGGTGTTGAATGACTGGTGGTTCGAGAGAACGGGGACGCCCCTGTTGATCGAATACGATGCACGCTTCGTTGTGGCGTCGGAGGCATGACTTGTTCGACGCTCAAGGAATGTGCATGCACAACACACTACTGAAGATCCCGCGAGGTTGTGATAAAGTAGCCACCTGCTCGATCACCTTCTCAGGGGTTTTGCATGGGCTGGTTCTTCTTTGGTTTGGCGTTGGCTTGTTTGGCGTTGCTTTTGGTGCGCTTGTGGCCCAAGAAGATGCGCAAGCCTGATTCTCCCGCGCGATATAACCAAAACAAGGCGGCCGCTTCGCCAGCAGATTCAAAGCCGCGACACTTAACAGAGAGTGATCGTCGTGGAGGAGCACGAAGTCGCACCCCGATCGTTCGAGTGAACATGGTTCCAACACCCTTATCAAACTCGCCGGCGATTCCGCAGCCGCCGACTTCACCATCGTCGCCCGTGCAACACAAGGGTCCCGGCAAGACGCAAGTGGTGTCGAAGTCGCCACAAAACACATGGGCCGTCCAACCCTTGCCGGCTCCAACCTCCGAACTGCGCGGGCTTCGCTGGTTTGGCGGAGGTCAAAAGGTGCCACTGGGTGATCTGGTGCTCCAGGATCCGATGGTCTATCTCGCCAGTACGGCGACGGACGGTACGGAGGAACCAGCAGCCGTTGATGTTCGCCTCCCGGTCGCTCAAATCGCTTACGTTCCTTCCTCGCGCGAATTGGGCTACTGGCCGCGATATGACGGACTGACGCCCGGGCAACGACGAATCTATCTGGAATGGCTGGCATCCGGCCGTGCAGTCGCCCCCCCGGAGCTGGGATACACCTTCTTATTTATCTACTGCCTTGAGCGGCGCGCTCTTGTCGACCAATCGGATCAGAAGCACATCTTCGACGAGATCTTCCGCCTTCGCAGGCTTTACGCGAACAGCGGACAGAGTTACAGCCGGAGCTTTGACTCCTATACCAGTAGCTTTCTCTGGTTTTTGATCGCCCGGCATCCGGACCTGTTTCTCCTGAAGCGCGTCCAGCCCCTGATGGAGGCGACCCGATTCTGGACGGACGACAACCTTTCGATCGCCCTGGGCTGGTTCTGTCATCATCAGCTACCGCTGCCGGCCTGGGCGGCATTCATGGTCGCGGCTGAGTTGCCGCAGTCACGACGCAGCATCGTGATCAAGCGCGTCCCCGAGGAATTGAATCAGCTGTTCTGCTGCCGCTATCGGGAGCAATTCGGCGATGGAATAGTGCTCAAATCGGCGAAGCGGGATCGTCGCGTGATGTATCGTCCATCGAGCGCCGCATTAAATGCGATGGAAGTGGCTTCCAAGAACGCGACGGGTCTATCAAGTCAGTTTCAGCCGCTGAGTGAGCTTTGGAACGCATGCGTGGAGGAGCTGAAAAAGCTCAGTTCATTGCGGGCAAAGACGGAGACGCCTGCCTTGACGGTCACAGCATGGGAAGCGACGCCGGTGGAGCTCCGGGCAGGTCTCGATCACCCTAACACTGATGCGCTGTACGCCCTCGTCAATGAGTTGGTCGATCAAACCGGAATAGCTCGGATTCCAGCCAACCGTGTTGCAGCCGCGCTTGGCTTCGCGTCAGAAAAGTTGACCCCGAGCAAGAGTCGCAAGCTCTGCACGATTGCCAGCGACATTGGTTACTGCATTGAACCTGATGCGAACCTCATGGGTAAAGGCTATCGGAACGATGAGTCGCTCGCGGTGTTCCTAAAGACAAGCGAGCAATCGGCAAGCCCCACCCGGTACCGGGCTGCTGCATGCATGTTGTCTTTTGGACTCTCTGTCGCATATGCCGATGGCGGTGCCGCCGAGCAGGAAGTCACTTTGCTGATGCAGCAGATCCAGCGGTTCATGGATTTGAACGACGAGGAGGCAAGGCGGCTTCACGCGCTACAGACACTTCTCACGGCGGATCCTGAGGGCCCGGAACGTCTGCCCAGGCTCGGGAAAGAAGTCTCAGAGATTCACCGCGAGGCGATTGGAAAGGTTCTTCTTGCAGTCGTTGCCGCGGACGGCGTGGTCACGCCAGCGGAACTACGCGCGGTTCGCAAGTGCTACACGAAGCTCGGCTTCACCCAGAACGAGATCGAGACGGCGATGGAGACGCTCGCGCCAGCACCGGAAGACGACCTTGTAACGGTTGAGCCGGGCGGCACTCGGGCTGGTGGAGAGGCCATTCCATTGCCGCCCACCCAAAGTGCACGGCAGAAGGTGGGCCTGAAGCTGAACCGGAGCTCGATTGACGCCATCCTGCGAGACACGCGCGAGGTGGCGGAACTACTGGCTCAAGCCATGGTGACTGAAGAAACCGCGTCTACCGAACCAGAGGCACCTCCGTCTCCCATTGAGCCAAAGAAAAGTATGGTGGAGGTACAGGTTCAACCGCGGCCGAACCGAGAAGCCGCGGTGACCACCTCGGATCTAAGTCTTCCGGCGCGCTATGCCAGTTTCTACCAGGTGTTGATCAGCAAGGGAGAGTGGCCGCTGGACGAGATAGAGCTGCTGGCGCGACAGCATGGGCACATGCTCAGCGGCGCTGTCGAGGCGCTGAATGACTGGGCATTTGAACGTTTGGGAGGTCAGCTCTTCATCGAAGATGGAGACCGGCTGACGGTTGAGAAGAGCTTGATGAGCTAAAGGTTTTTCTATGAAAGTGACTGAACGGGACAGAACTGCCATCCTAAGTTCGCTTGCGGCGGGGGTGGTACCGAAGGTTGGCTTGCAGCACATTCAGGTCGGACGCAAGCAGGAAGTTCAGGCAATGCTGCAGGACCTTCAGAAGGTCAAGGGCGGTTCTTCGGCAATACGCTTCATCGTGGGTCGGTTCGGCGCAGGCAAGAGCTTCTTCATGAATGTGGTTCAGACCGTGGCTTTGGAGCAGAAGTTCGTCGTCGCGCGCGCTGACATCACCACCGATCGAAGACTGCAGGCGACCGATGGGAAGGCGCAGGCTTTGTTCAGCGAACTTATGAAAAATCTGTGCACGCGGGGAAAGCCAGAAGGCGGAGCCCTCTCGAGCCTTATCGAGAGATGGGTCAGCGACGTCGAGCATGAGGTGAAACAGGCCGGCGGAACAGAGCAGGACGTCGCTAAACGGCTCGCCGAGTTATGCAAGCCCCTGCAGGACCTGGTCAGTGGTTATGACTTCGCCAACGTCATCGGCCGGTATTACTCCGGGTTCCTGTCCCAGAATGAGACGCTGCAAATCAATGCCATTCGGTGGCTGAGGGCGGAGTATCAGACGAAGACCGAAGCCCGACAGGATCTCGGGGTACGCTCCATCATCGATGATGACTCGATCTACGACTACTTAAAGCTCTTTGCGCGCTTTGTGCGGATCGCGGGCTATTCAGGCTTAATCATCTGCCTCGACGAACTGGTGGTGCTCTCGCACCGGTTGCAGAACAGGGTTTCCCGCGACAACAACTATGAAGCGATTCTCCGAATTTTGAACGATTGCCTGCAGGGATCAGTCGATGGGCTCGGGTTCATCTTTGCCGCAACCGATGATTGCATCTATGACAAACGGCGCGGCCTCTTCAGCTATGAGGCTTTGGCGAGCCGCCTTGCCGAGAATCGCTTTGCAAAAGGTGGGCTAGTTGATCTTGGCGGACCGGTTATGCCGCTGAACAGCCTCACCCCCGAAGAGTGCTACGTGCTCCTGCACAATATCCGGGAAGTTCACGCGCGCGGCGACAGCGGCAAGTATCTCATTCCCGATGAAGGCATCGTGGCATATTTGCAGAGCTGCCAACAGCGCATGGGAGCGAAGTACTTTCAGTCTCCGCGTGAGACCGTCAAAGACTTTACGAACCTCTTGAATGTGCTTGAGCAGAATCCAGGGGCGGAGTGGAAGCAATTAATCGGCGAGATCAAGACGACTGGCGCTCAAGCCTCGGAACCGGCTTTTGCCGCTGCCGATGCAGACGATGATCTAATGTCATTCACTCAATAAGTATGGAGACACCCTTACCAACGCCAGCTACCGGCGACGATTCGGCAGTCGAGAGCGCCTTTGCTCTGCTGCATCGGGGTGTGCAGCGCCAACTGTGGCGGATGGGGTGGAAGGAGCTTCGCCAGCTTCAGGTCGACGCGATCCGTCTGCTGCTGCAGACCCAGGATCATCTGGTGTTGTGTGCGGCAACCGCTTCGGGAAAAACCGAGGCGGCGTTCCTTCCCATCCTGTCGCAGATCGCAGAGGCTCCGTCAGGGTCGGTGCGTGCACTTTATATCGGTCCGCTGAAGGCATTGATCAACGATCAGTTCATGCGAGTCCAGGAGTTGTGTGAGCACCTGGACGTTCCCGTGCACAGTTGGCACGGCGACGTCTCAGCGTCGCGCAAAGAAAAGCTGGTGAAGGATCCGGGAGGAGTGCTTCTGATCACCCCGGAGTCACTGGAGTCAGTGTTCGTTAATCGGTCGCCGTTCCTCAAGAAGCTTTTCGGTGGCCTGCAGTTCATTGTGATCGATGAACTGCATTCATTTCTGGACAACGAGCGGGGACTTCACCTGCGGAGTCTTCTGTGCCGACTTCAACTCCTCGACGATGCCCATAAGGACGTGCGGCGGGTCGGGCTGTCGGCAACTATCGGGGATGTGAACCTGGCCAAGAAATACCTCTTCCAGGAGCACCCTGAACGTGTGCACGTTGTCGACGACAAGACGATCAGGAAGGAGACAAAGCTAAAGGTTCACGGCTATCGCTCCCGTCCCCGCGAGGATGAAGACGAGGCAAAGCTGGGCGAGATGAAGCCGACAGATGAAATGCTGCGACTGGCGGCCGATGTGGTGAAGCACTGCAACGGCACCGCGAATTTGGTCTTCGCGAATGCCAAAGGCGATGTTGAGGAATACGCAGAGCTGTGCCGACAACACGCGCGGCAGAACGGTCTGCAGGACTTGTACCTGGTCCACCATGGGTCGCTGTCCGCCGAGATCCGTGAGGATACAGAATCGACGATGAAGGCTGGGGCGAGGGCAACGACGTTCTGCTCCAGCACCCTTGAGATGGGGATCGACATTGGCAGCGTAAAGATGGTGGGCCAGATCGGTGCGCCATGGTCTGTGGCAGCCTTAAAGCAGCGCATGGGCCGCAGTGGACGCAAGGACACCGAAGCCAGAATCCTTCGGCTGTACCTCCGCTGTCGCGAACCGCAACACGACTCGGATCTCTTCGACCGCCTTCACTTGCATCTGGTGCAGGCGATCGCGATAACGGAGTTGATGCTGGACGGCTGGGTCGAGCCCCCGAGCCCGCCGAACTGTGACCTAAGTACATTGACGCAGCAGATCATCAGCGTCATCGCGCAGATGGGCGGGACAACTGCGGCGAGGATCTACCAGACACTTTGTGCTAGCGGCGCCTTCGCCGACATTGGTCCGATCCTGTTCCAGCAGCTTCTCGACTGTCTTATCGAGCAGGACGTCATTGAACAGATGAGCGAAGGCGATCTGATTCTGGGGCTAGAGGGCGAAAGGATCCGGAAAGATGCAGGATTCTACGCCGTGTTCCAGACGCCTCAGGAGTTTGCGGTGCTGCACGAGGGACGACGCATCGGAAAGCTGCAATGCGCGCCGGAACGGGACGAGCACCTGCTGTTTGCCGGCCGCCGCTGGCTCGTGACGGAAGTCGACCAGAAGCGTCTGGAGTTGCATGTCATCCCGGCCAGCGGATGGAAGCGGCCCCGGTTCGCAGGTGGGGTCGGCGAGATTCACCCGCAGATCCGCATCAAGATGCGGGAATTGCTCACGGCCGGACACATGCCAGCTTATCTCGATACTGAAGCCGCCACACTGCTGCAGGAGGCCCGAGAGGCGGCAGCGGCGACGAAACTCGGCTCTACTAGATCTGTAGTGCTGGGGCCCACGACCACCGCGCTCATGACGTGGACCGGC
This sequence comes from Tepidisphaeraceae bacterium, assembly GCA_036387255.1. GTDB lineage: Bacteria > Planctomycetota > Phycisphaerae > Tepidisphaerales > Tepidisphaeraceae > DASVUC01. Next base: position 39,159 of record DASVUC010000104.1, on the reverse strand, counting down.
AGTCGAATCCAGCGAACCCTCCGAGCGATGTTCGCGCTCCACGGCGTTGACGCACAGGACGAGGGGATCGCGCTCGTGTTCAAGCTGCCGGCGCGGGCGGTGGCGGAACAGGCAAAAGGGCTGCTCGGACAGAATTGGCAAACCCGCGCCCTGGCTCAGGTCATCGAGCCGCGGCACTACCGCAAATACGACGAGCTCTTGGACGATGATCTCATCGATGAATCGGTGATCCGCGACCGGCTCGATGCGGCAGGTGCAAAGGAAACCCTCGCTGCGATTGTGCGCGATGGCCTCTAAACCGATCAAGGGCCGGCGAGGGCTTAGCCGATAAAAACCTGATGGAGACGCTGTCACAGCGTTGGGATGGTTCGATTGCTGCGGGCGCCATTGGCGCACCTGACGGTGCGATCGAATCAGGAGAGTGGCTCACCCGGCAACAGGCATGCGCGATCCTCGGCATTAAGCTGCGGACATGGGTGGAATGGGAGCGCCTCGGTAAAGTACCCGCCGGTGCCTGGGGCTTATCGTCGACGGGGAAACGCTGCCGGCTGTACTCTGCTGAGGTTCTTCAAAATCTCAAGGGTCAGTTGCATCACCAGCGTCACCCCTACCCGGACCCGGGCCTGCCAGGCGTCTACCGACTGCCTGTCGCGAGCGGAAAGGGAGCGGAGATCGAGGTGCTGATTGACGCGGTTGACCTACCGCTGGCCGAGGGAAGAGCGTGGTACTTCTCGCCGGGCAGGTCGGGCCACCGTGATCAGGGGATGGTGGTGCTGCGAACGAGAAGCGGCCCCCGGCCATCATTAGGGCGCATCCTCTTGGGGATCACCGACTCAGACCACTTCTTCATGGTGTAATTGGAGCATGCCTCAGAAGCGTCCGATCAGCTTTCGGGTACACCCTGCCTTGGCAGAGCGGTTTCAAGATGCGGTGGGACCTTATTACGGGAAGTTGGGTGCATGCTTTAGCGCAGCACTCTTGATGTTTTTGGAGGCGGATCCGAAGACGCAGGGTGAGTACCTCAAGCGAGTCTACGACGCTGAGATCAACGACGAGGTCGAAGACGCCATCGCCGCCGCTAAGGCTGAACAGCTCAAGAAGATCAAGTCCAGCGAAGACGGCACCAAATCCAAGCGCAGCTGATCCCGCAGACGTTTCATCACCGCTGTACTGGACATTCCAACTTGGATAACTCCCCTACCGCCCCACGCGCCTAAGCCCTCCCCTGCTCAGCACTTCGCGTGGCACTCCTCCCCCGCGACCCCCTTCACCCCAAGATGGTGACCAACTGCTCCTGGGTTGAGTGGAACTGTGATAGCCCAGCGGTCAGACCCGGAAGCTTCTCCTCCGCGTCACCCCCGCGCGCCGACGAGGTGCTCGACCTTCAGGAGCCGGTGATGGACGGCCTCCAACTGGCACGCGCCATCGAACTTCGTGGGCAACCTCCTTATTAGGCTGTGATCTCTCAGGCGGGATCCGGCTTCCTTGCGAAGCCCTGAGCGCAGTCGCAACTGCTGGATGCGCTGGTCAAGGCGATTGCTGTTGCGGCGCAGATCACCGTGGATCGGTCGCTGGTGATCTTGTTGAACGTGACACCGAAGTATCGGGCTGGCGGTTCTGCGTGACCGTCACCTTGGAACTGCCACCCTGGCCGCGGGGTTTACCGGTCGGAGGAGGCCAAGCGCTTTGCCCATCGCCTCTGCCGTCCATGGGCACCTGAGGGGCGCAGTGTCCGTACCCGGTCAACCCGCAGACCGCCCGCAACCCTAAATTTCGCAGGGAGGCTCGGCAGGATTGGGTTGGCTGGGCCAATGTTTAACAGGTGGAGGCAGAGGGGGGAGAGAGCGGGGGCGGCGAGGGGCGCAGCTGCGCAAAAGACAGATCGCTGCAAGTGCGGGAATCGCCACGGCAGCGGGTTCAGGCACGTTATTAAGCTCGATCACCATCATCTGATCTGGGACGTTAATGTTCAAGACGTTGGCGTTGTACTGCACCGCAGTGGGAGTCGCTGATTGACCGGGGAGGTACGTGCCGAGCGTCTTGAAGGAGGCTTCGAAGGTGAGGGTGACGGGCACCGGTGGGTTGTTAATCTCGGTTTTGCTGACACTGTTGTAGCCAAGCAGTTCCTGCCAGAGGAGGAGGTAAAAGCGCCCGTCCTTCTTCTGCAGCAGGGTATGGTGAACGTTGGCAAGGCTGCCGGGGGAGGTCATCGTGTAATTGACCGATTGAGATCCGGCACTGCCACTGAAACTGGATTCTTCCAGGAGATCGATCAGGTTTTTGAGGGCAATGAAGGCCGGTTTCTCCGTCATGTCGTATCGGAGCAAGCCAAAGTTTTGTTCGCGTACCGTCTTATCCGGACCCTGGTCCGCCAGTTCGTAGAGGTAAGTGCGCTGGACGCCGCGGTTGAAGAACTCCGCGTAGAGCCGAGGCGTGTACTTCCCGATGGTGAGCTCAGGGACCGCCTTGCTGTTTGCGGCGGGCTCGTTGTAGTAGCCGCTCTCAGTAGCTATGAGCGGCTTGGACCCCCGCAGCTGGCTCATGTCGCTGATCGCCTGGCTCACGCCGAAACTCGGCTCATTCGCCGCCGTTGCCGGCGACGCCCACGCGTAGCTGTGCATCGCCGCAACGTCGAAGTTGATCGGCATGAGATACTGCGACTTGTTAGACCTGCCCATCGCTGGCGACAGCACCGTCACTCCGCTGGTCTGCGGGTTGGCCTTCACCGCGGCATAGAGATCATTTTGGAACGCGCGGGTGGCGGGGAAGCTGTTGCTCGCGCGATCGTCGGTGAGGTTGTTGTAGGTGCGGTTGCTGAAATCGGGTTCGTTGAGCCCTTCAATCGCTTCGTACACGGGGTGCGCCTGGAGCAGGTTGACGAGCTGGACGGGAGAGCGGGTGGTTTCGCCGAGGATAAGGTTCGCGTTGATGCCGTAGGTTGTATGGAGATTGTCGACGAGGGTGAGCGCGGTGTCATTCCAGGAGTGGTCGCGGATATGGCGGACGCCAAGTTCACCGAGCTTGGCATCAATGCGGCGATCGGCATAGGCGTTGCCGCCGACGTAGATGCCGTTGCCAAAATGGGTATTGATGCCGATGGAGTCGAGAAAGGAACCAGCCGGCTTGGCCGTCTCTGCGCGAGACGGCACGGCAACACCAATCAGCAGGACAAGCAGCGCTACGGATGCGCCCGATCGATAAAGGTACTGCAAACAAGCCATTGCTCTTTCCCATTCCGCCGGAGGTTCCAAAACGTGCCGGTGTGCGCGAGCATCTTACCATAACTGCCGGGTTCTTGTGGATTGCAATGCCTTCGCTCCCGCGAAGGCCGCGGTTGACCAACGATCTTGTGCGGCCGGAGGCGACGCAGGGGGATTAACAGGGCCTTGAGATTCTTCAAGATGGGAACGAGTGGAGCGGCACGTTCACCGTGCCGAATGATGTAGATTTTCGACCACTACGGGAGGGGAATAAGCGGCTTCATCTCGATGACGGCAGCGAGCGGAACATCTTCATCCTGATGAGCGACCCTAACGAGATGCTGGCCAGCTTCCATTGTCTGCAGCCCCCGAAGCGACCTAGTTGAGCGGATCGTCCAGCGTCACGGCGAACCGATCCACGATCCATATCTTCTCACGCATATCCCACCTGAACTACTTGCACGTCGACTGCCTGGCCAATGATGCGTTGATCCGGTTCGGAATTACGCCTCACTTCGCCGTCGTGGATAACACATCGGCGTGGCTGGCGGCTCTTCCTATGCGCAGACTCACAGGACCCGGTCGATTCACTGCTGGCGTGATTCATGTGAGTCTCTGGCCGCTCCCTGAGTGCGCGGTATTCTGACAATACTTCCAGCAGATCAAAGCCGGAGCCGAGCCTTCCTACTTCATGCACTTCCGACGCACCGTTCAGACGCAGAACGTCGGCGCTGTCAGTTCCATGGACCGCACGGTTATTGAAGCATGAGCAAATGCACTTTAGGATCAGGCCCGTCAGCCAAAATCGGGAAGATTGGGAACATCTGTCGGCCGCGACGGCAATCGTGGTCGACATTCCGACGAGGTTGCCTTGCAGCACGAGCAGCTTTACCGATTGGCGGTCGAGCAAGTCGCCGACTACGCCATTTTCATGATTGGTCTCGACAGCCGCATTGCCAGTTGGAATGCGGGGGTTCAGCATGTTCTTGGTTGGAGCGATTCGGAGTGGGTGGGCCGGCCTTTCGCAGTAATCTTCACTTCTGAAGACATCGCTTCTGCTATGCCCGAGGAAGAGCTTGAACGGGCAAGAACCACCGGCTGCGCTGAGGATGATCGCTGGCATGTTAGGAAGAACGGGACGAAGTTTTGGGCCAGCGGGATTACGACCGCCTTGCGTGATGAAAGTGGCGAAATCACCGGCTTTCTGAAGGTGATGCGCGACCTGACGGAACGGAAACGTGCCGAAGAGCGTCAAGCGACTCAACTTGCTGTCAGCACAGTTCTCGCCGAATCTCCAAGTCTAACTGATGCAGGTCCAAAGCTCTTGCAGGCGATTTGCAGTGCATCTGGGTGGCGTTGGGGTGCCCTCTGGACTGCTGATCGCGATGATTCACTTCACGTCCTGAACACATGGCACGATCCTTCGTTCAATCATTCTGACTTCGAAGAAGTCAGCCGCCGCATCCGTCTTAGGCGCGGGGAAGGGCTGCCGGGGAGCGTTTGGTCGAGTGGGAACCCTCAGTGGGTGACAGACGTGTCGGTGGAGGAAAACTTTCCCCGACGCGAGGTGGCGCTGAGGGCGGAACTTCGAGGAGCGATTTGTTTTCCAGTTTCGTGGCAAGGGAACGTGCTGGCGGTGATGGAGTTCTTCAGCAGGGATGTCCGCCCACCAGAAGCTCAGTTGCTCGGGATGATGACACTCATTGGGGCGCAGATTGGACAGTTCATCGACCGGAAGCTAACCGAGGCGCGGTTGCGAGCGACCGAGGCGCGACATGCGGCTGGTGCAGAAGCAGCCATCGATTGCATCGTTTCAATGGACCAACACGGGCTTGTGACGGAGTGGAATCCCGCAGCCGAACAAACCTTTGGCTACCGGCGAGAAGAGGCGATTGGATCGGAGTTAGCAAGCCTGATCATTCCACCTTCCCTTCGGGACGCCCATCGGACAGGGCTGGCGCGTTATCTCCAAAGTGGGGACGGTCCTGTCATTGGCAAACGCATTGAGATCAAGGCGTGCCGCAAGGGTGGCCAACAGTTCCCGGTGGAGTTGTCGATCACGCGTCTGCCGTCAGAGGTGCCCGCCTTCACGGGCTATCTTCGCGATATCACAGACCGCCAACACGCGAATGAGTCACTGCAAAAGAGCGAGGCTCGTTTCCGCTTTCTCAGTGAACTTGGTGAGCGCACGCGCGATCTCACGGACCCGCAGCAGATCATGGCTGCCATCGCCGAAGCCCTTGGAAAACATCTGAGGGTATCGCGGTGTGCTTACGCCGAGGTCGAAGCCGATTCTGAGCGGTTCACGATTCATCACGACTACACAGACGGGTGTGCAAGTACGGTCGGGAACTACAGCCTATCGCTTTTCGGTTCACGCGCTGCGGCCGATCAGCGTGCGGGACGAACTCTGGTGATCCACGACGTGGACGCTGAGTTGGCGACAGGCAACGGGGCGGAAATGTTCAACGCCATCGGAATTAAAGCGATCATCTGCTGCCCTCTTGTGAGGCAAGGGCGGCTGGTTGCGATGATGGCAGTTCACCAGACCACACCTCGACGCTGGGACGAAGATGAGGTGGCTCTGGTGGAGATCGTTGTGGAGCGTTCTTGGGCACACATTGAGCGTGCGCGTTCCAATCGAGCCGTTCGGGAGGCGAAAGAAGATGCTGAGCATCACCTTGCCCAATGGCGAGCGGTCGTGGAGAGCATGACGGAGGGATTGGTTCTTTCCGACGTGAACGGGAACCTGCTGCTGATGAACCCTGCCTCGTTGGAGATGCACGGTTTTGCCAGTGCTGAGGAGATGTGGCAGAAGCTCTCGCAGTACACGGAGCTATTTGAGCTACGTGACCTCAGCGGCCGCGTTCTTTCGGTAGATGAGTGGCCCCTTCCACGGGTTCTACGAGGCGAGCGGTTTACCGCGCAAGAAGTAGAGCTAACCCGCCGCGACACCCGCAAGTCTTGGGTGGCCAGCTACAACGGTACACCTGTCAGAGACGCCAGCGGCGCAACCATCCTCGGCGTTCTAACGATCCGTGATGTGACCGAGCAGCGGCGAGCCGAAGCGGCGGTGGTGGAAAGCGAAGCCAGATTCAGGCAACTGGCTGAAACCATTCCGCAACTAGCATGGATGGCGAAGCCCGACGGCTGGATATTCTGGTACAACCGGCGATGGTACGAGTACACCGGCACCACGCCGGAGCAAATGGAGGGCTGGGGGTGGCAGAGCGTTCATGATCCTGCCGAACTGCCGCGTGTGATGGAGGGGTGGCAGCGTTCGATCAGCACCGGTCAAACGTTTGAAATGGAGTTCCCGCTCAAGCGTGCAGATGGCAAGTTCAGATGGTTCCTCACGCGGATTGCCCCGCTGAGGGACGGCGACGGGAACATCTTGCTGTGGTTTGGGACCAATACTGACGTAGAGGACAGGCGACTGATCGGTCAGGAGCGCGAGCAGTTACTTGAGCGAGAGCGCGTGGCGCGAGCCGAAGCTGAGCGCGCCAGCCACATGAAAGACGAGTTCCTGTCCACGCTGAGCCACGAGCTTCGTACACCCCTCAACGCGGTCCTCGGTTGGTCACAGATTCTGAAGTCCAGTTCAACGAAAGCCGAAGACATCAGCGAAGGTTTGGATGTTATTGAACGGAACGCGAGGGTGCAGACGCAGATCATCGAAGACCTTCTGGACATGAGCCGCATCATCTCGGGAAAGGTACGGTTGGACGTTCAAACGCTCGATCTTCCGAGTGTTGTTCAGGCGGCGGTGGACACAGTGCGACCGGCAGCAGACGCGAAGGGGATCGCGCTGCACACTGTGTTGGACTCACTCGCCGGTCCAGTCTCCGGTGATCCAAATCGTTTGCAACAGGTGTTCTGGAACCTCCTGAGCAACTCGGTCAAGTTCACACCAAAGGGTGGCCGAATTCAGGTGGTGCTAAAGCGCGTGAACTCGCATGTAGAAGTTTCAGTCACGGATAATGGCGAAGGAATCAAACAAGAATTCTTGCCTCATGTTTTTGACCGCTTCCGTCAGGCCGATGCTTCGACCACGCGCCGCCATGGCGGCTTAGGGCTGGGACTGTCGATTGTGAAGCAATTGGTTGAACTGCATGGCGGGTCCGTCACGGCGAAGAGCTTGGGAGCGGGAAACGGAGCGACGTTCATTGTGTCTTTACCTCTGACCGTCCTTCACGGAGAAGAACGCACTGATCGGCGACATCCACGGCGTGGCGGTGGTGCCATTGTGCTGCCGGAATTCTGCACCCAACTTAGCGGGGTGAGGGTGCTGGTCGTGGACGATGAACCGGATGCTCGCGAGATGGTCCGCCGCCTTCTAGAAGACTGCGATGCTGTGGTTACAACGGTGGGGACAGCGGACGAAGCTGTGGCAGAATTGACAAAGAGTCCGGTGGATGTCTTCGTCAGTGACATAGGAATGCCTGACGAAGATGGATACTCGCTGATGAAGCGCATTCGGACCCTGCAACAAGAGCAAGGCGGCAACGTCCCGGCGATTGCGTTGACCGCCTACGCGCGACCTGAGGATCGGATGCGGGCTGTGCTTGCAGGCTTTCAGATGCACGTTGCCAAGCCGGTGGAACCCGCAGAGTTGATCACGATGGTTGCCAGCCTCGCTGGACGCACTCAGTGATTGGGCGCACGGTCGCGAGTTATGCAGATGGAAGAGAGCTTACGGCGGCGGGAGGATTAAGTTTGTGAACCCCCCGACTCCGACCCGTCGTCAGGCACCGAGATGGATGCCAACTTTGCGATGGTAGCGACGACGTTTGGCAGGACGAGAGGTTTGCTTACTGTCGCGTCAAAGCCAGCCTCCTCGTGGCGGATCAAATCAGTCTCCATCGCGTAAGCATTGCTGGCGCAGTCGCTTACCCATGCGGCCACCGCACGCCGTGGCGGCGCACCTTTGGGCCATCCCGTTGGTGCGTACCCACGCCGCCAGTTCGCGCGTACCCACGCCACATCGTGTAGGCTGCTGGCGTGCTCAAGCCGCCGCATTGAGCTTGGCGTGGGTGCGCGGTATTGGGCCCTAGTTTGCTCCTCAATAGTTGACTCGCACAAGACCCCCTGCGGCAAATCGACGACACCAACGACCGCGACAGCGAAGCCCTGGCGCGGGGGCGCGGGTACCACGAAGGAGAATTTCTATGAACCACGAGAAATACGAGAAGATCGAGCACATCAAGTCGCTCGACCCCAACGATCGGGCCATCTCGCCGCGCAGCGGCGAGTGCCGTTTCGAACCGGGCGAGGACGGGCAGGTCCGGCGGGCCAAGGGGGAGAAGGTCTCCGAATCCCGACGGGTGCGGCACGGTGACGACAACCTCGACGGCCTGGTGCCCGACCGCCCGCTGGACCAGGACGGCGAGTACATCGCGACACGCCGCGACGGCAACGCCGTGCTTCACTGCATCGCCTGGCGCGACCACGGGCGCTGGCGACGGCTGAGCGACTGGTTGGAGCAGATGCCAAAGTCCGCGGATCACCCGATGGAAGTGACTTTCTGTTCGCAAGTGGCGCTCCCGCACGCGGGGTGGCCGTCGATCTAGGCAGACGCGCGTGCTCCCAGCGGCCTTTGCGCGAGATCGCGACGAGTCGACTGCCTCAAACCCGGCTCTGAGAACCTTAAGCTGGGAGTTCTAGACAACGTGATCGAACTCTTGGCTAGACCTCCGAAAGCCACGGGATCGTGATGGCTGCGTGGATTGTGGTGCGCATAGGCGTTGCCGTGAGAACGGACTCGTTTCCTTGGCGGCAGCTGGCCGGCGCCTAGCGAGTATCGGCTCAACGATGTCGCTGTTCATCGCATAAGCTTTCCGAATCCACCGGAATGGCCACGTAACAAAGATCGCCATCTTCATTGCCTCCTCGGCGTCCGGTGGAGTGGGAACAGCCATCACTATCTTGGACGCAACGGACCGCCCAGTAGTAGTAGTCCGAGCCGACAGGCGCGTTTCGCTCGCCGGTCAATTCGCTCAAGGGCACCCGCGAACTACGCGGGGACGCCGTCCTAATAGCCACATGCAAGTCGCCGCTCAACTACGCGTGGACGTTTTCAGCCCCCCTCGGGCCAGGTACTCCCGATTCGAAGCGGTTGCACGGCGCCATGGCGTCGTAAAAGTGCGTTGGTGCCGTCGCTGATAGCTATCGCCATCTTGGCCGCAAAACCGAACGATACAAGCTACATAAGCCTGTCGCCGCGGATGAAGCAGCGAAAGTTCCCGAAGCCGAAGTGCAAGCTCCAACTTTCCGCCTTGCGGGAAGCGTTAATACGCATACTTCTGACGGTTGCGGCAGCTCAGACCCCCTCAGCGTTGCAAGGGATGGGGTGCCTTTTGGCAGTCTGTGCTGCAACAGCCGCAGACTGCTCTGCTCCGATGGCAATCACTGTGTGTAGTTCGTGTCAACGGGCGTGCTAGGTAGTGATAAGACTGCCGGCACCAATGCGTGGGGCGACTGCTGGCGATGCGCGGCCGTTAACTGCTCAACGCGCGACCGCGCCAAAGCAGCGCAAGGATTGGCCAGCGGGAGACCGGCCGCATGGGCCAATGAGTTATATCGACGTCGCATACAAAGATGTTTTAGACCGCCGCTGCGGTTCCGACAGCAGAGCAGCAGGCAGCACTTTCAGCGGCGCCAACTCCAGCTGCAATTGGGTGTGACCGTGTACCCCCCGCTTTGGTAATCGATCAGGATTCATTGAGGGATCATTGCTGCCAGGTGTCTTTTCCATTGCGACCCGCTCAAAGAAGATCGTGTCGCGGGTCATCCTTAGCTTCGACACAGCTTCGCACGAAGGCTTTTATGTTTGTAACCTTGCAATCGTGGTGAGGTTGGGTGTTTGGCAAACCGCGGACAAGCTATGCGAAAAATATATTGGGCGATCGCTGTAATATTCAATGCTGCGACGATATTCGCGCAAGAGCGGCAACAGGTGGAGGGATTTGAGAGAGTGGAGTTCCACCACAATGCGAATGGCGCCACGCCCACCCGCGACTTTCGAGGAGACGCCCGGGGTTACATGACCGCCGCGTGGTGGTCGCCCGCACAGATGAAGGAAAACTACGTTTCATGGAGGACAGCAGCGGCGCCGGAGAAGCGGCAGACCACTTTCGTATTTATTGGTGCGAGTTGCGTACTGCCAGCGCAATTTCCTCGGGGACCCTCCGCAAAGCTATTGGTTAATGGCCACGACGCCGTGACGTTTACTATCGGCTGCAATCGTGATTTCACGTGGAAGGAAGGCCTGTACGAGCTGAAGTACATCGCCAAGCGCATCGAGTTTCCTTCCTTCGGTTCGCACCGGGAGCTGCGCGAGCTGCACGGAAACAGCGGCGTCTACCAGCTCAGCGTGCCTGCGGAGGCGGTCGACGCTGGCAAGCCGGCACTTCTCAAAGTCGAGCTGCTGCCGTTCGACGGCTGGAACAACGGCTGGTTCATGGTGAAAGAACGGCGGGATGTATTGAAGCATTCAATGCAGAGTCTCGAAAGCGAAATCGAGGCCCTTCGCCAAGATATGGCAAGGTCTAACGAGCTGACGGAGATCCTGGCGACGCAACTGTACGGCAAAATGCTTGGAAGCGACCGCTTTCAGCATAAAGTGGTCTATCAGGACGGCTTTCGCCATCTCCATCCCGCCGATTTTATTGCGCTCAAGAATGGCGAGCTCCTCCTGCTGGCCAGAGAAGGGACAGAACACATTTCCGTTGATGGCGATGTCTTCCTGCTACGCTCCAGCGACGGGGGCAAGTCCTGGGCCGGCAAACAGGTTATCGCCAACATAAAGGATCTCGATGAGCGCGAAGGATGCGGCGTCCAGTTGAGCGACGGAACGATCATTGTCGGCATCTTTTATAACAACCTCTACGACGCCGACGGCATCTACAAGGGCAAGGGCAACAAGCCGACGACGAAGCCCGGCGCGCGCAGTCTCGGGTCATACATTATCAGATCAAGTGACAACGGGCACACGTGGTCTCGGCCGAACTACATCGACACCGACGGAATGCCCTTCAGCAACATCGAAGGCCCCACGGACGCACCGGTTGAGATGCCCGACGGCACGATCCTCATCGCCGTCACCGGCTATGGTCTCGAACACGATTTGAAGAACATCGGGTCGCTCATGCTTCGCTCAACAGACAGGGGCCGTACCTGGAAATATTTTTCGACGATCGCGGGTGACCCTGCGGGCAAGTTGGGCGGCTTTGTCGAACCTGGTATCGTGCGTACGAAGTCTGGTCGCATTGTCGCTGGACTGCGCAACCACGGTCCCGACAAGGCGATCTACATCACGCACTCCGACGACGGTGGAAAAAGCTGGGCAAATGTCCAGAAGACCGCGATGTACGGCCATCCGGTTGATTTAATTCAACTGCGTGACGGACGTCTGATGGCGACCTATGGAGTTCGTCCGGAACATGCCGTTCCAGGCGGTGTCCGCGCCTGCTTCAGCAATGACGAGGGTACATCTTGGGATGGCCACACCGAGGTCCAGTTGCGCAACGATTTCATCAACTGGGACGTTGGGTATCCGGAGTCACTCGAGCTGGCTGATGGACATGTGCTCACCGTCTACTACTACAACCTCTTCGGCCGCTACTTTCTCGGCGAGACGTACTGGAAACCCCAACCGATTCAATAAATTGCGCCGCTCGGTTGATTTAGTGACGGCTCAGGTTGGGTGCGTTTTCAACGCGAGAGGTGCTCAGGGGCTTTTGCTACCGTCTCGATCGCCACGCCACTATGATTCTGCTCATGCGATCAGCCCTTCTGACATTTCTTGTATTGCTAGGGTGGTTCAGCGCCTCGGCGCCGGCGCGGGGCGATACGACCCATAGCCCAAATATCATTTTCATTCTGGCCGATGATCTCGGCTGGACAGACTTGGGCTGCTTCGGCAGCAAGTACTACGAGACACCCAATATCGATCGTCTGGCGTCGCAGGGAATGAAGTTCACCAACGGATACTCCGCTGGGCCCAATTGCACGCCAACTCGGGCGGCTCTGATGAGCGGGGAGTACGGGGCGCGGACCGGCGTGTTCACGGTCGGGAGCATTGACCGGTTCGACTGGCGCAGCCAGCCGTTAGCGCCCCCGCAGAATGTTCAGAACCTCCCGCAGTCCATCAGGATCCTCCCTCAGCCGCTGAAGGATGCTGGCTACGCAACTGCGATGTTTGGCAAATGGCACCTCGGGCAGAGCGGCGAGTTTCATCCATCCAAACGGGGTTTCGACGAAGCAATCGTCTCACAAGGGAAGCACTTCAACTTTATGACCGATCCGGCGGTCGATCATCCGAAGGACCAGTACCTCGCCGACTTCCTCACCGACCGCGCGGTCGAGTTCATCAAGAAGAACAAGGACCAGCCGTTCTTCCTGTACCTCCCCCACTTTGGCGTGCACGCACCGAAGGAGGCCAAGGCAGAGCTGATCAAGAAGTTCAAGGCGAAGCCTAGAGTGGGCGGGCATCACGATCCGGTATACGCTGCAATGATCTACAGCGTGGATGAATCGGTCGGGCGAATCATGGCGACGCTGGATGAGCTGAAGCTTTCCGACAACACGCTGCTGATCTTCAGCTCCGACAACGGCGGCGTTGGCGGCTACGGTCGCGAGGGGCTGGAGAAGGCGCACGACACGACGGACAACTCGCCGCTGCGGGGTGGCAAGGGGATGCTCTACGAAGGGGGCGTGCGTGTTCCATTCATCTTCCGCTTGCCAGGGGTAATTCAGCCGGGCTCCACATCCGACACGCCGATCATCAGCGTTGACCTGTACCCCACGTTCGTTGAACTCGCGCATGCGACAGCACCCGCGCAGCCCCATGATGGCGTGAGCCTGGTGCCGCTACTCAAGGGTCAATCCCTTGAGCGCGATGCGATCTTCTGGCATTTTCCTGGCTACCTTGGAGCGCCGGGTGTCGACCAGTGGCGTACGAAGCCCGGCGCAGCAGTTCGAAGCGGCGATTACAAGCTCATCGAGTGGTATGAGAGCGGGAAGCTCGAGCTGTACAACCTCAAGAACGACATCAGCCAGAAGAATGATCTTGCAGAGAAGGAGCCGGAAGTTGCGCATTCGCTGCACGCCAAGCTGGTGGCCTGGAGGGCGAGTGCTGGAGCGAAGATCCCAAGGAAGAACAACCCGACGACAGCACCATCTCAAAAGAAGCGCCGCCGCGCAGCGGATTCAGACGATGAGTGAGGCAGTCTGTGAGTCTGGGCGTTCAGGCGGCTCTCAAAGGAGGGCGTCGTGAAGCTTGATCATGTGGTTAGCGGAGTCGCAATCGCCATCGTTAGCGTGATCTGCACCTTTGCCCCAGGTGCAACCAAGGACGACACCCGTACGCCCGTCCATCCGGGGGAACCTGGCGTTCGCCCATTCTGGAACGCGCATGCACTTCGCTTCGTTTACGCGCCGGCATTCGATCTGCCAAAGGTGGAAGGAGCAACCCATTACCGCTTCTCTGTGACTGCCCGCGACGGTCAAAAACAAGAGATGACGGCAGCGCAACCGTGGGCTCCGCTGTCACCAATTTGGGAGGATGTTTGTGAAGGGTACGCCACGCTGAAGGTGGAGGGTATTGATCCCGCTGGCAATGTGGTGGGGACTTCGGGCGAAAAAGCGTTCTACCGCTCCCTTGGTTTTTCGGGAGAAGCCGGTGAACCGCGCAAGGTATATCACGATGCCGGCCGCGAGGCGCTCGAGGCCATGTTTGCCGCCCCCCACGTTCAGCACTGGCTGAAGGATTCCAATCCCGACCCCAGTTACGCCCGCTATTGCTATCCAAACAAGGTGATCGGCGGGTTGGTCAGAGGGATGACGGCCTATTCCAAAGCGGCGGAGCGGGAAGAGGACCGGGTTGCGGCGCGGACCATCGCCTGCACCGCAGCCGACTACCTGCTGTCGCTTCGCTTCCCTAAAGATGCGGCCTACGCCGACGCCGCACCGACTTACGCGATGAACGTCGATCAGGTGGCACGCAAAGAGTTGACGCCGCAGCGCGTGAAGAATCGATGGCTGCTGATTCCCTCAACTGTTGATTCAGCACTGGCGTATCTTGATCTTTATGACCTGACCCGCGATGCAAAGTATCTGGATGCGGCGAAGGCGGCTGCGGACACCTTGGCGAGGAGGCAGGACCCTGACGGCACGTGGCCGCTGATGGCCGACTGGAAAACGGGCAAAGCTGTTGCACCCAACCGGCTCATTCCGACCTGGGTCATCTTTCTCTTTGACCGATTGGACCAGCAGTATCAACTCACCCAACATCGCGATGCCCGCGGCCGTGCGTGGGGTTGGATCCTTTCAAATCCGCTGAAGACATATCAGTGGGATGCGCAGTTCGAGGATATCGTTCTGCGCGAGCCGTACGTGAACATGGCGCGGGAGCAGGCGTGTGATGTCGCCGTGCTCCTGCTCAGCAATGGAAAGCGAACGGACCAGGACATCAAGCAGGCGGAGGAACTGATCCGGTTCGCGGAAGACCAGTTCGTTTGCTGGGCGCCGGTTCAGGATGTGGCAGGCTGGCGGAAAGCGATGCCCAAACGGTACGACAATGCTGAGATCTGGATCGTGCCTGGCGTATTCGAGCAGTACGTGTGCTATGGCCCGGTCGCCCGCAGCGCAGCCGTGATGATCAACACGTACCTGAAAGCTCACGAAGTCACTGGTAGTGCAACTTATTTTGAGAAGGCGAAGGCGCTGTCCAACGGAATGATCGCGGGGCAGCAGTATGCGGCCGAGCACTTCAACACCAACGGAGAGATTCCCACGTGGAACATGAAGCGTAAGCCGATTAACTGGTTGAACAATTCGTTCTACGCGGCTGATGCGCTGCTGAACGTGGCGAGGCATGAGCAGAGCGGGCAACGGACGTCATCAAGTGAAGGCGCGGCATCTCGATGATGCTGAGCATTTCTGTTCTGCGTCGGGCGGATATTTGATGAAGGACATTTTCCTCAACCTCCCGATTACCCTCGCGCTACTGCTGGTGGTAACGATACCGTTGAAGCCAGTCGCGGCAGAAGAACCGTACCTCTTGAGGGTTGGCGACGCCTGTCATGCGTTCGAGCATCTCGGTGGAATCGGGGGGCAAGGCGTAGCCGCTGCGGCGAGTGGCGCGACGATCATCTACCCAGCAGGTCTTGGATCGGTGGGATATGAGGGGCTGCCGAAGCCAGAAGAGCTGAAAAAGCTCGCGACGAAAAATGCTGAATACGTGCAGGACTCCAAGGCGCACGGCATTCGAGTGGCGCTGGGCTACCTCTGCAGCACGTCGATCGTGAAGCTGGAAAGGTTTGATCAGAACTGGACGCAGGAGTTCCGCAAATCGTTTACAACTCCCCCGGCAGACTGGTTGCAGCGCGACCGAGATGGGAAGCCGCTGGCCTCCTGGTACGGCGGTGATTATCGCCCGGCGTGTATGAACAATCCGGACTGGCGGACCTATGAGAAGTTCCTTGTCCGCCAAACCCTAGAGGCGGGACACGACGGCATCTTTTTCGATAACCCGACGGTGCATCCGCAAGGCTGCTATTGCCGACATTGCATGAAGAAGTTTGCCGCCTTTCTCAAGAGCGAGGGGACGAAACTTGACGTGCCGGCCAGCGACCCTGATGCATTTCTCCGAAAGGCCGCCGCAGACCGACCACGGGATTTCCTTCGGTTCCGCTCGACGACCGCCGCCGATTTTCTGGCCGAGATGCGGGCGTTCGCAAGGACGATCAAGCCGGCCGCGCTGGTCACCTGCAACAACAGCCTCAACACGCCCGATTCGCTTTTCTCTCAGTGTCGCGCGACGGGCTACAACATCTATGAGCTCAGCAAAGCACAGGATTTCGTGCTCGTTGAAGACATGGCGACGCTGTCGCGCGTCCTGCCAGATCGAACAGTCGTCGAGTTTGGGCCGGTATACGAGATGCTGCACGCGATCTCCCGCGGCAAGCCGGTAGTCGCCTGCTCGATCGCCGACGGAGACTACCACACGCCGCCGAATCTCACGCGGCTGGCGATGGCTGAAGCCGCGGCGCATGGTGGGTCTCACCTGTCTTGGCCCACTTGGCCGGAAAACGTTCGACAACGAATGATTGACGCCATACGGCCAGAAGCGGATGTGCTTCGGCAGAACGCCCCGTTGCTCAATGGCCGGGAGCGCCGCGCTGATGCTCTTGTGTTCATGGCCTATCGGCGGTGGCTGGAGACATCGGATTGCCAGCCGATGAAGACCGCTCGCGCGCTTGGTGCCGCGAACGTACAGTTTGCCGCTCTTTGCGAGGACGATCTTGCCAAGCGGCTTGCGACAAAACCGCCCTCGGCTCTGGTCATCGAATCGCCAACGATCTTGCTCGACGCCGAACGTCGGCTCATCGATACCTTCAGATCAACTGGCGGCCACGTCATCTCGACAGAAAACCAGAACTGGCTCAAGCAGCTGCGGGAAGCCGTTCGACCTTCCCTTCGTGTCATTGACGGCCCGGCGACGGTACGCGCGACAATTTACGACCAGTCGAAGCGAACAATCGTTCACTTGCTAAACCTCGACATTCAACGGATCTCCTCGTTTGAGGACGCGGTGAAGACAGCTTCTAATGTCCGCTTAGAGGTGCGCGTTCCGATGTCAAACGTGCATTCTGTGAATGCGATCAGCGCGGACACGCAAGCCTCGCGCGGGCCGATCCCACTTACTCAAAGGGCGGACCAGAACGGCACCATGGTCGAGGTGGTCATTCCAAGCCTGACCATCTCCACGATTTTGACAATTGAGTAACGCGCGTGTTGAGCTCAGGTGCGCCGCTTGATACTGCTATTCATCATCCACCCCCGCCTTGGCCTTGCCTTCGAAGCGAGCGCCCTCCTGTTTGCCCGGCCATCGCGGCTCCATCAGTTGACCGTTCCACTGGTTGAACTTCTCACGCAGCCGCTGTGCGACATCTGGTTTATCTTTAGCCACATCATTTGCCTCCCCAGGGTCCCTGGAGAGATCAAAGAGCAGGGTTTCGCCGGCGCGGGTGCCCAGTAGCTTCCAATCGCCCTCGCGAATGGCCCACTGAGGTTTAAATCGCCAGTAGAGCGTCTGGTGCGGAGGATCTGTCCGCGAACCTTCAAGCCAAGGCAGCAGGTTCACGCCGTCAAGCTTCAGTTCCTTGCGCGGCTCAAGCCCGATAGCGGCGAGTACAGTCGGAAAAATGTCGAGTGCAATGACGGGTTGATCGAGCACCTTGCCCGGCGGGATCCGCCCCTTCCACTCGGTCATGAATGGGATGCGAATGCCGCCTTCCCACAACTGCCCCTTAAATCCGCGGAGTGGCGTGTTGCGCGAGCCGTTGCCTGGCGTGGGGCCGCCATTATCGCTCAGGAACACAACCAAAGTTTTTTCCTCAAGCTTTGCCTCACGGAGCTTCGCGAGGATTTTGCCGACCCCGTCATCCTCGGCGCTCAGCATCGCAAGCATCAATTTTCGCTGTTCATCTTTTTCGTCATTGAAACGCTCCTGGTATCTCGACGGGGCCTGCTGAGGCGTGTGCACGGCGTTGAATGGCACGTAAAGGAAGAAAGGAGCGTCTTGATGGTGGTCAATGAAGGAGACCGCTTCGCGAGTGATGGCATCCGTTAAGTATTCCTTCTCATCCACCGGCTCATCCCCACGCCGCAGCGCGTTAGTGCCGGCACCCGGTTTGAAATAGACATGCGCGCCACCAAGGAACCCGAAGTACTCATCGAACCCGCGCTTTGGAGGCCGATAGTCCGGCTGGCTGCCAAGGTGCCACTTGCCAATCATCCCGGTCACATAGCCTGCTCGCTTAAATTCGTTGGCAATCGTCACCTGCTCCAGCGGCAATCCAAACGTGCCGTCATACGCCGGCGCGGGATTCAGCTCGTGACCAAACCGCTGCTGGTAACGCCCGGTGAGGAACCCTGCCCGTGATGGTGAGCAGACGGGCGCCGAGACGTAACCGTTGGTGAAGCGGACACCGTGGGCGGCAATGGAGTCAATGTTGGGCGTCTTCACGTCGTGCAGGACGCCTTGGGCGCCGATGTCGGCGTAACCTAGATCGTCTGCAACAATCAACACGATGTTTGGCCGCTTCTGCGGCGCCTCAGCGGCCTGTGCTCGCGATAGAAAAAAAAGGCAACCCGTTAGCGAGAGCACGAGCAACGGCTTGATGAGTTTGCACGAGGTCATGAGGTTGAAACTGCGGTTAGTGACTTGAAGCAGCCAACGGCGCATTGTGCCACTTCGGCGGCAAGCGAAACTGCGGCGGCTTTCGGTTCATCGGCGGCAGCGAGGTTGCCGGCTCCGACTGCCGAAATGCGATCAGCTTCTTGCCCAACTCTTCAACGCGCTTCGGTTCCGCGGCAGCCCGATCGGTCTTTTCCAGCGGGTCGCTCCCCAAGTGGTATAACTCCACGCGATGTCCCGGCGACCCATAGCCGCCGGCGCGGCGTACATCCGGGCCCATGATGATTAGCTTCCATCCATCCGGGGTGATCAACGCGAGTTGTTCATCTTCGAAGCCAGTCTGACCTGTGAAGAAATACAAGTCTCGTGTCTGTGGGGGTGCTGCATCGCCCTTAGCTCCAAGCGCGGGAAGGACATCCCCTCCGTCGAGTGGTCCCACCGGCGCTACCTCTTTGGCGCCGCATAGCTTCACCAATGTCGGCATAATGTCCGTATTCAGGATTGGCGTTTGGATCTGACGACCGCCGTCAATCTTCCCCGGCCACCACACCGCCGCAGGTACGCGCACACCGCCCTCATACACCGTCAACTTTCCCGCACGGAGCGGCGCGTTATTACCGGGCACCGACCGCACCCCTCCATTGTCGCTGATGAACCAGACGAGCGTGTTTTCTGCAACACCTGCGTCCTGGATTGACTTGAGGATCCGGCCAATGCCGTCATCCATTGACGCGACAACCGCGGCGAGCAGCTGCTTCTCTGACGGTTTGTTGTCTGCCGGGTTATCGTCGAGCTTCGCATACTGCGCAACATATTGTTGAGGCGCCGCCAGCGGTTCGTGTGGCGCGGTGAAGGCGACGTAGCAGAAGAACGGTTCCTGCCTCGAGTGTTCTCGCACAAACGATGCAGCCGCGTCGGCGATCAGATCCGTCGTGTACCCTTTTTCATCCACATCATCCCAGTTGTGATGCCAATCGGTCTCACCGTCGCGATCGCGGGTGAAGTAGTCCGCGGCGCCGTTGTAACAGCCGCGATATTCCGTGAAACCCTGCGATAGCGGATGCCACTTCGGATCCAAGTGTCCCAGATGCCACTTGCCGAAGGCGCCGCGATAAGCGTATCCCGCCTCTGACAGCGCCTCGGGCAGCGTTCGTTCTTCCGGAGGCAGGCCGAACTTTGCCCAGGGCCGCACGACCGACCGCGCCATTCCCATACGCATTGCGTAACGACCCGTCATCAATCCAGCGCGTGTGGGAGAGCACATCGGGCTGACGTAGAAGCGATCCAGCTCCACGCCCTGATGCGCGATGCGATCAATATTGGGTGTTCTGACAAAGCCGTTGTGATATCCCACCGCATTCCAGCCCAGGTCATCGGCTACGATCAGCACGACATTCGGCGGTCGCGACGAGGCGGTCGTCGCGCCGGCGGTCTGGCAGACTATCGCGACGCAAAACAGCAACGGGAGCGTCCATGGGCGAGGCTTGGACATGACCTCATTTGAAAGTGAAGTTGACATGGAAGCAAATCGTAATTGCAGTACAAGCGATGGCCCTTCAGCCTTTCGAGGTTCTATGACGTTAACTCGCTATTACGCAGTGGCTCTTGCAATGGCGTTCATGGCGCATCTCGCTCCCAATCAGGCGTGCGCGGCTTCGCCTTCCACCACGCAGTCGTCGCGTCCCAATATTGTCGTCATCCTTGCGGACGACATGGGCTACTCCGATCTCGGCTGCTACGGATCGGAGATCGCTACCCCCAACATCGATCGGTTGGCGAACCAAGGCGTACGATTCACGCAGTTCTACAACGGTTCACGTTGCTGCCCTTCGCGCGCCGCACTATTGACCGGTCGTTACCCGCACCAGGTCGGCATCGGCGCGATGATCGACAAATATGCCAAGCCAATTCGCGATGCCGCTCATCGGCCGTCGTATCAGGACCACCTGAGCCGCGAAAGCCCCACAATCGCCGAACTCCTGCGCACCAATGGCTATCGCACGATCATGTGCGGCAAGTGGCATCTCGGAGATCGACCGGCGGAGTGGCCGGTGAAGCGCGGGTTCGATCGATCGTTCGTCCTGATCCCGGGCGCCATGAACTACTACGGCGGCGAGTCCGATGGGCCTTGAAGCCCCATGGCACTTGATGACCGCCCATGGACGCCGCCGCATGACGGCTTTTATTCCACTGACGCGTTTGCCGATCACGCTATCGAATTTGTTGATGAAGCGAAGTCGCGCAACCAGCCGTTCTTCCTCTACCTCGCGTTTAACGCGCCGCACTGGCCGCTCCAGGCCCTGCCCGAGGACATTAAAAAGAACCGAGGCGCGTATGACGCAGGATGGCAGTCCATTCGCGAGGCGCGGCTTCATCGCATGGTGGATCTCGGAATCGTCAGCAAAGACAGCGGCATGGCGCCGATGGATCGTGGAAAGGTGCCCGCGTGGGACCAGCTTACCGGTGCGCAGCGGCGCGAGTGGTCGCTGCGAATGAGCATCTATGCCGCCATGATCACACGATTGGACCGCAATGTCGGACGAGTGATGGAGAAGCTGGATCAGATCGGCGCCGCTAACAACACGCTGGTGATTTTCCTTTCAGACAACGGTGGCGCCGCCGAAGATCCGCACCGCGGGAAGCCCGATGCCACACTGGGCTCCAGAGATTCCTTCTGGGGCTACGCCCGTCCTTGGGCCACGGTGAGCAACACCCCCTGGCGGCTGCACAAAGTCACGGCCTACGAAGGCGGCATCAGCACCCCATTGATCGCGCGCTGGCCGGCAGGGATTCCGAGCACAGCGCAGGGGCAGCTTATGCGGGAACCTGCTCATTTAATCGACCTCATGCCGACGCTGCTCGAACCGGCGCACGCGAGTTATCCCGCGACCGATGACCGTCGCCTGGAAGGTCAGAACATCCTGCCCATGATTCGCGGTCAACGCGGCGCCACGGAACGAACGTTTTGCTGGGAGCACGAAGGCAACCGCGCGATCCGCAAAGGCAAGTGGAAGCTGGTGACGCTGGGCGAGTCAAGCGACGGGTGGGAACTCTATGACATCGACGTCGATCGCACCGAAAGCCACAACCTGGCCGCAAGCAATCCGCGAATTGTCGCTGAGCTCAGTGCTGAATACGACCAATGGGCGAAACGCTGCGATGTAATGCCTTGGTCCTCTCGGCCACGTGCGCAAAGCACAAGCCGTGGAGCGGTGCCGGCTCACTGACCCATCGGCGGCCGCTGCTCGATCGGACGGTTTGCATCCATTTTAAGGATCGGATCGTGCACCGTTTCCTCCCAAGCGGTTAGACGCTGCTGGAGCCGGTCGCGGACGTCGAACACCTTCTTGTCGTAGTAGCGATTGTGCTTCTCCTCCGGGTCGAGCTTTAAGTTGTATAGCTCATTGTCACCGTAGGACATGTGAAAGCGGACGAGCTTCCAGTCATCGGTCCGGATCATCCGCATGAACGCCAGGCCGGCGTTGTGCAGGTCGTACTGTCCATAGACGTCGGCAGGCCAATCTGGGATCGTCTGGCCCCGGAGCAGTGGCGAAAAGTCCCGACCGTGCTGCTGCGGATTGGCCGCAGGTGCAACTCCCAGCATCCCCAGCACCGTTGAAAACGTGTCGATGTTTGATACTGGCTGCTCGATTGTCGTTCCGGCCTTGACGACCCCAGGCCATCGAATGATCAGCGGCACGCGAATCGACTCCTCAAACATGTTTGGACGCTTCGGGCCCTGGACTCCACCGGCAATCCAGACGCCATTGCCTTTCTGGTGCAGGCCATGTTGTCCAACGTTGTAACCGTTATCGCTCGTGAAGAGCACGATGGTTTTGTCGGCCAGCTTGAGTTCCTCAAGTCGCGCCAAGAGGCGGCCGAGGTTCCGATCGACCGCATGGATTGCCGCATAGTATTCACGCGTCAGGTTCCTGGTGTACGTCGGATCAAGCCCTTTGACCTTGGGAATGGCGACATCTTTATCCCGAAAGGGGGCCGAGTCTTCATCGGGCAGAGGGCCGTACGGAAGGTGCGGCTCGCGGAAGTGCAGCGACATTGCGAACGGCTTCTCGCGGTTGGACTCCATCCAGCGCATTGCCTCATCCGTCAGAAGGTCTGAGACGGGACCTTTCAGCTGCGTTACTTTTCCCTTCACCTCGATATAGGGATCCATCGGCGCGGCACCGCCGCCGAGGAAGCCCCAGAAGTAACCGTAGCCATGCTTGGTTGGATGATGTGCCGGCAGATTCCCCAGATGCCATTTGCCCAGCAGCGCGGTGGCGTATCCGTTTTCCTGAAGCACCTCCGGCCACGTGATTGTCTCCGGCGGCAAACCAACGCCATTGGCCGCTTCATTCAAGGTGATCCAGTCTGTGATGCCAACTTCCGTTCCATGCAGACCGGTCAGGAAGCCAGCGCGGCTTGGAGAGCAGACGGGGGTATTGACATAAGCGTTTCGAAACAGCGCTCCCTGCGCCGCCAGGCGGTCCATATTGGGCGTGATGGCATCGCGGTTCCCATACGCGCCAATTGACCAACGCGCCTGATCATCCGTGACCACTGCAATCAGGTTCACGGTCCGCGGCTGTGCTGCCAGGGCGCCAATGCCGCTCCATAGCAGCGCCACCAAGGAGACCACAAGATGCACCTTCATCACCTGTACCTTCATGACGATCCTTCTGCTGCACGCAAGCTTTGGTCACGCCGCGAGAAGCTTACAGAGCTGACAACCATTCAAACAAAGATGAGAAGATAACGTGAGGGTGAATCAATTGGCTAGCAGGCGCGATGTTAAAGTGGTCAACACCGGTCTTTGTCGCTTGTCCTGTGCTCACAGCAGCAACGCGGATTGCGTATCGGGTGATCGTCCTATCGTAATAGGTGGTTTGCCGACGGAGTAACAACTCTCGTACTTCATAGAGTTTGCAGATCGTTCAAGATTGCGCCCTACCGAACGACTTCACAAGGCTGCTTTGCAGCACTGACAACCTACCACCGCCGCTCGCGACCAAGCGTCGCAGAGCGATTGGTTGGGGCCAAGAAGTGGCGGAACGACCGATCCTCGAGATGCGGGGTTTTCAAGGCGATAAAAAGTTGTTCCCGCCGGCGGGAGTTGCGCGAGAAGCATCACGTGTTTTCCCAATGATTTCGGTAGCGGTCGCGATCCTCGCGGGCGCGGGAGGCGGTTCGATTCTCTGCGAGTTCTTCAGCCTGAAGCTTCTTCAGCTCCGTGTTCTCCTCGGCGCGTCGCAGGTTGTCGGGGTTGTCCGGCCAATCTTCAAGCCGAATTGCCTGATTCAGCTCACGCAAGGATAGGACGCTCCACGCGGGCTTCGACGACAGCTCTAAAAGAGAGATCGGGGGCTGCACCAGGAGCCGACCTCCGTTGTCCTTGTGCCTTTCGCTGGGTTCATCAGCACGTGAGGTATGTTCGTCCTGCACGCCGTCCGGCGCAACTCGTGGAGTGGCGGCGGCCGGTTGCGGCGGAGCCGCATGATGCTGTTCCGAACCGTTGGCAGTATCGTATGACTTTCCGTACTTGGAGATAATCACGGCATACCTTTCAGTGTTTCCATTGATAGTAGAGCTTCCGGCCCAGGCACTTCAGTCCACGCGCCGCCTTGCTTCTCAACGATGAAGACGACCTGTTCAAGCTGCCCCGCAACGACCTTCGCCGTCACGGCTTTCACATGGGCGGTGTTACCGTCCGGAAGAATCACGAGTTCTGGAATTGCGAGAGTCAACGAACCTCCTGATTGCGTAGCGCGCGGAAGCGACATTCCTCATCGACCCATTGTCGAAGGTAAGCTGCGACGGGTGTAGCTTTCGCGAGAGATCGAGCGGGAAGCGAGGAAGTCAGACGGAGGGACACAGCTCGTAAAGTCGATCGTGGTCGTACCATCCAAATCATACCACACTCGTTCCAGCAGCGGCGCTTATAATCCCTCTGCGGTAGCCATTTACGCAGCATCGTGCGCGACTACTGATTCAAACACCTGCAGTAAGCTCCGCAGTCAGGCTTCGATTTCTCCGTTGCTCTTGATCACCATCTGCCAGGTGCGGAATCGGGAGTCGCCTGACGCAATGGAATATCGCGTCCATTCGGCTGAGAGGGCTTGAAGGGCGAGGAATCCGTTGCCCTCGGGGAGGTGAGGTGCTGCACTCGATCGATCGTCGATCACCGGTCCATACCATTGCGTCGCGAGGTTGAGGAATCGAGGAAAACAAGCTTATCTTCGCGCGGTGCCGCACACATGACGCGGCGTACGAAGTGGTGCGGGCATTTCCACCCAATCGGTTCGCTTTGGCCTATTACCAGCGCTATGCTCACTGTGCACCCGCCACTCAACGCACCTCATCATGTGCGAGGAACTGCGGACAATCCTGACACAGTGGGAAGTTGAGATGAAAGCTCTTCAGGAGACAAGGGCAGCTACGGCGTCTGCAGTCAACAACTAATGTCCAACCCGGGGCGGGAAGCTTTGAAAGTGCGGCGTAACTAGAGGAGATGCGATGCCTGTAGACACCGAGACATTCGTGGAAGTTAAAATTGTGGGAGAGGATGAAGATCTGGCAATTGAAATTGCCCGGTCGCTTCCACAAGTGGCTCGCGAGCAGGTCACCTGCAAACGTGTTACCAAACACCACTACCGGTGTAATTGGTGGAGGTTGGACGATACGGCAACGTATGACAATCCCAGCATCAAAGGATCGCTGGTTACCACAGGTCGAATCTGCCAGAGCGAGTTCGTTCACGCCATGAAGGTCAAGGGCAAGCTAAAGATCCAAATCATCACACGATAACGTGTTGGCAAAAAACAACCCGCTGTCGGGCACAGGAGCACGCGACCGCTCTACATTTGAATTGGGCGCCGCTGTTTTTCTGAACGGTGTAGACGACACGGCGGTGTCGCCCCCTAGAACAGTCGATGCCACGCCTTTACCTCGGCCGTCGTCCCGTTCGCCAGGATCAACATCGCCGTTGTCGGAGCGAGGCCTGTGTGTTCGCGTTCGTGCGTCGATGTTCTATTTTTTCTTCATGTCACGAAAGATGGGTTCGGCAGCCAGGGTGAAAAGCATGACCTCTTCGCCAGTGATTGTACTGATGTCGTGATGCAAGCTGACCACTTTGACTCCGGTGATCTCTTGCACTGTTGATTCCATGAGTGGTCGGGCGGTCTCAACTAAATGGGTCCGAACCTGCTTCAACAGATCGCGACCTTTTTCCACCGGAAGTGTTTTTACGAGGTGCTGCTCCGCGGCGGTCAAAACTCCTTCGAGCCGTACAACCAGAAGATCGTCAAGGAGATAAGCATGCACGTCCTGGGGACCGCGGCCCATGTACTCCTGCTCGAAGCGCTTGAGCCCTTCGCTGACTGCGGCTTCAATTTCTCCCTTGGTTTTCATTGCAGCGTACTCACTCATGGAGTTGCGGTGGTGCCTGACGCGAAGAGAGTATATCGGAATTCCATTTCGAAGGATTGCTTTGAGTGATAGGCAGACCTATCATGTGTTAGTCGCTACTAAAATCGGCGACGTTGGTCCGGAAAGCTAAGTAAAGGGCATCTCGGTAACGGGAGGCCTGTTAAAGAGTGAGCCGGCGTGGTCAAACACTAGTGGTGTGTTTGAGCGCGCCGGCTTTTTTATTGAACTACCAAGATCGGTCTTGTCTCCTTCCGCCCCGCTCACTTGCCCACTGGTTCAGTCTTGTTCATTAACGTTTCTTTTGGACCGCATTGGTAGCAAGTGTCATCCGCCAGCTGGTGAATAAGCGGGGCGAAGACGTGTTGCTCAACATCGTGCTTGCATTGTCGGCGCGGTTGCGGGCGGCTGGCTGTTCCACCTGTTCGAATCCGCTGAAATACCGGGTTTAAGCTGTGGAGCGTGATGGTGGCTGTCGTCGGAGCGGTGCTGCCGTTACTGATTATGCGCACGCACCGCGCTCCACTCTACCGTCGTGAGAGAGAGCCGGCCGGTGTGGCCAACTGCAAACGCGGTTAGGCCATACCGGCACTTTCAATGACCCCTTTTTACGAATTGGAGATGCTGTGCAAAAGACACTGTATATCGGAAATTTGACGTCGCGCCAGAACGCTGGCGAGGTTCAACACAAGGTCTCACAGTCAGGCAAAATCGCCTACTTCAGGATGATGAGTCACCGCGACATCATCCGACGGCATGGCGGTTTCGCAATCGTGGAATTTGAAAGTGAAGCCGACGCGGCGAGCGTGGCGCGCGCCCTCCACGGCAGGTCCTTTCACGGCGCCACGTTAGAGGTCCGTGCGGCTACCGCGCAGGAAGAAACCACGGCGGGGCACCCGCGAATGTTCGGCACGATGAACATGGCCGATGACCAGAATCCCCCCAAGAGCGTTTGAAGATGCAGAGCATCGAGAGGTTCGCAATGACTACGCACGCATGGTTTTCTGCCCAGATGGCACTTCGCAGCGGGAGCTCGGTGTTTGGCAAACCCGGCGGCGCAACGGTGAATGTGACGCGCACCAACGACGATCGCGACAGCAAGGGCTCATTTTATCACGACGATACTTATCTTGGGGAAGTCATCCGCCGCGAGGACGGCGGATGTGTCGCGGAGATCTGGCGCGTCCCGGGGATCACGGACTGATGCCTGTTTCACAGCTAGCGCTTTTCTATCGCCTAAGCCGGAAAGCCAAGAAGAACATGGAAAAGATTGAATCCACGATGGCGGAGCAGGTCGCAGAAGCCGCGCGCGTTTTTCAGCGGCAACGCACGGGTCACGTTCCCAAAGCGGTGACCGTGGTGCTCAGCAATGACACGCTGGTGATCACGCTGCACGAGGCATTGACACCGGCAGAGCGGGCGCTGGCTAAGAGTGCTGACGGCGCCACGAAGGTGCAGGAGTTTCATCGGCAGTTGTTTGAGAACTCCGCTGATTCTCTGCGGCAGGAAATCAAACGTATCACCGGCGTTGAAGTGCGCGAGGCCGCTGCGGAAATCGAGACAACCACGGGAACCGTGGTGCAGGTCTTCACCAGCGGGACCATGGTGCAGGTGTTCCAGCTTGCGGAGGGAATCGATGACCAGAAATGGCACGGAATCGCCTGAACGGGGAAGAAGTCAGACGGATTTTAAAGATCTCACGTAAGGGAATCATCATGAACAGGCAAATTATCAGGTCGACATCCATTGTTTTGGCAGGATTGTGCGCACTGAGCGGGCTTTTCAGCTGCGACCGAAGTGATGCCGAGAAGGCCGGTAACAATGTGCAGGCCGCCGCCGAAAAGACCGGCAACGCTGTCAGCAAAGGAATCGACAAAGCGGGGTTCGCCGCGAATACAGCAATCAATGCTGTGAACGACGCGGGACGCACCGCGGTTGCTCGCACGCGCGATGCCACGACGCAGCCGCGCGCTGGGCTAGACAAGGCGGCGGTGCAATCTCGCGAGCCCCGCGGTAGTCGACGCCCCACAAGTCCGTTCATAGGAACAGTGACATGAGTGACAGTCAACGGGTTTAAGTGCACCCTAGCTTTTAGTTCCCGTGCGGTGCTCGGGAACTTAATCACAGAATCACTGCTGCTGCTGTTTTGCAATTGAAAGGCGGCAGCGAAGGATGACTGCAATGTTGAGCAAGGATGAATTGAGCAATGGCATGACCTTTATCTTGAAACTGACGGACGCCGCGGGGGCGCCAGTGCAATGGATCGCCTCTCTGCGGGGCGACACAGCCGTCTACTGGTTCGAGGTGTACCGCCGCGCAGATTGGGCCGCGCTTCGGTCGCATGGTGGCGAAGTGTTCCACGATCGAGTGACCGAAGCCCATGCAGAGCACGTACGCAAGTCGGCGCGCTGCATTGTGATCCACACTCCGGAAGTCAAAGCCGAGGAGGTTAGTCCGCCCAATCCACTTACTAAACCGCTCCAGCCCAATTGGGAAAACGATGGCGGCTCACTCGCTCCGGTCGGGACTGCCGCCGCTGTTCAGGGGGCTGTTCAGAAGCCGAGCGAAGATGGCGTAGAAACAAGGAAGTTTGGCACATGAAAAAGACCAATTCAATCAGCACTGTGCAGAAGTCATTGCCGTCTCCCACTGACCATTCAGTGTCAGAATCAGATCGACTTTTAGACGCCGAACGTAACGCACGTGTTGAATCAGAGCGCGCCGGCCGGGTGAAAGACGAGTTCCTGGCCAACCTCTCGCACGAGCTGCGCACACCGATCAATGCCATTCTCGGCTGGTCGCAATTGATCAAGCCGGGCGAATCGAGCGACGCGGACGTCGCCGAGGCGATGGAAGTGATCCAGCGTAATGCGCGGGTTCAGGCGCAGCTGATCGACGATCTTCTGGACATGAGCCGCGTGGTCTCAGGAAAGATGCGGCTCGACGTCCAGAGGGTGGAACTGCCAGTGGTGATCGATGCAGCTTTAGAATCGGTCCGGCCCGCGGCAGATGTGAAGAACATCCGCGTCGAGAAGATCATTGATCCGCTTGCCGGGCCAGTAACTGGCGACCCTGCGCGGCTTCAACAAATCATCTGGAACATCCTGTCAAATGCGCTAAAGTTTACAGATAAGGGCGGGAAGGTGCAGATCGTCCTGGAGCGGGTGAACTCGCATCTCGATCTGTCGGTCAGCGATGATGGAGCCGGCATCAGTGCCGCGTTCCTGCCTTACGTCTTCGATCGCCTGAGCCAGGCAGATCATCTCCCAGGGCGAAAATATCACGGGCTGGGTGTCGGGCTAGCGATCGTTAAGAGCCTTACCGAGCTCCATGGGGGCACCGTTCGCGTTAAGAGCGCGGGCCTCGGTCTGGGAAGCACCTTCATCATTTCACTCCCGGTCTCAATTCTCCACGCAAAGCCGGACAGCGAAGACCAGCACCATCCCGAATCACAGCGCGATCTGTGCCCTCCGTACGCTCCGCACCTTAACGGCGTGCGCGTTCTCATCGTTGATGATGACACCGATGCGGTGGAACTGGTCAAACGAGTTTTGAAGAATTGTGATGCGCAAGTGACGACCGCCGCGTCGGGTGCCGAGGGATTGAAACTGCTTCAGCAGGAATGCCCTGACGTGGTGCTTGCGGACGTTGGCATGCCGGGAATGAACGGCTACGAGTTTGTGAAGCAGGTTCGCGGGTTGGAAATGGAGCGAGCACGGAACACGCCAGTGGTAGCGCTCACTGCTCTGGCCAGGTCAGAAGACCGCCGCCGAGCAATGCTTGCGGGTTTCGACCTGCATGTGGCTAAACCTGCCGAGCCGGCGGAACTGGTCGCGGTCGTCGGTCGGCTGGCGCGACGCGTCTGATGATGCTGACAAGCATGTCGAGCGAAGAGTACCAATCTCAACCTAAAAAATCTGCCCTTCAGATTATGCACGCGCGGGAAGATTTGTGGGGCGGCTCCACCGCTACCGGACACGAGCAACGGCGTCCGTCAACCCGGACTTCAGCGTCCACACCAGCAGTTCATTGGGCATCACGGGCTTGTAGAACACCGCGTCAGGCTTCAGCCATCGAAGCTTTTCTTCCATGGTACCATCGATGGAACCACTGACCACCGCTACTTTCAGCGGCAATCTGTGGCTGCGGATGCGGTGCAGAATGCCAAACCCGAAGCCATCGGGAAGCTGAAGGTCCAGGAGCACCACCTTCAACGACTTCAGATGCAGGGAACGAATGGCCTGCGTGAGAGTCGCCGCAAGGCAGACTCTCAACCCCGCTCGATCGAGCAACCGCTTGAAGGCGCGAGCGATGGCTTCGTCATCCTCCACCAACAACGTATCAGGCACCTCAGTAGTCTCTGCCAGCACGTTCCTCTCACGACACACGTGCCTACACCTGCGGCTTCGCGCAATCGGCCATCGCCAAAGACTGCGTGACGTTGAGTCTGCGGGTTGGTCCAGGGCCATGTTCTTCAATGGGTACCCGGGGCGCACACGCTTTTCGGTGGTTCCCGATTCAGTGCTGTATCACGTACCACTCCAGCAGCCGCTCCGGGTGATAGGGGTTGGTGAAGCAGCCATCGGCCCCCAAATCGTCGAGCCATTCCAGCGACTCGGGCTCAACCGACCCGGTGAGCAGGCAAACCTTGGTCGGCAGTGCGGCGCCGCGGGTGTGGCGCAGGACTTGGTCACCCGACCCGTCGGGGAGCGCGACGTCCAGCAACACCAGACGCGGCGGCAATGAGGGCTTTGTCATCGCGGCTGCGACCGTGTCGGCTGAATCGACTGAGACGCCCATTCCTTCCAGAAGGCGGTCGGTTGATGCGGTCGTCTTCCACGACCAACACCGTCACAGGACCTTCCTGAGCTGCTGCGGGTGATGGATTAGCCATGAGAGAATCCAATCTCGGAGATGCGGGCTGCAAGTTCGGGTAGAGACGCAGAAATGCCATCAGTGTGCGGTGCGGGCGCGGACGCAGGCGACATCGATAGCGGCCGGCTGTAGCGGTCCAACGCCGATCTGCATGTTGCCAGAGCGCGGACGGTGCCACGATATTCCAGTTCCGTTAACCTCAGCTCCACTTCATCCATCGCAAGCTGCAAAAGAAGATGGTCGACGGTAGGTAAATACGGCAGGCTCGCCCGTAGATTAGTCAGCCTCGCCCGCAGCTCGCTCTGGGATGATCTGTCCATGATCCGACCTCTCATATGATCTGCAAATTCGCTTGAAGCGAAGCAACAACGTTTACTAAACTTCTTCGACAGATGATGTCGGAGAGCTGATGGGAGCGGCCGCGGCCCATGCATGCACCCACGCACACACGAGCACGCCGCCCGCTCCACCCTGACCACATCAACCCATCCACGTCTTGTAGAGACTGAGGATTGCGCCCTCTGTCCGCCATCGGACGGAACGCCTGCAGATTCTCCGTTAAAGAACGCATAGTCGGCTAAAGCTCGTCCGTGCAATTGCCAATTATCAGCTTGAATTCGAGGATCCGACCTTATGGGTGAGAGCGTGCTGCTTCGAAACAAAATACTTGAGAATCTCCCCGATTCTGAACGTCGCTCGATCGTGGGGCAGATGGAGCGGGTGAGCCTGTCGTTAGGCGAAGTCGTGGCACAGCCCGGCACGCCTCCCAAGTGGGTGCACTTTCCGGAGTCTGGCGTGCTTTCCTCGATGGTCGTGCTTGAAAACGGCTCAACCGTCGAAGGCTCGACGGTGGGCAATGAGGGAATGGACGGCCTGTACCTGATGGCCGATAGACTGGCTAACCCCTACAAGATCAACGTGCAGGTGGCAGGGGAATTCATGCGCTTGCCAGCCAGTACCTTCAAGAAGGTGCTTGTCGAGAGCGCGCCAATGACGCAACTGCTGACTCGGTACGCGCTGGTGTCGATCCAGCGCGGGGCACAGAACGCTGCGTGTATTCAGCATCACACCATTGAAGAACGGATGTGTCGCTGGCTGCTAGAGACGGCTCATCGAAAGGGAGCGGATCAGTTCGGCCTGACCCAGGAGTTCTTGAGCGACATGCTGGGTGTGCGGCGGCAGAGCGTGAACCTGACGGCGCGAATTCTTCAGCAGGCGAAGCTGATCACGTATCACCGAGGAGAGCTCACGATCCTTGATCGCGCCGGACTCGAGGAGGCATCATGCGAATGCTTCCGCGTCATTACTGGAACGTATGAGCGCACAATGCGACTGCCGGAATAGAACGTCCTGCGCCATCAATATGCAACTTGCAGACTTCAGCGTCTCGAACATCGAATGCATCATGATCGAGTGGGAAGCGTTCGCGCGGGGCATTGCGCCGGGGGCGAACATGGAGGCCTCCGCGCTGCGCGCCCATGGCAGGGTATCGTGCGCGCCACGGTGCAGAATATGAACTCCTCACACAGCGCAATCAGGTGGTCCGCCAGGGCCAAAGGCCTCGGCCGGAAAGTCTATAAGTGCTAGGACCGGCTAACCTTCAACGGCGCATCGGAACTGCACGCGATCAACATCGTCGGAATACGACGCGCTGCGGGCCGGCGGGCCCAAACCGCGCGATACCGACATCGAAAACCTCACCCGCTTCAACGAATCCATCGAGCAATCGGTCGCTCGAGCTGCAAGCAGCTACACCCGGCGCGTCGAGCGGCCCACAACATGTTCCTGGCCATTCGGAGCGCGATCTGCGCAACCCGCTTCCGAACCAGACACATCCATGCATGCACGACAAGTGGTTCCTCTTTGGCACCAGCTCGAGTAAGCGAGCGATGCCTCGATTCTCAGCCAAGCCAGCCAAGAAAATTCTCACTGTGTCCCCTTCTTCGCCGGACCACAGTTCCGAGGCCGCAATGCGGAGTACGCCAGCCTATACGCGATGTGGCTGGAGTCCACGTGAGTTGGCGGCGTAGGTACGTCGCGACGGCGTCGCCGCAAGTGCGTTTGGGCACTGTTCCATTTGAGCTGCGCGCGACACCTCGCCGTCGCGGCACTTGGCGCCGCTACGCAGACTCGATCCACATTCGTTCCAGCAGGGATTGACCGGCAGCGGAGGCGGAGGCGCTATCGTACTGACCGCCGAGCGAATCGAATACCATGAAGGTGCGGCGCAACCCTTTCTCGCGGGCGGCGGCAGCATCGTTCTCCACCGTCGTCATCATCCGCTGGCCCCCGCTTTCAATAAAATAGCAGGGCACGATGCGGACTATGTGCGACACCGACACCAGCACCGGCGTCAACTGAGTGGCATGGGTGACACTGGGCATGGAGAATTTGATGCTAAGCGGATTGTGGTCATGCATGGTTTCCGTCTCTCGTGAAGGTGCTACCGGGACGGAAGCACACGGCGGACCATACGCTGGTCAGCGGGGTGACAGAGTGGCTTTGTCCAGCCATCGTGCGTGAGCTGGAACTTCGATCCAAACCCACCACGGCTGCCGCCCAACGCGAGGTCGGCTGGTTCGCCGGTGTAATGGCGGAGACTTTCCAATCAGCGCCGGCTGCGGCGCGAAGATGTGCACGGTAAACGCACCACAACTCCCAGTCGATGCGCCCCTCGTTGTCGAGCGTTGACCTGAACACTTCGACGACTGACGCGAAGACGCCGCTCCTGCGCCGGTTGCGGAAGTGCTCGTACACCGTCTGCCAAGGCCCGAAGCACTCGGACAGGCCACGCCACGGTACGCCGGTGGCAGGATCCAAGCAGGATCCAAAGATTCGTGCAGCATCCCGCGCCCGCGAGCAACGGTAGCCAACGGCGAGGGCGAGCGGTCAGGGCACGGCGTTAAGGGGGAACCTCTTCTTCGATTACTTCGAATCGCCTGACGTTGACGACTCGGGCACGCGACGCCGCATTTTTCTCGCCGCTGCAGATGATCTTGATGACGTGTTGACCCTGAGGGAGCTCACTAAACTCTTTCTCCGCGTTAACATTCCGTTCGGGCCGAACTGGTCGATCGTACCCGCTTCCCTTTCGTCGATGACAACGCGGGCAATCCCCGCGTCATCAAACAGCGAATAGAAGACGCGGATGCCCGTCCCGCTGAAGTGAAACGTCGCGGCCGACCCCGCGACCTCGCAGATCATGTGATGCTCGTTGCTGCGCCAGTTGCAGCCAAGATCGACGTACTGCCCGGCGGCAGGGTCGAGGTAAAGGAAGTACTTTTCGCCCGCGCCGATTTCGAACCAGGGGCGCGCTGTGACGGACGAATCGAACTTCGACTTCCACAAAGCCCGCTCGCCCGCCTGCCGCTGCAGGTCTGCCACAAGTTGCTCTGACGAATGGCAAATTGCGGGGTTACGTTTGTTGCTCTGCCAGGCGAGCGCCACCGGCCCGAAGGTCAGTGCGCCGGGGAAGGGCTTACCAGCGTCAAACGGTTGCCACGTAAGCTTCATGGGCAGTCGAAACTTGAGCACGTCGCCGCTCTTCCACGCCCGCGAGACGGTGAACCAGGACGCTTCGGCGCGCGCCGCTTTGACGAGTTGCCCATTCACAGAGAACTCTGGCTCCTGCGCCAGCCAGGCGGGCGCGCGAACGTGAACCGCGTATTGTGATCCGGGGGATTGATCGATCGTCAGCGTGATGGTGTCGTCGTCGGGGAACTTCGTTTCCATCCGAACGCGAATCGCACCACCATCGCGGTTCCAATTCAACTCCGAGGGCAGAAACAAGCTCACGAACACGTCCTGCTCATCGTGCAGGTATATCAGGTCCGTGTATTCCGCTACGGCCTGCGGGCGCGTGCCTGTGCAGCACGACCAGGGGTTGATGTTGATCTTGGTCGCGCCGCGGGCAGAGTAA
This sequence comes from Tepidisphaeraceae bacterium, assembly GCA_036387255.1. Lineage (GTDB taxonomy): Bacteria > Planctomycetota > Phycisphaerae > Tepidisphaerales > Tepidisphaeraceae > DASVUC01. The sequence continues at coordinate 4,541 of DASVUC010000104.1, read as the reverse complement.
TCGCTGAAGTACTGAACGTGCCCGTCGCGATCCATGGGAATACTTCCGCCGATGCCGTTGTAGAGCATTTGTTCGGACCAGTCGGCATAGCGAGCATCGCCGGTGAGGCCCGTGAGATACTTTGACACTTTGAATACCGCCCAGGAACCGCACTGAGTTTCGAAGTGCCTGTGCGACCAATCAATGGCATCCCGGAGAAATGTGCGGCAGCTGATGCGCTCGATGGGGCCAAATCCGCCTGTCGCGTACGCCTGCTCGCGGCGCATGAAGTCGAAGGCATTGCGCAATCGGGTGAGGTAGCGATCGTCGTGGCTGACGAGGTATTCCGCCGCAAGGCCATTGAGTGAGTTGACGTGGCTATACGCGTGATAGAAATCGAGTTTGCGCCCAGAGGGCTGCGTGTAAAGATCGCCGGGCGTGCTGTCGGCGAACTTGTCCCACCAGGCCCAGTACTCCCAGCGCTTCGCGAAGTCCAGGTACTTCTCCTCGACGGTGAGCAGGTACGCGCGGTAGAGATTTTCGCTCAGCGTATACCCCTCGACATTGGGACGCCCCGGCGGCTGCGGATAGCTGGCGGTCGGATCTAAATTTGCAATTGCCCAGTCGGTGATCCGACCGATGGCCTCCTTCGCTGCGGCATTGCCGGCATAGACGTGTGCGTCGAGCAACCCGCCGAGGAACTTGTCAAACTCGTAGTGCGGCGCGTTACAGCTGCGCGAATAGAAGTGATAGCCGTCAGCGTTGATGCAGTCGATAAAGCCCCGCACCAACTCGTCCGTCTTGGCCTTGGCACGGGGGTCACCGGTGGCGGCATACAAACGTGCTAGCCCTGAAACGATTTGACCGAACGCGTTAAACCGATCGGCCGAGTACCAGCCGCCGAGCTCCTGACCCGGTGCAGGTTTGCCCGCACGTTTGCGGAAGCCGATGAGGTAGTTGTCGCTTGGAACCGCGAGGTAATATTCGAGCACTTCCTTCTGTTGCCGTCGCCAATGGCTGTCGAGCAGTCGTACGCCTTCGTAGTTGAAGGGCTTGAGTGGCTTGGCATTGGCGTGACTCTCGCGCGCTGAACCAACCAAGACAAGCAGCGTGATTGCCATGACCAGTGCACGCGCGTCCATCCAAAGGGCCACCTCAACTGCAGAGGATTGAGACGATTGTCCACGCGGCCGCAAGTCACGCATGTCTCGCAATTCCGTGCCCATCAATTTCACCATCTAGCGGTTCCATCCGCGTCGCCGACTGTACGTCCACAACGCGATCGCCTCATCGTTTCAAGCGTGCTCTTGCAAACAATTATGTATCGACGAGCAACACTCGGTCAGTGGCTTCAATATACTTTGCGCGGTGTGGCGACGCTTCCGGCAATTCCGTGCGAGAAGCAAAGGCGCGAGGGATCTAGGTCCACTGCGACGCAAGACTGGACGCCGCGCCGCGTCACAAGCAACACTTCGACCGTCGTGCGCCTGCCCGGATCTGAGTGAAGGCAAAGAGCTAGAATCTGCGTCCGTTTCATCTGACATCAGAGGTGGGAGCCCACGGGCATGCGGTATGGCAGCGCGAGGCACCAAGTTCCTAAGTTGCGGATCAGCATAGAGGAACCACCATCCAACGCTTAAGGGGGTCACACGGTGGCTCGCCGTGACGGCAAAGCGGATAAGATCGCCTCTTCTGCAGCCATTGCCGATGCACTGATGCCAGCGTCAGCGGTCAGACATCGTGTACAGTACATGCCGTTGAACCACTTAACCTCTGCCGACGCTCAACTGGCCGCACGGCCCGCCCGCCTGCTCCCCCGCTCGCCAAGTAGTTCTGCCAATGCCGTAAGCGGATCCGCGTTACAGGCGCGGCACCATGCAGCAAACTCCGCAACATCCACCCGACGGTTGGCGCTCTCGCAGTTGTAGATCCAGCTTTGTGGTTTCTTCAGTTTCGACCCCAAGTCTCGCTGAGTCAGTCCTGCCTTCTCGCGCAGATCTCTTAGCAGAGCGGGGACTGCACGGTAAGCAAGCGCATGTTGAGCCTTTGGCATGGAGCGGTGATGCTCATATGCCAAGCCTTTGACACGTTATCCGTGTCAGAAAACCGCTTCCCACGGCACAGGCCAAAGTACCGATCCTCGCTGGACCTTTTGAACTCACCGACCAGCCCCGGGGGGGCTTTTGATTGTCGATGACACCCCTTCGTCACTAACCTGCTAGGGCAGGGCGTGATGCATGAGGCACGGGGGGGTGGGTCTGATTTGGCTCCAATAGATGAATCGGAAATGTCCCGGAAACCCAAAAAAATTCCAGCTGGTTTTCCGCGCTTACAGCGGTTTTTAATCGATGCCTCAGAACAACCTGTAAGAGTGAGGGTGCACCTCGATCAATCAAGCTGCTTGGTCTCTGGCATGTTCTTCGGACGTGGGCGGAACGTTGAAGAACCCGGCCATGGTGAGTTCCGCATGCATCTGTCGCTGCAACTGGTTAAACCGGTCAAAGTCACGCGCGTTCGTGTAGTTTCGCGCCAGCACCGTTTGGCGGCTGTGGCTCAACGCCACCTGTCCCATTTCCTCGCCGCCGTGCCTGCTCATCCAGTCGCCAAGCCACTTCCGCAGGTACTTGAAGCTGAGGGCACCAGGGAGTTCCGCATCCTGGCGAACAACCGTCCAAGCCTGTCGCACCGCGTCAGACGTCTGTCGACCGTCCTTGAATGTGACTAGTGGGTTGCCCTCTTTTGTGCGGAACGCCAAGGGATCGCCCGGCTGCTTCTCAAAATGTCTTTGAAGTAAGACGACCAGTTCCGGCGGCAGCCAGTAGATCCCTTGTACTCGTGTCTTGTTTCGAAGGTGCGTTAGCTTCGCCTCTTCTAGATCAAACTCCGCCTTCTCCATCACCGCCAGTTCTTGTTGCGTCGCTCCAGTGAATAACGCAGTCAACATCCATGTCCGCGTGCGATCAGAGGCAGCGTGATACAGTTTCTTCAAGGTTTCAAGATCAAACTGCTGAATGGTGCCCAGTCACGAAGCTCAGCGGGCGTCATGAGATCCGCGACCCGCAGCCGGAAGCACTTGAGCAGTTTCCTGGGAGCTTGCCATCCACCAAACTCCGTATCATCCAGCCATGTGAAGAACAGGCGCAGGTAGGTCAAGATGTTTTTCACACTCGCCGGCGCAAGCGTTTTGCCGTCCTTCAGATTCTTTGGCCGACCCTTGAAGTGGTCGCACAGTGAATCAATCCAGACGAAGTCGATCAAGGACAGAGGGCAATCTTTACGAACTCGCTTGAGGTTTACCTCCACGACCTGGGTCGCTCGTTGTTTGTGCCTGTCGCTCTTACGTTTCCCCTTCAGATGCTCTGTGTATGCCGTAATGGCCTGGTAAAGCGTCTTCTCGCCCGCCGATTGCTTTGGAACTGCGGAAACGGCCGCCCGCCGTCCACCCTTGGTGTCTGAGCCGCCTGAATCCTTTTGTTGTTCCAGCACTCGCCGAGCGTCATCCAGAACTTGTTGCCAGACAGTTCTTCGAACTCCAATGATTTCTGTTGCTGTAAACAGAGCATCTTCGTCCCAACACTCGCTCATACCTTCGTCGACCTGCGTGAGGTAGAACGTGTTTAGAAGGCTCGCGAGTTCCCGCGCCTGCTGCTCGACATGTCCCAGCCACCAGATCTTCGGCTGCTTCTTCCCGGACTCGTTGCGAGTCCAGCCGATCATCTTCTTGAATCCCTTGCCCTTCTGGTAAGTCACCGAGACGGGCTTCAACAGCCCTGCTGCACGTCTTCCCACAATTGCTTCCTCCGTTCGCGATCGCTTCTTCACAATGCCGAGCGAGATTGTAAAGCCGGATTGGATACCAACCGGTCGTCTATTGGATACACCAACGAAAAGAGGCCCCAAAAATTGGGGCCTCAACAAAGTTGTAACTTCTTATTCTACAGGTAAATGCGCCATCTAGGACTTGAACCTAGAACCCGCTGATTAAGAGTCAGCTGCTCTGCCAATTGAGCTAATGGCGCTGTTGGATGTGGGACTTTATCGGGGTGGAGGGAGATCGTCAAGTTTGAGGAAGGAGCGAAGGGGTGGTCGCTTTTGAGGTCAGAAAATGGGTGGTTCTACGGGTGCGGGGGCGGTGTCGTGGGTTTGGTCGACATCCGTGGCGCGATAGTCCAGGCGGGCGACGACATTGTTGTAGTCGAACCAGGTGAAGAGGAACTGGCGAAGCAGCGGGGTCATCGCTTCTGTGGCCGCCTGCTCGGCGGCGAGGTAGCGCGTGTCGTTGCTCCACATGGGGGTTACGGTGGCCAGCTCGGTGACGTCGAGGCGGGCGATGGGGGCAAGTTCGACCACGCGGATCGGCTGCGCGTTGGGGTGCGCAGGGGGCGTGGCGAGGAGATCGAAGGCGCCCTTGAGGAAATCGGTGCGAACTTCCTCGGGCAGGTTGTAGTTGGGGATTTGCGCGCCGGGGCGGTTGACGAGTTGGCCGGTGGTGATGACGGGCAGTCCGGAGGCGGCGGCCGCGGCGCGAAGGCCGTTGACCTTGGCTTCGGAGAGAAGTTTTT
>DASVUC010000103.1:0-12942 GCA_036387255.1 Tepidisphaeraceae bacterium | reverse complement strand
CGCCTCGCGATACAAGTGACACATCGCCTCCCCCAGATTCTCCCGCACCACCGCCGGCTGCTCGCCCGGCTGAAGGAACAGGTCCGCCGGGAACAAGCTGCCCGTCGTCTCCTCATACACCATCATCGAATCCCAATGATGCACGTGAGGCGTCTCCAGAAACCGCAGCTTGTGCCGCCCCAGATCGATCACGCCTCCATCCCGCATCGCCTGCACCGGCCCCGCGTAATCCCACGCGCTGAAGTTGATCGCCATCCCCATCTCGCTGCACGCCAGGATGCTCTTGGGCGCTTCGGTCACAAACCGCCCCATCCCCCCGCACTCATCTGCCTCAAAGTGAGGCACCACCACATACGCCAGCTTCCCCGGATCCACCAATTCCGCCAGCGTCTGGCGAATCGACTCATACCACGGAAACGCCCCCGTATGAATCAGCGCCGGCTTCTCGTCCATAATCAGAAACTGATTAAACGTAATTCCCACCGCCGGCTCAAACGCGCTGATCCGAAATATGTCCTTCACCACCTCAGTAATCTGCCGCATACGCCTCCTGGTCAGATGCCGCATGATGATCCCAACGACTGCCTCTCGCAAATCTTCGCTCTTACCCCCAGCGCCGCCCAACGCGACCGCCGCCGCGCCCTCGCTTCTTCCCCCTCTTCCCCTCTCCCGGTACCCCGGGAGAGGGCAGGGTGAGGGCTCTTCCTCGACAACCAAACAATCCCACTTCGCCTATTGATCCTCCCTCTTCCCTTCTCCCACCTGCGTCTCATGACGTGCAATAAGGGGTCGGAACCAATACCGCAACGTCCAGGCCGCATTCCGGACAGCGGCGGGGGCTGGCGCGAAGATCGTACCCGCAGGCGACACAGAGTCCGCGGCTGAATCGACGGGCGTTCTGCCGCCAGCGGCGGTAAGGAAGCGCTATCGGAAGTATCGCGATGAGCACCGGCACCCATAGGGGAAGGATGACACCGTAAAGCGTCGCCCGCCTGTACGGGTTCAGCATGCGTTGTATATGTTCACGAGTAATCGGTGGAGTCCCCGGTGCCGGCCTCATGATTCCGCTGCTGGTGCGAAGATCCGTTCTGATTCCGCCGGAGACCGGCGCTCGGTACTCGGAAGCGATCAAGCTAAACGGTGGCCGTGGAAAATCCTCTGCCGCCGCTCCCGTCCCGATCCACGCCTTGAGGGGCCCGAGTGCTGCCGTTGGAGTCTCCTCCAGCGCCGGTCGCCCCGTGATCGCCGCCTGCCGACCGATAGGGTGGTCTGTGCTTCGGCAATAGGAGGCCAAGAGCTTCGCATGAGCGATGCTCAGGAACGCAACGCTGCCCCTCAATTCGCGTGCATCGGCCTCGCGCGCCCAAGCGACGGCTGCGTGCCCTTCGAACCAATAGCTGCCCAGCAGTGCGCAGCAACCGACAAGAACGCCGAAACCTGAAAGGACCGCGATCGGACCGCAGAAAAGATTCTTGATGTTGCTGGCCTGCTGTTTCATCGTCGGTGGCCTCAGATCGTTTCTGAACCACGGAAAAGCTAGAGGGAGAGCCCCCCGCTCCGTCAGATCAGCTTCTCAACCTCGCTCGAGACGTCGAAGGTTTTCTTGTGATCCAGCTTGGCCGAGTCGGTGCCGTCGCCGCCGGTGAGGGTGTCGATCTTGTTGTCTCTCGTGCTCAAGAGGTCATCGCCCGCTTCGCCGTAGAGTCGGTCGCGGCCGGAGGAGCCGAGGAGCGTGTCGTTGCCCGCCCCGCCGGAGATGCGGTCGTTGCCGCTGTTGCCGTTGATCACGTCGTCGCCCGCTCCGCCGTAGATGGTGTCGTTCCCGCCGCCGCCGGAGATGATGTCGTCGCCGTCGCCGCCGTCGATGCGGTCGCTGTACGAACTGCCGACGATGGTGTCATTGCCCAAATTCCCCCTGATCCTCACGCTGGTATCAGCTTCTGGCGAAGTGGAGATAAAGTTGGCCCCGTCCGTTCCGGTGATGTCGCCGTACGCGTCGGTCGCGTTCTCCACACTCGCGAACTCTCGCAAATCCGCGTCGGCCAGGTGATCCAACTCGTCGCTGGTTAACGCATCCAGACCCGGGCCCCCGTCAACGAAACATCCCTTGGGCGCAACGAATGAATCATTACCGGATCCGCCGAACAGGCTTGATCCCGCCCAGCACGACTCAAAGGAATCGTCGCCTGCTCCGCCGTAGGCTGCTATGGGGGTGAAATTGGTCGCTGCCCCAAAAAGGTCATTGCTGCCGCCGCCGAACAGCGAGACACGGAACGGGAACGCGTGCAGGCTGTTTCCGGACGGGATGAAGCGGTCAGCCAGCGCAGTGCCATTGACTATCTCCGGATGATCCATCCCGTGATCGATCTCGCTCCCTCCGACCGGCGATGCCAGGAATGGTTGTGGAGAAGCATCGCTTCCAAAACCGATCCGAAACGTGAACGAGGATGAGCGCGTCACAAAGTCGAAGGTGTCCGTGCCGTCTCCTCCCGTAAGGTCATCTCCGCCTGCTCCGCCGTCCAGTGTGTCATCGCCAGCGCCGCCGTCGATCGAATCGTTGCCGCCGCCGCCGATTAGGGAATCGTTCCCGTCGCCCCCGAGGATGGTGAAGGGCAGCACGGTGCCGCCCATCACATGGTCCTCACCAGCACCGCAGTCAATCGAGATCCGCTTCACGCTCGCCAGCGGGAACTGAAGCGACGCCCCATCCATCGCCGCGGTGACCTGCGCTCCGCTGGCCGTGACGGTGATCTGGTTGGCGGCGTCGGTGCCGCTGATCAGCAGCATGCCCTGAGCGGACAGCTCGGCGAACGCCAGCAGCACCCGCCGCTCAAGACCTTGCAGGCACGGGAGAACTGTGAGCTTCCCGCTTCTGCGCATAACCTGTCTCTGCATCGCTGCCGCTCCTGGCCGAGCCGAACCATCCAAAGGATGAACCGCGTCCAGCCGCGCCTACATGCGTCGAGCTGCGTTACCCCGCGACCCCCTCGCTTCCCGCCGTCAGTCTACCAGATGCAAGTTAGAATGGCGCCACGCCCGCCTCCGTTCCTCTGCGTTTCCCCCTCCGCGTCGTTGGCGTCTTCGCGTTCTTCCCATCCGTGTCCACCCGTGCCCCATCTGTGGCCAAACCCTCCCCTCACGTAATCGCGTATTCCGCCACGCCCTTCCCCCCACCCCCTCCAAACCCTATAATCCCCGATTCCCCCTGCGCGGATGTTCCGCGCGGAAACCCAGGTACAGGCTCACCGGCGCCGCGTGGTCACCGGTGATCTCCAACCCAGAACTGTCCACGCCAAAGAAAGGTAAGGGGCCCGCTTCGCGGGAAGCACGAAGCACGAAACCCAAAGCACGAAACCGTTCGAACCTTCCTCATTGGGACTTCAACTTGTTTCGGATTTCGGATTTCGAGCTTCGAATTTCCGTCGCGGTCTCCGCAACGTATCCCATGGTCGATTTCAACCTCCTCAACTCCCTCGGCAACCTCGACGTCGAAGTCGATGACGCGGTCACCACCGCGCTCGGCGACGCCGCGACCGATCTCGGTAAGCTCATTCAGGGCGACGAAGTCCAGGACTTCACCCCCGGCGCCATCATCAAGGGCAAAGTCTCCGGCAACGCCGGCGATGACTTCATCGTCGAGCTGGGCCTCAAGTCCGAAGGCATCCTCGAGCGCTCCGAGTTCGATGACCCCGACAACGTCCAGCCGGGCCAGGAAGTCCACGTCCTCCTCGAGGACGTTGAATCCGACTCCGGTCTCGTCAAGATCTCCAAGCGCAAGGCCGATCGCATCATCAATTGGGAAGCGATCATGAAGGCCAAGAAGGAAGGCGACCCCGTCACCGGCAAGGTCACCAAGAAGATCAAGGGCGGCCTGCTCGTCGACATCGGCGTCCCCGTCTTCCTCCCCGCCTCCCAGGTCGACATTCGCCGCCCGGGCGAAATCTCCGACTGGATCGGCCGCAGCATCGACGCGGTCATCCTCAAGATCGACGAAGAACGCCGCAACATCGTCATCTCCCGCCGCAAGCTCATCGAGCAGCAGCGCGAAGAGCTCAAGAAAAAGACGATGGAGGCCCTCTCCGTCGGCCAGATCATCAAGGGCACCGTCAAGAACATCGCCGACTTCGGCGCCTTCATCGACCTCGGCGGCATCGACGGCCTGCTCCACATCACCGACATGTCCTGGGGCCGGATCAACCACCCCAGCGAAATGCTCAAGATCGACCAGGAGCTGGAAGTCAAAGTTCTCTCGATCGATAAGGACAAGGAAAAGATCGCGCTGGGCCTCAAGCAGAAAGACGCCAGCCCCTGGGAAAACATCGAGAGCAAGTACCCCGTCGGCGCCGTCCACGAAGGCGAAGTCGTCAACATCATGTCCTACGGCGCCTTCATCAAGCTGGAAGAAGGCGTGGAAGGCCTCGTCCACATCTCAGAAATGTCCTGGACGAAGCGAATCAACCACCCCAGCGAGATCGTCACCCCCCAGCAAAAAGTCCAGGTCAAAGTCCTCGACATCAACAAGGACAAGCAGGAAATTTCTCTGGGCATGAAGCAGGTGGAGGAGAACCCGTGGGAGCGGGTTGCGGAGAAGTATCCGCCGGGCTCTGTCGTCAAGGGCAAGGTCCGCAACATCGCCAACTACGGCGCCTTCGTGGAGATCGAGGAAGGCATCGACGGTTTGCTCCACGTCTCGGATCTCTCCTGGACCAAGAAGATCGGCCACCCGAGTGAAGTGCTCAAGAAGGGCGACGAAATCGAATCTGTCGTGCTGTCGGTGGACCAGGAGAAGCAGCGCATTGCACTTGGTCTTAAACAGATGAGTGAAGATCCGTGGATCCATGCGATCCCCGAAGCTTATCGGCCGGGCATGGTCGTCAAGGGCCACGTCACGAAGATCGCCAACTTCGGCGTGTTCGTGGAGCTGGCTCCGGGCCTGGAAGGGCTGCTGCACATCTCGGAGATCTCCGACCAGAAGGTGGAGAAGCCGGAGGACGTGCTGAAGGTCGCCCAGGAAGTGGACGTGAAGATCCTTCGCGTCGACTCCGACGAGCGGAAGATCGGCTTGTCGCTCAAGCGCGCGCAGTGGGCGCAGGAAGAAGAGCAGCGTGAAGTCGCTCGTGCCCAGCGTGCCGAGAAGCGCGGGCTTCGCGGTGGTCTGGAAGGCGGCGAGGATACGGCCGGCCTGGGCGACTTGAAGTTCGGTCGCTGAGCGCTGGTATTCATAATAGCGTCGCTCAGAAAGCAGTTGAGTTATCGGGCCGTCCCCATGTGGGACGGCCCTTTTCTTTCAGGCATTTCCTGACCCCCCTGTTCAGGTGAATTTTGTTGACCTCGGTTGGTGCAGTCACGACAATGCCTACATCTTACCGCTTTGCGAGGGCACATCCGGAGCGGCCAAGTCTTTGATCACGTTCGCTGAAAAAGTCGCATCTGCGCCAAGCCGATACTCACGCATATAGCCACGAATCGTTCTCGTGGCGTCGAGTGTTCCGGCTCATAAGGAAGTCGCTCGGCATCAGGATTTTGTGACCCCTGGTGCCTGCTTCTGACGTACAACACCTATGGCAAGCGTAGCCGTCCAATCGGGCTTACAGCTCTACCTCCGCCAGATCAACGAATCTCCCCTGCTCACCGCAGATCAGGAGAAAGAACTGGCGCGGCGGATCATCAACGACAACGATCCGGCAGCGCGCGAGCGGATGGTTCGCTCCAACCTCCGGCTGGTCGTGAACATCGCCAAGCATTACGTCGGCCGCGGGCTGCTGCTGCCGGACCTCATCGAAGAGGGAAACATCGGCCTTCTTAAAGCCGTCGAAGGATTCGACCCGGAGAACGGCTGCCGATTCAGCACCTACGCATCGTGGTGGATCAAGCAGGCGATCAAGCGCGCGCTCATCAACAGCGTGCAGCCGATCCACATTCCGGCATACATGGTCGAGATGATGGCGAAGCTCAAGCAGGCGATGCGCGAGCTTGAAGACGTGCTCGGGCGCCTGCCGACCGTCGATGAGCTGAGCGAAAACCTCAAGATGTCGCCGAAGAAGGTCAAGATCATCCGCAAGGCGGTCAAGGCGTACCATTCGCCCACGCAGTTCGGCGGCTCGGGCGACAGCGAGATGACTATCAATGATCTCGTCGCCGACACCCACAACCCCGGCCCCGACATCCAGGTGCGGGACCTGGACGAGCTTCGGCGGCTCGGCGAGCTGCTGGACGAAATCGATGAACGCGAGGCGAAGATCCTCAAGCTTCGCTATGGACTCGACGGCGAAGATCCGATGACGCTGAAAGAGATTGGTGAACGCATCGGACTCACGCGCGAGCGCGTGCGGCAGATCGAGCATGAGACGCTGCGCAAGCTGCGAGATTCGATGTCGCGCGAACACCGCAATTAACGAAATCTTCAGCGGTATTGGGAGAGTGAGAGGCAAGAGGGTTACACCTTTTGCCTTTCTTTTTGCGCGGAGGGATGAGCGAAGGGGTGGGTAGTCGCGATTGGTGAAGAACACTCGGCGTTGATGGCGAAGCAGGATCGTTTGGTTGCCTGGGAAGAACCCTCACCCTGTCCTCTCCCGGGGTATCGGGAGAGGGGAAGAGGGAGCACGTACAGGGAGAGGGAATACAGCGGAGCAGCGCGCTGCGCGCTTGCGTGAGAGAGGGAGAGGGTTCAGGGTTGTGTTGTGGGGGCGGGGGCGGATTTGGTGAGGGCGGGTTCGATCCAGTTGAACTTATCCTGGACGGACAGGTTTTGCCCGAACGAGACTTCGAGGGTGAGAGTCTTGGCGCTGCTGAGAGGGAATGCGATGACGGGGGAAAGGGCGGCGGCGGTGACGTTGGCTTGTTCGTGAACGATCTGTTCATCGAGCTTGATGCGCACGGTTACGTTGGCATAAGCCCCTTGCCCGGCGATCGCGTATCGCGTGCGGAAGCCAGCGTAGGTTCCATCCAGCTTCCAGGTCAGGCGCGAATACGGGTAGACGCCGATGCCGCGCGAGAAGGTTTTGTCGCTGAAGCGAATGGGCTCGCCGGTAACGGTGCGGTCCATTTGCGCGGGGCGCGGGCGATCGAGGTATGGCGTGTGAACGTTCTCCGCCGGATCCATTCCGCTGAGCCACGCGACGGGCCCATTGAGCTGCTCGATCGACACGACCTTCCCGGCCTCGGCGGTACGGGTCGACTTGTCGGCAAGCGTGAGCGTGAGTTGATCGCCCGCGAGCGCAACGCCCGTAGCCAGAAGCGAGGAGCCTTCCGCCAGCTTTAGCCGAAAGGCGCGGCCAGTGGGCTTGGCGACATCCGAGGTGGAGGCGAACGAGACCAGTTCAACTGAATCGAGAGGAACGGTAACCGGGCTCCCACTGGCTTGCACGAGCACATGATCGGCAGAGAGATCGGAGATGATGCCCTTGACCTGGTCGCCGTTGGCGAGGCTGACGATGTCCTCGGTCACCTTGGCGGTCGCCGGCGCGGTGCGGGCGCTGCGCGTCATCGAGATGATCTGCGTGAGAGGCACGCTGATTTCGCCGAGGGAGGCGATGTTCCAGCGAAGCTGTTCGGATTCGACTTTGACGGGCGCGCCTAAGAGATGATCGCCGGCGGCGGTGTGGAGGATGAAGCGCGCGGGGGCGGTCTTGGGTGCACTCTCGCGCGTGATCTGGAGGAACCGGTCGTAGGGGAACTTACCTTGCGCGGTGGTGACGCCGGTGTCGTCGATAGACTGGAGGTCGGCGGGCTGAGAGATGAAGTCGGCCGTGGTGAGCGTCCAGCGGGATTGGGCGGACGCGAGGGAGGCGGTGCAGACAATCAGGAACGCGATGAGGCGGTGGTGGAACTTCATCATCAGTATCTTAGGGTGCTGGCTACTGGAAAAATGGGTTCTTTATCGTCGCGAGCACATTGCACCAGCGCGGATGCCCTTGCCACCTGGCCAGCACAACGGCGCTCACACCACTTGCAGTGACATCACTCTACCTACTTCCGCGAACAACCAACTAGCTCCCGGGCCCTTTCCCGGTGTACACGGGCAGGTATCGGTTGGGCATCTGGAGGATGATCAACGCCATGGCCGTGGCGTAGTCGTCATTGAAATCACCCGACCATTTGCCGCTGGATTTGTCCTGGCGGGTGATGAGCTGATCGCGAATGGCGGGGTACCAGTTGGCCCAGTAGTCGCCGCCGGCGAGGAACATCGCCTGCACAGCGTAATAGTGCCCGTAGTAGTAGTGGCCCTCCGTGTCGGCGCTGGACGTTGCCTTGGCCGGCTGGAACTGCTTGAGGTACCCAAGTCCGCGCTTGATGTCATCGCCTTCAAAAAGGCCCGCGTAGTAGAGCGCGGCGACGCCCGCCGCGGACCGCGCAAATCCGCTGCCGCCGCCCTGGTGGGCGACGTAGCTGAAGCCGCCGTCCGCGTTCTTGCAGCTTTGCACGTACTTGATCGACTTGTCGATCACGCTCTTCTCGACTTTGATTCCGGCGTCGCGCGCCGCGCGAAGCGCCATCACTTGGGTGATCGTGACCGAAATATCGGCATCGAAGGGAACGGGCTGATAGCGCCACCCGCCTTCGGTGTTCTGCGTGCGCTCGATGAGCCGGACGGCACGCTGGAGTTTTTCCTTGACCTGTTCGTCCTGGGTCATGCCATAGACTTCACCCAGGAAGAGGGTGGCGAAGCCGTGGCCGTACATCGGGCCATGCGATTGATCGGATGCGATCAGGCCTGATTCCTGGGAACTGGCGAGGATGAAGTTGAGGCACTTGGTGACGTTGTCGGCGTATTGCCCGCGACCTGGGAGGTTACCCGCCTGCATAAACGCCAGGCCCGCGAGCGCGGTGATGGCGGCATGGCTGTTGGGACCATTCATCGCGCCGTACCCGCCGTCGCGATTCTGGTGAGCGGCTAACCATTCAAGCCCGCGCTTCACGCACTCCTGCTGGGCCGCCGTGATCTCGTCCCCCCGCACCTGGTTCGGACGCGCGGCAAGGTCCGAGGGTTTTGAAGTCTGTGCTACCGATGGAATGGCGGCAAGAAGAACAGCCAACGCGCTGACGGCGACACCTGTGGCACTGGTTTTCAACTCGTGCAGACGGTGGCTGTGCACGGGTTGGAAACCCGCGCCACGGTCACAATCCTTGCGGTGGCACAGCATGATCACCTTCTGTTCAACACTTACCGCTACTGCCGCTGCTCCGTCCCCTGCTGACTTACGCCCTTATAGTAATCCTCAACGAACTTGCGGTACTTCTCGATAATCTGCTCGCTGGAGCCCTCGATGACGGCATCGCGGAGTCGCGGACTGATCCGGCCCCACTCGGCGCCGGATTCCTTGATCTCCTGCGAGAGATTCGTCTGCGTCGAGGTTTGGCCGGGCGCGCTGGAGTTGGCGGCGGGCGTGGTGCCGCGATTGGGCTTGGACTGCCCTTTCCCATCCTTCGGGTTCTGCACGACAACGCCCGTCGCGCGCGGCGCCGCCTGCTTCTGAGCATTGGTATTCTGCTGCTGCTGGGGGGTTCCCGAAGCCTGCTGCTGGCGCGATTCCTCGATCAGCTTGTCCAGGTCGATCACGATGCGCTCCTGGATGACCTGCGTGACCTTGCCGGGATCTTTATTGAGAGCCAGGCGCTGACGCGAGCGGGCCATGCGGTCACCAATGAGGTTCGCGTTCTTCTCGATTCGCTCCGCGTCCGTCTTCTGGCCGAGCAGTTCCTGGTCGAGCTCCTGGTTGTCCACGTCTTCTTTATTCGCTTCTTCGGGAAGCTGGTCCTTGTTGTCGGGCTCCTTGGGGAGCTTTATCTGGCCCTGCGACGACTTCTGGATGATCTCGTCGAGGAGCTTGCGCAGATCGCCCTGGCGATCCCCAAGCGCGACGACCTTGCGATCCTCCTTCTTCTGCTGCGCGGCCACGACCTTGGTCGACTTATTGACCGCCTGCTGGAGTTCCTTCAGCAGTCGAAGCTCAGCTTCTGCCGGAAGCTTGGGCGAGCACTGGCCCCCGCCACCGCCGCCCCGCTGCGCGAACTTCTTATCCAGCGGTTCGACCTTCAGGCTCTTGATCATTGCATCAAGCTGCTCGACAACCCGCGTCTGCTCCGCCTGCGTGACGACGCCCGTATCAGGCTTGCCAAGATCGTCCTTTACCAGTCCCATTGACGTGACGATGTCTTTGTTGGCCCAGATGTAGACGATGCTGCCAAGGGCGGCGAGATCTTCCTCCAAGGCTGTGGTGCGATCAGACAGCTTGCCCTGCTCGCCCGGCAGTTGGCCGAGTCGCACGGCATCTTCGCGCTTCAATTTTCCTTCGTTCGGACGCGGGGCATTCTCCAGGCGCACGGTCTCCGTGTTCAGCTTGACCTGATCTTCTTTGAGCTTCACGTAAGCGGCTCGAATCGCTTCGCGCTGCTGCTGATCTTTCTTCTCATCCACCTGGTTTTTCTGCCGATCGACGACGCGCTTGGCTTCATCCAGCGCCGCCAGCGCTTCCACCTGCGGCGGCTCGTAAGCGGCCGCAAGCTCTTTGGCGCGCAGGCTGACGATCGCGCGCTCCATCTTCGTCGCGGCACGCGTGAGGTTGCTGGCCGGCTCGGCGCCATTGGGCATTTCTTCGGCCGCCCGCGCAATGTCCCGCGTGTTGCGCTCGGTTTGCTCCTGCCCACCCGTGAGCTGCGCCAGCTCCGGCGGGGGAACAGGATGATCCTTCTCGCGCTGCGCCTTCACGTTCAGATCTTCAATCACCTTCGGATCGATCTTGGAGACAACCGGCGCACCCTGGAGCGTGAGGTTGTCGAGGTTGTGACCGGCCTGGCGCCGGATGAGGTTGGCCACCTGCTGCTGAAGCTCCGCGAGCTTGCGCGATAGCTCCTCCAGCTTGCGGCGCTCCGCCTCGCGCAGGTCGTTGAGCATCATCGTCAGCCCGATCTCCGCCTGCTTCTGCGCCGCTTGCGCGGATGACTGCTGGTTCTGCCTGGCTTGCTGAGCCGCGCGGTTCTGGTTCTGGCTCACCTGCTGCTGCTGCCCCGTCTGCGCCGCCTGCTTCATCGCCTGCGCCCCGGGAGGGTCACTCTTGGCCATCTGATCCGAAAGCTTCTGCATCTCGCCCAGCGCCTTGTCCGTCTTCTTCGCCAAGTTCTCCTGCTCGGCGGCGGCTTTCTCCAGACGCGCGCGATCTTCCGGCTTCATCTCCTCGAGGCGCTTGCCGAGATTCGCGTTGCCGACCTCCTGCGTCTCCTTGCTGATGCGCTGTTGCTCGGCGAGGAGATTGCGCAGGCGCTCGATTGTCTGCGACAGCGATCCGACGCTACCCAGCTTGTCGAGGGCCGACTGCAACTGCTCGCTGGCGTGCTGCTGGTTCTCGATCGCGCCGTTCATCGATTCGTTGCGCTGATCCGTCTGCTGCTTGCGCTGCTGATCGTTTGCTTTGGGATCCGCTTTCTGCTGCGCGGCGGACGTGATCTGATTCGCCGCCGCCTTCATCGGGTTTTCGGCCGCATTGTTCAGCAGGTCCTTCACGTCGCTGGTGAGCTGCCGAAGGTCCTGAGCGGCAGACTTGTTCTCACTCATGCGCTGCCCGAGCGCATCGAGCTTGCCCGCAACCTGCTTCGATTGAGACGCCGCAGTCCCCTGCTGATTCGTCAGCCGCTCCGCGACAGCGCGATCGGCTTGATCAAACTCCGCCTTCCCCGCCGTGTCTTTCGCCAGCTCGCCCGTCTCCTGCTTAGCGCGCCCCTGGCGGTTAAGAATGTCAGCAACCTGCCCCGCCGCCACACGCAGCTCATTGGCGACGATATCCGCAAACTGTTCCTGGCTGACTATCGTAATGCGCAGCTTCCCGCTGGTGACCGCCGGATGCGTCGCGCCGTTCAATTTGTAGTTGTCGCTGACCAGCAGCGAATACTCGAGGATATCCCCCGGCTTCAATCCCGAGGCGTCCAGCTTCGAAAGATCCCACTCGTAGTTGGCTCGGAAGCGAAGCCGCTCGGTGGAGCCTTCAATCTTGTTCCACGCAACCCCCTGCACCGGCGCTGTGTTCCGAAGCAGCTCCACCTCCCAGTGCTTCTTGTCGTTCAGCCGATCGACGACGAGCTTGAGCGTGTTCACGCCGTAATCGTCCTCCGCGACAGCTTGCAGCGGGACGACCGCGACCGGCGTGCGCTCCTCATTCCGCCGCGGGTTCTCAATCTGCACCGTCGGGTTCTGATCCGGACGGACGATCAGCTCGTACTCTTCCAGCGCCGTATTCTTGAAGCCGTCGACGTCGGTTGCCTGGATGTGGAAGCGGAGCGAGTCCGTCGCGGTCCACTTCGCCAGCACCTGCTGCTCGCCGTCGCGCTGCCAGTTGAACTTCGGCGCTTTGGTCGGATCCGTTACCGGCTTGATCTCAACCGGCGAAGCATTCTCCGCCAGCGACTTGTTGAATGTGACCCGCAGCGCCACATCGGACCCCGTCGCAAGCATCGCAGCGCCGTCGGCAAGATTTACAACCGTCGGCTCGCGCGCACCCACATATTTCGGCGGCGTGAGAACCGCTTCCACCTTCTGGATCGCAAGCCGCGGCAGCACCTGGATCTGCTCGATATCTTTCCGATCATCCCCGGCGGTCATCCACACTTTCATCCCGCCCGCGTTCTTCCCTGCTTCTGCCTTGGCATCGAGCGATGCCGTGTAGACGCCATCCGTGCCGCGGGTCATCAGTTCCTGCACGACTGGACCGCTGTTGAGCTGGTAATAAATGCGCGCCTTGCGAGAAGCGGAATCCCCCTTCGTCAGCTTCATCTTCAGCTCCACACGCTCGCCCACCGGCACGCGCTTCGGGATGCTCCCGAGCATCTCGATCTGCACGCTCTTCGGCCAAGGCGGCGCACCAAACGGCGACAGCAACCGAACCAGCGCGATCCGCGTGTAAAGCGGGTTGATCACGAAGATCCCCAGCACCAGCGCCAGCACGATCATCC
>DASVUC010000102.1:0-7603 GCA_036387255.1 Tepidisphaeraceae bacterium | reverse complement strand
CCTCTCCCGGAGTACCGGGAGAGGGGAAGAGGGGAGTGGGTAGCGCCTCGCACGCACGGCGGCTGAAAGACGGAGGACAACGAGTGGGTGATTAACCTAAGCCTTCAAGGGCTTCGCTGGCGGTGGGGGTGTGGTCGGATTTGGATTTGGGCATGGCGAGGGTGGCTAAGAGTTGGACGACGGCGGCGGCAAGCATGGCGGCGAAGACCCAGGTTAGGCCGTGGGCGACGCTTTGAGAGCCGGTGCGGACGAGTTCTTCGCTGGCGGTGGCGCGGAGGTGGGGATTCATGAGGGCGGCGGGGTTGAGGCCGGCTTCGCGGAGGCGTGACATCTCGCGCCAGGTGAGGAGGTTGAAGAGCATGCCCATGACGCCGATACCGACAGCGCCGCCCATAGTTCGGCAAAATGCGATGGAGGAGGTGACGATGCCGCGCTGTTGCCATTCGACGGAGTTTTGCGCGGCGAGCAGGTAGGCCATCGAACTGGGTCCCAGTCCCAGGCCGGTGATGAGCAGGTCGATGGTGATAAGCCAGGAGGGCGCGCCGGCGACGGCGCAGGCGACAAGGCCGATGAAGCTGAGGACGATCAGGCAGGAGCCGAGGATGGCGGTCCTGCGGAACCCCCAGCGAACCACCAGCGGCGCGGCGAAGAGGCCGGAGAGCGCCCACGTAAGGATGACCGGCGTGACAACGCTGGCGGCCGCGCCTGCGCCGCCGCCTCGTGCACCTTGGACGAAGAGCGGGACGTACGTATCGAGGCAGAGAAAGCCAACGCCCAACATGAAGCTGGCGATGAGCGACGGGCCGATCGCGCGGCGAAGGATCAACGAAGGAGGCATGATCGCATGGGGCGATCTTCGCTCGTTGGAAATGAATAATGTAAATGCAGCAAGTGCAATGATCAGCAGGACGATTGCAACGGGCCAGGTCCATCCCTCAGGCCCGAGCCTGGAAACAAGGGCCAAAGTCGCAGCGCAAGCGATGGCGAGGAGCGAAACACCCGGCAGGTCCAGATCCGTCGAGTGCGGCTTCTCGTGGTCGTGGTACTTCCACACCAGCACCGTTAACCCAATCGCAGCAAAGGGGAGGTTGACGTAGAAGACCGAGCGCCAGCCGAGGGTGTTGACGAGAAACGCGCCCAGCGCCGGCCCGGCAAGCGAAGCAATGCCCCACACGCCGGAGAAGAAGCCTTGGATGGAAGCGCGCTCTTCGAGCGTGAAGATGTCGGCGAGGATAGTCAGGACCAGCGGCATGATGCCGCCCGCGCCAAGACCTTGCAGGCCGCGGAACAGAATGAGCTGGCCCATCGAGTGAGCGGCGGAGGCGAAGACTGACGCGATGCAGAAAAGTGAGATCGCGAACAGGATCACCGGCTTGCGGCCCAACGCGTCGGCGAGGCGGCCATAAAGCGGCATGGAGACCGTACACGCGAGCAGGTAGATCGACGCCACCCACGAGTAATGCTCGAGCCCGTGAAGCTCGGCAATGATCGTGGGCATGGCCGTGGCGGTGACCGTCTGCTCCATCGACGCCAGCGCCATCACGAGGCACATCGCCGCCGTTACATAGCGCCGATCCAGCGACTCCACACCGGATATCGGCGCACCCACAACCGCAGTGTCGTCAACTCTCATTGCTCAGGCGACCTCAATCCCATGGAGGGGGATTTAAGGCCGGATTCGGGGTAAAGGCCAGGAAGCCGCAGAAAGCTATCCCACGTTCCCCAGGTTGGAGTCGATCGCGATGTAGTCGTCGGGGGTGACAACGCCGTCGTGATTCAGATCGCCATTGTTGAAGACGCCGCCGGCTGTCTGTCCGAGGTTGGAATCGATGGCCATGTAATCATCCGGCGTAACAACGCCATCGAAGTTGGTGTCGCCGTCAAGCCAGTAGCGGAAGGCGCCGGCGTCGTTGGCATCACCGAATCGCGGTGCGCCCCAAAGGTCGGTGGAGGGCATCTTGGATGCGTCGGCACGATGGCGCGCGGGGCTGGTCTTGGAGAGCATGTAGATGCGATTAGCGGGGTCGATGAACAGCTTCTCCTCAGTGCTGAAGACGCTATGGGTGTCGAAGCCGTAGGTGCTTTTCCAAGTTGCAAAGTCGACGCGGCTCGCGCCAGCCTGGAACGGGCGTGATGAGGTGCTGATAAAGACGTTGTTGTCACTCATCGTGCCGGCCCGGGCGGCATCGTCGAAGTAGATCGTCGGACCGGTGGGGGTTTCGAAGATGTTGTTGAAGATCTGCGTGCCGGTGGCGGCGCCAAGGACAGTGAGGGCGGCGCTACCGCCGGGCTGAATGACGGTGTTGTTGATGATGGAATTGCCGGTGGCGGGGGCATTGTCCGCGGTGTTGTAGATGGAGATGCCCTTTGCCTGGTTGTTGTAGAGGAGGTTGTTGCGGATGACGCTGTTTTGGAGGCCGTCGTTGTTCAGCGCTGAGCCGCCGTTGAGGCCGTTGTTGTACAGCGTGTTGCCGTCGATAACGAGATGGTGGGAGTTCTGGTTGGTGTGGATGCCGTTGCCGTTGTTGTCGTGGACGCGGTTGTGGAGGAGGTTGACGTAGGAGCTTCCGCCGTCGACGTAGATGCCGTGGTTGCGGGCGGTGGTGAGCGGGTCGACAAATTTGTTGTTGAAGGCGGATTCGGAATTCTCGATCGTCAGGTTGGTGTTGCGCGAGGTGTAGAAGCCCATCCACCCGCAGTTGGTGGCGGAAGAGTTTCGGATGGTCACGTGGTCGGTGAAACGGATGCGAAATCCCGACGAGGCATCGGTGCTCATGGTGTCGGAAGCGTTGTTGACGTTGAAGCCGTCGAGCGTGACGTAGGTGGAAGCGGAGGAGGCGTCATAACCCGAAAGTTCGATGCCGACGTTCAGAGCGGTTTGCTTGGTGGCGTTGGACACGATGTTGACACCGGGATCGGCCTTGAAGGTGATGGGGGCGCCGGCGGTGCCCTTCATGGAGAACTTGCTGGCGCCGGCATAATTGCCGGCGCGGACGGTGACGGTGTCGCCCGCTTTGACGGAGTCAAAAGCTTTCTGAAGGGTGGCCCACGGAGCGGCGGCGGTGCCGGCGGCTGAGTCGGATCCAATGGGCGCTACCACATAGGCGGAAAAGAGGGTTCGGGATTCGAGAGATTCGATCAGGTTTTTCTTGCTCATGGCTCCAATTCCCTGTGTGAATCCTGGGTGCAAGTCTTTCAGTAATATGTTTTTGCGAGCGCGGGGTTCACCGCTGCTCCTGCTGGGTGATACTAAATCAAAGGACTTAGGAGCGGCGGGCGGGGTGAGGCGCGGAAATTGTAGTTGAGCCTGCATCGATTTTTGTGGAGGGTGTGCCGCCGAGGCGGGTGGGGAAGTTGGTACAATTGGCGGCTTCGGAAACTTGAGGAGCAGCATGACGACGAGCAACGTGATGGCGCCTGATCTGGGGCGCTCGCCCACGGTGGATCAGGTGGGGATCGAAGAGCGCGTGGAGCGGCTGACGAAGCGGTCGATCAAGAAGGAATCGAAGGTGATGGCGCTGAAGCTGGCGCTGTCGATGATCGACCTGACGACGCTGGAAGGAGCCGACTCGGAGGGGAAGGTCCGGCAGATGTGCTACAAGGCGGCGCACCTGGCGGATAATTTGCCGGATGTGCCGAAGGTGGCGGCGGTGTGCGTCTATCCGACCCTGGTGCGGTTGGCGAAGGACTCGGTGAAGGGGACCGGCATCAAAGTCGCGGCGGTCGCGACGGGTTTTCCGTCGGGGCAGTATCCAATCGATGTGAAGCTGCGGGATACGCGCTACGCGGTGGATGAAGGCGCGGATGAGATCGACATGGTGATCTCGCGCGGGCACTTCCTGGCTGGGGATTACAACTATGTGTTTGACGAAATCGCGCAGGTGAAGGAAGCGTGCGGAGAGGCACACCTGAAGGTGATTTTGGAGACGGGCGAGCTGGGAACGTACGACCAGGTGCGCAAGGCATCCGACCTGGCGATGCACGCGGGGGCGGATTTCATCAAGACGAGCACGGGGAAGGTGGTGCCCGCGGCGACACTGCCGGTGACGCTGGTGATGCTGGAGGCGATTCGCGATTTCTATCACGCTACCGGGAAGAAGATTGGGATGAAGCCTGCGGGCGGGATCGCCAACAGCAAGCAGGCGATTCAGTACCTGATCGTGGTGCGGGAGACGCTGGGTCAGGATTGGCTGACGCCGGATTTATTCCGGCTCGGCGCGTCGCGGTTGGCGAACGACATCTTGATGCAGATCGCGAAGGAGCGGAGCGGGTTGTATCAGTCGCTGGATTATTTCTCGAAGGACTAAGCGAACATCTCTGCCAGAGTGGTCAGGATCTTTTGCTGTGTTGTTGCGTCGAGGCGGCCCACATGCTTCACGAGTCGAGAGCGATCAACGGTGCGGATTTGATCGAGGACAATTTCGCCGGTCTTGCCTCCGAACCGGCAAGAGACTCTTGTCGGGTAAGCATGTCTGCGCGTCGTCATGGGCGCGACAATGACGGTTCGGATGTACCGGTTGATCTCGTCCGGAGAGATGACGACGCAGGGTCGAGTCTTGCTGATTTCGGCTCCGACGGTGGGATCCAGTTGAACGAGGTAGACGTTGAACCGAGACGCTACCATTCCCACTCCTTCGTCTCCCATTCAGTCTCCGCTGAGACCTCCCGGGCGTCCAAAAGCTGGTCGTGCTTTTTCTTGGCCATGGAACGAAACGCTTCAGCCCAGCCGGCTCGAGCGCCTTTGGGGCTGGAGATGATGAGGCAATTGTCTTGAACAGTGATCTCTACATCCTCGGTAAGCTGCGCCTGCTCAATCAGCGGCTTTGGAATGCGGATGCCGCGGGAGTTGCCGATGGAGATGAGCTTCGCCTGCATAATTACAATGTACATACGATGATGATCTAGGTCAATGGATTCGGATCGGCGAGTAGAACAATCGAGAGGTTTCGATGACTGCTGTAAACGATGTCAAGTTGAACTTTGCCACGGATTGGAAGTACGCGCCGGCGCCGGAGACGGCGAAGGTTTCGATTCGGGGGAGGTACGAGCTTTTTATTGATGGGAAGTTCGTGCCGCCGGCGAAGGGGAAATACTTCGACACGGTCAACCCGGCCGATGAGAAGAAGATTGCGGAGGTGGGGGAGGGATCCAGCGACGATGTGGATCGGGCGGTGAAGGCGGCGCGTCGGGCGCAGGAGAAGACGTGGGGGCGTATGCCGGCGAAGGAGCGGGGCAAGTACATCTATCGCATCGCGCGCATCCTCCAGGAGCGGGCGCGGGAGTTTTCGATTATCGAGACGATGGATGGGGGCAAGGCGATTCGCGAATCGCGCGATGTGGATATCCCGCTGGCGGCGGCGCACTTCTTCTATTACGCAGGTTGGGCGGACAAGCTGGAGTATGCGTTTCCGGGGAAGAAGCCGAAGCCCCTCGGGGTGGCGGGGCAGGTCATTCCGTGGAACTTCCCGCTGCTGATGGCGGCGTGGAAGCTCGCGCCGGCGCTGGCGACGGGGAATACCGTGGTGCTCAAACCCGCGGAGACGACGCCGCTGACGGCGTTGAAGCTGGCAGAGGTCATCCAGGATGCGGATCTGCCGCCGGGCGTGGTGAACATCGTCACCGGCGCGGGCGAGACGGGCGCGGCGATCGTGAATCATCCGGATGTGGACAAGGTCGCGTTCACCGGCTCGACCGAAGTCGGCAAGATCATTCAGCGGGCGCTGGCGGCTTCGAACAAAAAGTACACGCTGGAGCTCGGCGGAAAGGCCGCGAACATCATCTTTGAAGATGCGCCGATCGATCAGGCCGTCGAGGGGATCATCAACGGGATCTTCTTCAACCAGGGACACGTGTGCTGCGCCGGCTCGCGGCTGTTCGTGCAGGAGTCGGTGTATGACACTGTCGTGCGGAAGCTGAAGGATCGGATGCAGACGCTGATCGTAGGCGATCCGCTGGATAAGAACACCGACATCGGCGCAATCAATTCCCGCATGCAGCTCGACAGGATCAACGAGTACCTGAAATACGGCGGGGAGGATGGGGGCGAGATGTGGTGCACGAACTGCGATGTGCCGACGACGGGGTTCTTCTGCCGGCCGACGCTGTTCCTCAACTGCTCGCAGTCGCATCGGATTGTGCAGGAGGAGATCTTCGGCCCGGTGCTGGCGGTGCAGACGTTCCGCACGGTCGCCGAGGCGATTGAGAAGGCCAACAACACGCCTTACGGGTTGTCCGGCGGCGTGTGGACGGACAAGGGATCGAAGATCTTCAAGGTGACAAACAAGCTGCGCGCAGGGGTGATCTGGGCGAACACGTACAACAAGTTTGATCCGACGTCGCCCTTCGGTGGGTACAAGGAGTCGGGTGTGGGACGTGAGGGCGGGTTGCATGGATTGCTGCCGTACTTGAGCTTGAACTGAAGATGCATGGGCGAGACGCCCATGCCACGCTTGATGCTGAGGTCGTGATGAAAGAGAACAAACGCAGGAATGGACGCAACGGGGCGACGCAGGTGGAGAGCCGCGTTCGGGAGGACGGCGCTGAGAATGGAAATGGCGCGTACGAGGCGCCGACGGCGGGAAGGCTCAGCGTCCTGAAGACGTACAAGATCTTCGTCGGCGGTAAATTTCCGCGGACGGAATCGGGACGGTATTACCTGCTCAAGAGCGCAAAGGGCGAAGCGGTCGCCAATATGTGCCTGTGCTCGCGGAAGGATTTCCGGGATGCGGTGGTTGTGGCGCGGAATGCCCAGTCCTCGTGGGCGGGCAAGAGCGCGTACAACCGCGGGCAGATCCTGTACCGGATCGCGGAGATGCTCGAAGGGCGCAGCGTACAGTTCGTCAGTGAACTGATGCAGATGGGCGCGACGCAGCGGCAGGCGGAAGCGGAAGTGGCGACGAGCGTGGACCGCTGCCTGTACTATGCGGGGTGGGCGGATAAGTATCAGCAGGTTTTCTCCAGCGTGAATCCCGTGTCCAGCTCGCACTTCAACTTTTCAATGCTGGAGCCGACGGGCGTGGTGTCGATCATCTCGCCGGAGAACACGGGGTTGATCGGACTTGTGAGCACGGTGATGCCGGCGATTGTCGGCGGGAACACCGTCATCGCGCTGGCTTCTACCACAAAGCCGCTGAGCGCGGTGACATTCGCGGAGGTGATCGCGACAAGCGATGTGCCCGGCGGTGTGATCAACATCCTCACCGGCAAGCGCGATGAGCTGATCGAGCACTTCGCGAGCCACATGGACGTGAACGCAACGGTGTACTGCGGGCACGAGTCGCAGGAGCGGGCGACGGTCCGTTTGAAAGCCGCGAGCAATGTGAAGCGCGCCATCTCCTATGATCGCGAGGATTGGATGAACAACGAGGCGCAGAGTCCATACTTCATTTTGGATACGCAGGAAGTGAAGACGACCTGGCATCCCGTCGGTGTGTGATCCTGCACAACAACAGGCTTCTTCGGACGAAGCCCCGGGATTGCAATCCCGGGGCTTGGTGCTGAAGAGGATTAGTGCTTGACTGGAAGTGCGCGGCCGGGGGATAAGGGATGGATGCCCGCTACTGGAACTGACATCATCAAAATTATCTTCGCCATCATTCTTCCG
>DASVUC010000101.1:0-34710 GCA_036387255.1 Tepidisphaeraceae bacterium | reverse complement strand
CTTCAAGCAGTTCCAAAGCCGTACCGCTTGGTCAACACGCCCCAAAAGCTGCATGAAGATCGTAAGAATTTGGACGTGATCAAGTTCCACGGAGATTTAAACGCTTCCGAATCGATGGTGTTTGCCGAATCAGGTTACTACGACCGAATGCGTTTCGACCATCCATTCGATGTACTGCTCCGCGCCGATTGCCTGCAGTCATCCCTGTTGTTCTTGGGGTACAGCTTTAACGACGTAAACATTCGATTTCTCTGGAATCGTCTGTGGGAGAGCTTCGCCACACGATCTGGACGACGCGACGCCACTTGTCGTGCATATCTCTGTGTGGTGGGAGATGCACACATCGCACGGAATTGCTTGTGTGCAGATGGCATCTCTGTGATCGGACTTAATCCTGTATCGCCAACTCAATCACTACGTAAACTTTTAAATGAGATAGTCGACGCACAGTAACCACCGGAGCAGGCCATGCAATGGCATTTCATTAGCCAGAATTATTATAAGTATGAGGAACTGAAGAACTTGTGCGATACCTACGGGATTGACCTAGTGCATGTGGACCAACCGATACGCGAGCGGCAACTTGCCGACTTCCGGGAGATCGTTGCGGATAAAGCGGTCGAGGCATTTCGGATGGTGAAAAGCCATGTTCTAGTTGACCACTCGGGGCTAGAATTAGAATGCCTACGTGGCTTACCGGGAGGTCTAACGCAGCTATTTCTGGCAGACTCTTGAGACTCGGATCGTCGACATCGCCGAGGCACTGGGATCGAGGGGTGCAAAGGCTGTGACCGCACTGGCCTACTCCGACGGGAAGCAGGTATATCAAAGCGTCGTCGGTTTGCCTGGAACTCTGGAAAGGCAAACCGGGGGACGTCCATTTCAGTGGGATACGATCTTTGTACCTGAGAAGTCGACGCAGACATTTGCGCAAATGAGCGTCGAACAGAAAAACCGATCTTCTCAGCGTGCCAGAGCGATGAAGGAGCTCGTCGAGGAACTTCGCAGGGAGCGGGTGCTTTGACAGGGGATATGTTTCAACCGCGCGCGTTGGCGGGTTGGCGCCCGGTCACCAATCCCGCCGCCGAGTTGCCCGAGTGGTCTGTCGTTGCACTACAAACCATAGTGCAGGACTTTCCGGAAATCAGAGGGCGTCTCACGGACTTGCTCCGTGACGAAGTGCCGGAAAATGGAGAGCGCGCTGAATTTGTCGTCGAGGCACACCTCCACTGCACACCTATCGGGATTGAAGACGAGTTTCAACTGTGTTCCCTCGGGTTTCAGCCCGACTTTTTCCTTGCGTCGGTGCCAGGGGATTACACTTCCTGTTGGACCCTGCGGCTGGTTGCTATGAGCCGAGCCAAGAGATCGAGGGCGGCCAGCTTAATGAACTTTGTGAGAGCACAGCTCGGTAAAGCCCATACGGTCGTTGCTAAGCATCCAAGTGCAGCCGCCTACAGCGAAATCGAAATATATGGCTCTGCGAGGAACCGGCGTTGGGCATATGACCTCAGCACAAGGCATGCCTCAAACGCGCTTCGATCATTCCCATTTGCGCGAGGTGCATTTCAGATGGTAGCTGTTCACCCGCTAATGCCACCGGCAGACATAGGCGTGCAGGTCGCCCATAAGAATTACGACTTGCACGTAAAGATCTGCAGACTTATCGACTGCGATGGCTTCTCGTGGCGTCGGGAGAGCTTAAATCGAGCAATCGTAAACCGGTTTCTGAACGCAGGGTTTTATCGAGTATTAACGGATTCCTCGAGTGTGCTTGTAAGCGTGCAACTACGCGATCGCGCAGATTCTCGAGAGGCTTTTCGGCGTATTTGCCTCTGGGCGGATTCACATCCTGGAGTTATTGCGTCGGTGAAATTGGAGCGATGTCCATTTGTGTGGGTGAAAGTGGTAAGGGAGCGAGACGTCAAGAGCTTGTCGCCGCTTCCCCCTTTGGTTCAATGGGCGAATAAAAGCACGGTTGATTAGTTCAAGCTGGCTTTTCTGCCGAGGCACGAAAGCAACCGTTTGCACATGCCTGAGTCGGCTTCCGGCTATTTTGGCCTCCCCTGCTCACCACCCAACCCCCTGATTTGCTTGCCGCTTTCTTTTGGACGGGGTTGGTGAATTCCATTCATATTGGGCGGAAGTTATGGGAGCGCTTTCGATGGGATGGAGGTTATCGACCGACTTTTACTTGTGCTCATGATGGAGGGACTGGCTAGGTTCTACTAGCATGCCTGTTCGTTGAACGCGCGGTGATACAAGATGGCGCTGAGTACACCGGCAAGCATCCACATGTGCCGCTCGTCCATATCATCAAAGTGCATTTGACCACGATCCATTGCAGCTTTGATTCGTCCCGCGGCCGCAAGCAGTAGATTCCGTTCGCCCACGTCCGCAAAAGCACCCTGTTCAAGCAGCGCGAGATAATCGCTGGTCCCGACGGGTGAGCCGTCGCGGTGGACCCATCGGGAGCCTCGCTTTTCCACCTCCCATTTCAGATCCCGCTGGACGCGTCGTCCAAGAACGTCTTCGTGGTCGTGATATCGGATTGGAGGAGTGCTGGAATCTAACTCCTCAATGAGTTCGTTTAACAAGTCACCGAAGGTGCCCTCCTCAGGAACGTACTGTTGGTTCTTCGCATCCCACTGGATCTCCCAACCGAACCGGATGTGAGACAGTGGGCGTAGAACGGTGGCATCAATCCAAGTGCTGTCGGCGAAAAAGTCGCGAACGCGGCCCATGTCTGCATAATAGGCGCTTGATCAGCTGACGAAAAAGGGGTTGACGGGCCCCGAACATACCGCTAACATCCAAGTCGGTCAGTTGACGCTTCTCGACCACCGTATGATGCTGGGGTGACCAAAATGGCATACTCATCGAAAGCGGTTGCAAACTTCTTCCTCGACAAAGCCGAGGCGGAAGGCTCTTCGCTCTCCCCGATGAAGTTGCAGAAGCTGGTGTTCTTTGGGCACGGCTGGAGCCTCGGACTTCAAGATGAGCCGTTGATCAACGAGACCGTCGAGGCTTGGAAATTTGGCCCTGTAATCCGGTCGCTTTACGATGAGTTTCGAGAGTTTGGCTCGTCGACGATCACGCGCCACGCGCGCAAGTACAAGATCACTGGTGGGGAGATCAAACCAGTAGTTCCGCGACTTCCGGAAGATGCAGCAACTGATCGTTCGCTGCTCGAGCGCGTGTGGGACGTCTACCACAAGTACACGGCGGTCCAGTTGTCCAATCTAACTCATGCTCCGGGAACCCCTTGGGCAGAGGTAGTTAAGGAATACAACGGCGACCCACCGTTAGGTCTCGACATCCCGAACGACCTGATCAAGCAATACTTCAAGCGGATGGCGACCTCAGATGTCGCTGCTCCATGTCCTGAGCAAAGCTGACGTTTTCAAGGTTCAGTCGCTGAATGGCAGCAGCACGCATCTGTTCATCGAGCGCTGCCTGCGTGAGTTTGTCGGGCCGCTTGGAAGGGCGCTTCGACGGCAGCATTCATCTTCTGCGTTTCTGTTCATCATTCATCATTCATCATTCTGCATTCCGCATTGAACTCGCATGCTCCTCTTCCCGGTCAAATTCCGCAGACGAAAACGCATGCCACGTTGGAGCGCTCCGGCGTCGCCGCCCGTGCCGGCAACGGCTAACGTGATCTCCGTCACCGGCAGCTACGGCGATGATGCGACGTACTGGACGTTTGATCAGGCGGTGCAAATTCTGCCCGGGGCGGGGATCGAGACGTGGAGCTTGTTCACGCTGGTCGAAGATGGCGGCGGCGGGGCGTGCTTTGGCGTGGCGGGGGTGCAGACGTCGCCGACGGTCATCCGCGTGATGATGAATGTTACGCCCGTCGACAGCGGCAATGGGTGGTTCTGGTCGCTGACGGAAGTGCCCCTGAAGGTGAAGACGGTTAGCGGTGGGGATGTGGTGCCGGGGGGTGGGGATTTTGTTTCGGAATAGGGACGCAGGCACGTAGGCACGGAGGCACGAAGGGAGGGACGAGGGAGGGAGGCAGGGGCGTGTTTCGGAATAGGCACGAAGGCACGTAGGCACGGAGGCACGAAGGGAGGGACGAGGGACGGAGGCAGGGGCGTGTTTCGGAATAGGCACGAAGGCACGAAGGCACGTGGGCACGGAGGCACGAAGGGAGGGACGAGGGAGGGAGGCAGGGGCGCAGTGACGCAATTTCTCGGCTTGTTGCCTTATCCCTTACCCCTCACTCCGTGCCTTCGTGCCTCCGTGCCTGCGTGCCTTCCGCAGTAAATCCCCTCACCCTGCCCTCTCCCGGCGTACCGGGAGAGGGGGAAGAGGGGAGGATCATCGGCGATTCGTTAGTCGCTCGAGCTGCTTCGGGTTGAGGCTCGGCTGGAGCGCGTGGACGAATGGCTCGGGCGCGTGGTGCTGGTGCCGCCTTCGGCCTGGTTCTTGATCTTCTTGGCGATGTCGGCGCCTAAGGAGGGGTCGCCGAGTTTGCCGACGGTGACGCTCACCTGGCTGGTTTCTTTGGTTTTGCGCTCGACGGCGACGTTGACGGTGGCGCCGTCGGCTTTCTTGCCGGTGGCTTTGCCATCCACGTTGGTGCTGCTGGCGGTGACGTTCTTCAGCCCTTCATCCTCCAGGACGGTGCGCGAGGCTTCGGTGGTGTCTTTCACGTTCGCGTCGACGTTAGTCCACTGCGAGCGGTAGTTGCTAGTGACCCCTTGGGTCTGGCAGGCTGCATTGCTGACGGCGAGCAGGCAGCCGGCGGTCAGGATCAGGAACGATTTCATGGACGGTTCTCCTTCTGGGGGAGCGGAATTGCTCCTTCCTGCTCAGACAGTAAGCCGCGGGGGGCGGTTGGGAGGAAGGGGGAAAATGTGCATCAGGCTGAGCCGATGCGTGGTGGGTGCGGGGGGCGGGGGGGGGAAGCGGGTTTCGGGGTTCGGGTTCCGGGTTGCGGGGGGAGGAGAGGTGCGGGCCGCGGTTGCTGTAGTAATAGAACAAGGGCCGATCCGAACGCCGGATCAAGCCCTTGTCTTTCGGACACGCTGAAGGTTGGTACCCGCGCGGCGGAGGTTTCTTCCAGATAATGCGCACTCTGCACGCGGAACCCGGAACCCGAAACCCGGAACCCAACACCCCGACCCCCGGACCCCGGCTTGATCAATTGCATGCAACTCCGGCCTCTCCTAAACTGAACGGTTCAACAGTCAGGAAAGAGGAAACTGCTATGCCATTGATGACGACCAAGCCGATGTTTGACCTCGCGTACGGCGGCGGATTTGCCGTGGGCGCGTTCAACGTGAACAACATGGAGATCACGCAGGGGATTATCGAAGCGTGTGCGGCGGAGAAGAGCCCGCTGATCCTGCAGATCTCCAAGGGGGCCCGCAAGTACGCGAACATGCGCTACCTGAAGCACATGATCGACGCCGCGGTGGAAGAGCACCCGGAGCTGCCGATCGCGATCCACCTGGATCACGGGGATACGGTGGACCTGGTCAAGCAGTGCGTGGCGGATGGGTTTACCAGCGTCATGATCGACGGGTCGCACCATCCGTACGAAGAGAACATTCACGTGACGGCGGAGGCGGTGAAGGTGGCGCACGCGGCGGGCGTGGTGGTCGAGGCGGAATTGGGGATGCTCGGGGGGATCGAAGAAGATGTCGTCGGTTTGAGCGCGGAAGAGTACGAGAAGAACATCGAGCAGTTCTTGACCGATCCGAAGCAGGCGGTGGATTTTTCCAAGCGCACGGGGATCGATTCGCTCGCCGTCGCGATCGGGACGTCGCACGGGGCGTACAAATTCAAGCACGAGGCGAAGCTGGCGTTCAACCGGATCGAAGAGATCATGAAGACGTGTCCGGGGCTGCCGCTGGTGATGCACGGGAGCAGCTCGGTGCCGCAGGAGTTTATCGATCTGGTGAACAAGTACGGCGGGGCG
Organism: Tepidisphaeraceae bacterium; assembly: GCA_036387255.1. Classification (GTDB taxonomy): domain Bacteria; phylum Planctomycetota; class Phycisphaerae; order Tepidisphaerales; family Tepidisphaeraceae; genus DASVUC01. The sequence goes on along the minus strand of DASVUC010000101.1, from coordinate 28,778 downwards.
ATGCCGAATGCCAAGGGCGTGCCGGAAGATCAGATCGCGATGGCGGTGGGGAAGTATGGCGTGTGCAAGGTGAACATCGACACCGATCTGCGCCTGGCGATGACGGCGAAGATCCGCGAAGTGTTCGCGACGAAGCCGGCGGAATTTGATCCGCGCAATTACCTGGGTCCCGCGCGCGAGGCGATCATCGGGATGGTCCGGCGGAAACTGCACGTGCTGAACAGCGCCGGCAAGGCCGAAGCGATCATGAAGCACTGGGAAAAGCTGGGTCGGCCATTGCCTGGCTTTTACACGAGAGGGAAAGCAGCCTAGTCCAACTTGTTTGCTTTAATATGGGCGTCTCGTCCCTGCGCGCTGAAGCGCATGGGCGAGACGCCCATGCCATGTTTGGGCTGTTTAAATTTCTGGCGGCGTGTCGGTAGGGGGCTTTTCGATGATCTGGATGGTTTCCTCCTGCGCCGAGGGTTTGCCTGCGCCTTTGGCGCTGCGGAAGCGGATGTCGGGGAGGCGCGCGACGGCCTGGCGGAGGACCTGTTCCCAGCGCGTTCGGATCTTCATGAAGTCCGGATCTTCGGTGCCGAAGCGGCGCTGGCGGATGACGTCGAGTTCATCGGCGCTGTAGGCGAGGAGATCGATCGGCGGGCCGACGGTGACGTTTGACTTCATCGTCGAGTCGATCGAGAGCAGCGCGTACTTGGCGGCTTCCTCGAGCGTGGTGCGATCGTGGCGGATGCCGCGGTCGAGGATGGGCCGGCCGTATTTTGTTTCCCCGATCTGGAGATAGGGGGAGTCGATCGTGGCTTGAAGCGGGTTACCCTGGGGGTAAATCAGAAACAGCTCCGGCGGACTTCCCTTCACCTGTCCCCCCAGCAGGAAGTGCACGTTGAACTTGTAATCGTCCTGCTCGAGGTGATCGCGGTCGATGTCGGAAACCTTCCGCACCTGCGCGCCGATCGCGCGAGCGGCGTCGTACATGCTGGGCGCCTTGGCCAGACCTCCCCCGGCATCCCAGTCACGCTGAAGGTGCGTGATCACCGACTGCGTGAGCGAAAGGCTGCCGCTGCTGAGGACCACGAAGACACGCTCGCCGGGTTGCACGAAAGTGTGCATCTTGCGCGTGGTGTTGACCTGGTCATACCCGGCATTGGTGCGCGAGTCGGAGGCGAGGATCAGGCCGTATTTTGTGATGATTCCCAGGCAGTAGGTCATGTTTCAGTGTTCCTGACGTGATCTTTATCGGCAATCTTTGCCGGTGAATTGGACTGTTGGAAAAAAGCGCAAAATGTGCCGCTTGATCTTGACGATGAATAAGGCGTCGGCACGTGTGCAGCCGATAATCAGTGTTGTCAGGGAAGCGGGAGAGCGATGTACCTCCGATTTGGCTATGAGATGCAGTTTGAGCTGGCGTCACCAACGCCGATGGTTGTGAACCTGTTCACGCATCCGTCGCAGGCGTGGGCGCTGCGTCGTCCGGAGCAGTTGCATGTTGAGCCGGACGTTGCGCTCGAGACCTTCGTGGACGGTTTCGGGAACAAGGTGGGTCGCATCATGGCGCCTACGGGGAAGGTACGGCTGTGGTATGACAACGTCGCGCTGGACAGCGGGCAGATTGAGCCGGTCATCGAGGGCGGGAGCTTGTCAAAGATCGAGGATCTTCCCAGCGGATGTCTGCCGTTCCTGATGGCGAGCCGGTACTGCGAAGTTGAGCGGCTTAGCCCGATGGCGTGGGATCTTTTCGGTAAGACGCCGAGCAACTGGGAGCGCGTGCAGGCGGTTTTGGATTGGGTGAATAAGAATGTCACGTTCGGCTATCGCTTTGCGCGCAACACGAAGACGGCGTGGGATGTTTGGTACGAGCGCAAGGGGGTGTGCCGGGATTTCCAGCACCTGGCGATCACGCTGCTGCGGGCGCTGAACATTCCGGCGCGGTATGCGACGGGGTACCTCGGGGACATCGGCGTGCCGGAAGAGCCGTTCCCAATGGACTTTTCAGCCTGGATGGAAGTGTACGTGGATCGGAAGTGGATCACGGTGGACGCGCGCTACAACTCGCCGCGGATCGGTCGCGTGCTGATGGCGCGAGGACGCGATGCGATCGACGTGGCGATCACCACGTCGTTCGGAGCGGCTAAGCTTGAGAAATTCCACGTCTGGCTCGATGAGTGCGCGCCGACGGCGATCACGCAGGCGGATGCGGTGCCTCCAATGGAGGTGAAGCCGGGGTATTACATTGGGACACCGCCGGTTGCGCCGACGGCGCCTGCACCTGGGCCGACTCCGTCGCCGTTGCCGGCTGCGGCTTAACAGTTTTAATTCTGAAGTCTTGAAGTGAGCGGAAGGGCTGCGATATTGCGCGGCCCTTCCGCTTCTTCGCTTCCGGGGCAGGGGAGGGATGGCATAGGCGTTGCACTTGGCCGGGACAGCTTATTGTCGTGGCGTGGGTACGGACAGATTGTCCGTTCCTGTAGCGCAGATGGTTCATTCAGGGAAGGTGACGTGATGGCGAAGACTCAGGAAAACGGGAAGCAGACGCGGCCTACGCAGACGCAGTCGACTCGGCCGGGGCGCGAGAGCGAGATGCGTCCGAAGCCGCAGGTGAAGAAGCCAGCGTATAAGCCGGCGGGGAAGCTGGAAGGGAAGGCGGCGCTGATCACCGGCGGGGACAGCGGCATTGGTCGCGCGGTGGCGGTGCTGTATGCGCAAGAAGGCGCGGATGTCGCGATCATGTACCTGGATGAACACGAAGATGCGGAGGAGACGAAGCGCATGGTGGAGAAGGCGGGGCGGAAGTGCATCACGATCGCGGGGGACATCGGCGATGAGCAGTTCTGCCGGGAGGCGGTTGAGCAGGCGGTGGAGGAGCTCGGGAAGCTGGACATCCTGGTGAATAACGCGGCCGAGCAGCACCCGCAGCCGGACATCACCAAGATCTCGGCATATCAGCTTGAGCGGACGTTCCGAACGAACATCTTCGCTATGTTCTTCCTGGTGAAGGCGGCGATGAAGTACCTGAAGGAGGGGTCGACGATCATCAACACAACCAGCGTGACGGCTTATCGTGGGAGCGCGCAGCTTCTGGATTATTCGTCGACGAAGGGGGCAATCGTGGCGTTTACGCGGTCGCTGAGCGAATCACTGGCGGAGAAGAAGATTCGGGTGAACGGCGTTGCGCCAGGGCCGATTTGGACGCCGCTGATTCCGAGCACGTTTCCGAAGGAGAAGGTGGAGAAGTTTGGGAGCGATGTGCCGCTGGGTCGGCCGGGGGAGCCGAGCGAGGTGGCGCCGGCGTATGTGTTCCTGGCATCTGACGATTCCTCGTACATGACAGGACAAGTGCTCCACCCCAACGGAGGAGAAGTGGTCAACACGTGATCCTCGCAGTTGTGGCACGGCTTTCCGGATCACGAGTCGTCCCTGTCGAAAGCGAGGCGGTTATGGCAACTCGAGGAAAGAACCTGCTCACGATGGCGATGTTCGGCATGGGGGCGACGTGGGTTGTGCGCCGTGTGATTCGATCAGCGCGAGCCATGGATTTTCGGGGAAAGGTGGTGGTCATTACGGGCGGATCGCGCGGGCTCGGGCTTCTGCTTGCGAGGCGGTTTGCGGCGGAGGGGGCGAAGGTTGCAATTTGCAGCCGGGATGAAGAGGAACTCGGGCGGGCGCGGGAGGAGCTATCGCGTGTGGCGGAAGTACACGCGGAACGGTGCGATGTTTGTCTCGAGGGGGATGTGCAGCGATTTATCCGCAACGTGATCGGCAAGTTTGGAGGGATTGATGTGCTGGTGAACAACGCCGGCACGATCATGGTCGGCCCGATGGAGACGATGACGGAGGCGGATTTTGATGAGGCGATGCAGACGCACTTTTATGGTGCGCTTTACACGATCCTGGCGGCGCTGCCTTCAATGCGGACGCGGCCTGAGGGACGGATGGTGAACATCTCATCGATCGGCGGATTGGTGCCGGTGCCGCATCTGCTTCCCTATACGGCAAGCAAGTTCGCATTAACCGGATTCTCGCTGGGGCTCGCGGAGGAGCTGCGGAAGGACAACATTTACGTGACGACGGTGTGCCCGGGATTGATGCGGACGGGGAGCCCGCGCAATGCGCTGTTCAAAGGAAAGCATCGGGCGGAGTACACGTGGTTTACGCTGGGGGATTCGATTCCGGGACCGTCACAGAGCGCGGATCGGGCGGCGGCGCGGATTGTTGAATCGTGCCGGCATGGGGATGTGAAGCTGGTGACGAGTTTGCCGGCTTGGGCGGCGGCGAAGGCTTATGCGCTCTTTCCGAATGTGATGACGGATGTGTATGCTATGGTGAATTACGCGCTGCCGGGCGTAGGTGGGATCGGGCCGCGGAGAGCACGGGGGTACGAGAGCGAGTCAGCGGTGACGCGCTCGCCACTGACGGCACTGACGCGCGCGGCGGCGGAGCGGAATAATGAGGTCCCGGAACCCAAACCATGAACAAGGAAGCGAACGTTCTTCATCTTGAGGCGGCAAAAGAGGCGGGGCTGGTTTATGTATCGGATGAGTCGGCGGGCATTACGCGGGTGAAGAGCGGGAAGGGGTTCGTCTACAAGGATCCGAAGGGGAAGACGGTCAAAGACTTCGAGACGCTGGTGCGGATCAAACACCTGGCGATTCCGCCGGCGTGGACGGAGGTTTGGATTTGTCCATTGGAGCGCGGGCACATCCAGGCGGTGGGGAGGGATGCGCGGGGTCGGAAGCAGTATCGGTATCACGAGAAGTGGCGCGAGACGCGAGATGAGGCGAAGTACGAGAAGATGATCGAGTTCGCCAAGGCACTTCCAAGCATTCGGCAGAGGACGCGCGCGCATCTCAAGTTGCCTGGCTTGCCCAAAGAGAAGGTCCTGGCGGCGATCGTGCAGATCATGGAGAAGACGCTGATCCGGGTGGGGAACGAGGAGTATGCCAAGGCTAACAATTCGTATGGCTTGACGACGCTCCAGGATAAGCATGCGAAGATTAAGGGCGGGAAGATTCACTTTGAGTTTCGGGGCAAGTCGGGGGTGGAGCACGAGATCGATCTGCAAGATCCGCGGCTGGCGGAGGTTGCGAAGAAGTGCCAGGACCTGCCGGGGCAGGAGCTGTTTCAGTACCTGGATGAGAATGGGAAGGTGTGTGATATCGGCTCGGCGGATGTGAATGATTATCTGCGGTCGATCGCGGGGCACGCATTTACGGCTAAGGACTTTCGGACCTGGGCGGGGACGGTGCTGGCGGCCCAGGCGCTTTCGGAGATCGGCGCCTTCACGACGCAGAAGCAGGCGAAGACGAACGTGGTGCAGGCGGTGGAGTCGGTGGCCAAGCAGTTAGGCAACACTAAGGCGGTTTGTCGCAAGTGCTACATCCATCCGGCGATTTTGCAGAGTTACCTGGACGGGCAGTTGGCAGCGCAACTGGCGCACAAGGCGCGGGCAATGGCGAAGGCGGCGGAGAAGCTTCGCCCGGAAGAGGCGAGCGTGCTGAAGATGTTGGAGCGGAAGCTGACCAAGGGGAAGAAGGCGGCGTAGGCGGGGGCGGGAACATCGCAGCTTGGGGTGGGAAAAGTCACGGGAATGTCAATGGTTCTGAGCACGCTGCCGGTGAGGCGTGTTCGGGTTGAGCGGACGGGGAGGAGCGGGCCTAAGATGAATGTAAGTCCTGATGGTCGAAGTGGTCTGTAGGCGGTGTGCACCGGACGACTGTGCGGCTTTTCCTGACCTAACTCAGCGGCACTGAATTTGTTTTCCGGGAGGGCGTGCAGTTCTTTGACACGGCCGATCCGGGTGTCATAATCGCGCCGGGAATGGAACGACCCGCCCCGCAGCCCATCTGCACCAAACGGGGCCAAGAAAGGAAGTGTTTGTCCATGGCTGCTCCTCAATCATTTGTTCCGCAGCGGCCTTCCCGCAAAACCGTTCGTCGCTTCACGTTGAAAGAAGCGATCAGTACCCTTCCGCTGGTGAAGCGGATCGTAGCCGACATCGTCAAGACCCACGCGCAGGCGTCGAAGCTCCGCCGGCATGTGGACGCGCTGGATGGCGGCAAGGAACTCGTTCAAGCGCAGCACGATCTGGATCATTCGATCGAACAGCTTCAGGACTTCGTCGACGAGCTGACCAACGTCGGCGCGGAGCTGAAGGACTTTGAAACGGGCCTTATCGATTTCGTTGGGCGGCACGAGGGCCGCGACGTGTACCTGTGTTGGAAACTTGGAGAAGAGACGATCACGCACTGGCACGAACTGGATGCCGGTTTCGCGGGGCGAAAGCCGGTCGCGAGCCTGCGTGAGAAGTAAGAGACACGGTTGCAAGAGTGAGCCATTCCCGAAACGCCGTCCCTGTGAGGGGCGGCGTTTGTTTTTTGTGGCTGTGGGAAGGGCCAGGCGGATGGTTCAAAGGCGTGGGCGCAAGCCACCCCTGGCCAGCGACGCTCCGTTCCAAATTGAGCCTGCGGCAGCAACAAGATATCATTTCGATCATGCCCCCAGGCGATGGTTTTAAAGTCACCGGTGCGATTGGTGCAGTGACGGTGGCGTACTTTCTGCTTTGTCTTCTGCCAGCGGTGGGACGGGCGCGAGACGGCAGGAGTGGGGCGCCTTTCGATACCAAGGGGCTGGTAACCAATGCGCTGGCGCAGCCGGTCCCGCGGGCGAATGTCGAACTAATTCGGCAGAGAATGGTGCCGCACACGTGCGAGTTTGAAGGAATCGACGTGCTGGCGGCTACGACGTGTGACGCAAAGGGCGTCTTTCACGTGAAGTTGGAAACCCGGCCCGGCGATACCGACTTGCTGTTCATTCGGGCCACCGCCGACGGGTACGGCTATTCCCTGCTGGCCTACACCCCTGAGACGGATATCTCGCGCGCGTGGTACGATGATTCGCGCCAGCGTGCGATGGCCGAGCCGTGGGTGATCCTGTCCGCTGAGTTGAAGGTGCGCGGCCGGGTGGTGGATGAGGACAACAAGCCAATTGCGGGCGTCGAGTTGATCACGCACCGGCAAGCGATCCTAAGGACGGATGCCGAGGGTGAGTTCCTGCTGAAAAAGGGGCGTGACCTGGGTGAGTCGTCGATGCTGGATATGGATGCCGTGATCCTGCGGCATCCGGATTTTGTTCAGCGGTCCATTCGTATTGGCGTGGACCTGGCAAGCGCGCGGCAACGGGACGGCAGCTTCCGATTTCAACTCCAGCGCGGCGCCACGATACAAGGCACGTGTAGCGATGCCGATACAGGAAAGCCCATGGCTTATGCCCAGGTTCGCGCGTCGGGTTCCAGCGATGATTTCAACGGGTTTAACCGCGACGTATTCTGCGATGATCGCGGCGCTTACAGGGTTCATGTGCCGGCGAATGTTCCGATCATCCTGTCAGCTTCTGCGGGCATCGGCGATGACCTGCACTATGCCCGGGAGTCAACGGTGGAGGAGCGTTATGCGCCGGCAGCCGTGCCGGATGTGCAGGACTTTAACTTTCTCCTCGGGCGGACCATCCACGGCCAGGTTGAGCCCAAGGCGAAGAACATGGGATTGGTGATTGGGTATCACGTCGCGGAAGAACCGGACAATCCGGAGTTTGTCGCAGTGGCAACCGACGGCTCCTTTGCGATCACCCGGCTCAAGCCGGGGCCCTACGTGCTGCATGTTTATCAGGCGGGGCTAGTCGATCCGGCGGAACTAGGACACGAGGAAGTCGATACCGAGAGTCTGGATGCGCAAAAGGTGTCAATCGCACTGGATGACGAGCAGATCGTTGCACGAGGGAAAGCTTCAGCACTGCGCGGCACCGTCGTTACTCCTGACGGAACTAATGTTGCCATGCCCATCGTGCAACTCGTTCCATTGAATGATGACGCTGAGGCGGTGACGGTTTATGGGGAGATGGATGGCAGCTTCGCGTGTGAAGGCTTCACGCCGGGGGAGGAATACATGCTGTATGTTTGCGATCCTTCCCGAGCCTTGGCGGCATGCAAAGAGGTGCCGCGTGATTACGATGTTGCCAAGCCGCTGGAGATCAAGTTGGAGAAGTCATGCACGATCTCGGGGAAAGTCTTTAATGAAGCGGGAGAACCCGTTGCCGGTCTGCGCCTGATGCTTCGGGACGGTCGCCCGACGGGCCACATCTGGCGGCCGCTGCTTCCGGCGCGGACGAACGAGCGTGGGGAGTATGTGCTTCGGGGATTTGTGATGCCCGCCAATCGGTCGTTGCAGCTGGGAACGGAGATCTTCAGTAATCAGGCGCATCCGGTGGACAATGCGCGGTATTCGGTCAAGTCGCTGATGGAGGGCGAGTCAATCGAGCACGTTGACTTCAGGATTGAGCGAGGCTCCACGACACGGGTTACCGTGCAGGTTGCGGAATAGCGGGAGGAACGGCGATCGCGGCGCAATAGCCGTTACGAAAGGCGAAGGTGCGCTGCGGCGAAGCAGGAGTAGGAGGGGAAGAGGGGAGCACAAGTGTTTCTTCTACAGACGGAGCAGTTGAAGAGGATACGCAGACGCCGCGGCTGATAGGATGCTACAATGCCGGGTGATGCGTTTCTGGCGGGATGCGGCATTGGCGGACAGCTCGACGGCGACGCGGATTCACCGCAAGCCTTCGCTAGACTTTTCGCTCACGGGGCTCGTGTACTGCTCGATGATGATGTTCATGGGGCTGGCGGCGCTGAACAGCTCGGCCAACCTGCTGTTTGGCGTCTTTGGCTTGATGATCGGGGTGCTGCTCATGAGTTGGGGGATCGGTCGGATCGTGCTGCGGCGGCTGACGCTGCACCGCGTGTTGCCGGAGCTTGCGGTGGTGGGGCAGACGACGGCGGTAGTTTACGAGTTCTCGAACAAGAAGCGGTTCTGGCCGACGCTCTCGGTGATGATCGCGGAACTGGATGGAACGGAAGCGTTTGTGCATCAGCTTCACGCGTACCTGCTGCACGCGGCGTCGGGGATGACGGCGAGCGTGCCGACGGAAGGTATTCCAAAGCGCCGCGGCCTCCACCAGATGGATCGTTATCAGATCTCCACCAGCTTCCCGTTCGGCTTCATCAAGCGTGCGGTGGTGCATCAGCAGAAGGACACGATGCTGGTGTATCCGGCACTGGGGCAGGTGGATCCGAAGGTGCTGGCAATGTGCCGAAGCGCCGACAGCAGCGGCGCGATCATGCGTCCGAAACCCGGCGGGAACGATGAATTTTACGGCGTGAAGGAGTATCGCAAGGGGAACAACCCGCGACTGATTTACTGGCGGCGAAGCGCGCGCACCGGCGTGCTGGTGACGAAGGAGATGACGCAGGTTTCCCCGCCGCGGCTGACGATCCTGGTGGACACGCATTGCCCCCTGCGGACGGTGGATGCGCATGCGGAGGTTGAACGAGGCATCGCGATGGCGGCGTCGCTGGCGAGCCAGGCGCTGGAGGCGGGGTTGTCGGTGGGGCTGATTGCGTGGACAGGAGAGGATTTCGCGAGCATGGCGCCGGCGCGAGGGAAGCGGCATCGGCGCGATCTGCTGGCGCAGCTGGCGCGGCTGCCATTGAACACAGAGCACAACACGAGCGAACTGCTGGGCGCGAGCCGGACGATGGCGGAGGTGGGAAGCACCCCGGTGCTGATCACACCGGGCGAAGTGCAGGTGAGTCTTTCCGATCATTTGCGCAGCGGGCTGGTGTCGTTCACGACGTCCTCGCCGCAGGCGCGGCGATGGTTTCGGTTTGCCGATACGGTGGACTTCCAGCGCTGCATGCCGACCGAGCAGGAGCCGCGCGTGGAAGCAAAGCGTAAGGTTGCGAAGAAGCGTCCGGCGGATCGGGCCGCGGCGGGGGGGTAAATATGTACGACATTCGTCAGTTTCGGCCGGCGCTCTATCTGCTGCTGTTGCTCGGCATCAGCGGGTTTTCGCTCGCTGCGCAGTCCCCGGGTCTGTGGCTGCTGGCGGTGGTGGGGACGACGCTGAACATCTGGCTGGTGAAGACCGCGCGATTCCGACCGATGCCGCACTGGTTGGCGAGCGGTGTCACCGTGGCGGCGATGCTGTACGCGATCCTGCTGTTTCGCTCGGGGACCACGCCGCCAATTTTGCTGATCGGCGAATTCCTGGTCATCCTGCAACTGGTGAAGCTTTTCGAGCAGCGATCGAACCGCGATTATGCGCAGCTCCTGGTTCTGAGCCTGCTGCTGATGGTGGCGGCATCAATCAACACGGCAAGCCTGCTCTTTGGGATCATGCTGATCCTGTACCTGTTCCTGTCGCTGTACTGCTGCCTGCTGTTTCACCTGAAGGTGGAGGCGGACCGGGCGCGGGAGATGATTTCGACCCCGCAGGAGAAGATTAATCCGGCCACGCTGCGGCACGATGAACGGTTTCTGTCGCGTTCGATGCGCAGGCTGACGGGCCTGGTCTCCATTGCGGCCATCTCGATGGCGGTCATTGTCTTCTTGTTTTTTCCGCGGCTGCCGGTGACGAGCTTTCTCGGGCCGCTGCAGTTTCGTGCCAGCCAGACGCTCACGGGTTTCTCGGAGAACGTGGCGTTTCAGCAGGTGGCGAAGATCGGGCAGAACGATGCGGTGGTGGCGCACGTTCAACTCTTCAAGAACGATCAAAAGGTGGAAGGGAGCATGCCGCTGCTGTTGCGCGGCGTGACGCTGGACCGGTACAACGGTTCTGGCGAGCGCGGGTTTGCGGCGTGGAGCTGGGACCGGCCGCGGCGCGGGGCGGATGATGTGGCGTACGAGGCGGGAGATGATGACCCGAAGGTGGTGAACAACGCGCCGGCGCAGGACCGGTGGGTGCAGAATGTTTACCTGTATGCAACCGGGAGCACAGTGCTTTTTGCGGTGCCGGGCGTGGTGAGCGTGAAGCCGGATCGGCACATCACGCTACGCTATTCCGCCGGGGATGAGACGATCCAGAGCGGCGACGCTGTGGTGCAGCCGCTGAGTTACCAGGTCGTCTCGCGCGGCGTGGTGGGGAGACCAAACGACGGCGGGGTGGAACCCGCGCTTCGCAACAACTCGGACTTATCGAGTGCTCGCGCTTCGGTTATTGACCAGAAGATCGCGGACTTCGCGCGCAATGCGGATGTGACGGGTCGCGATGCCGCCGGAGCCGATCTCTGGCGGCAGCGTCCGGCAAACGTGGCCGTGCATCCGCTGGACGAGACGCTGGCCTCGAACATCGAGCGGTACATGCTCTCGCGCTTCACGTACACGCTCGATCTGACCGATGCCGCGGAGCTGATCCAGGGACAGGATCCGATGGTGGCGTTTCTATATGACCTGAAGCGCGGGCACTGCGAATACTTTGCCGGCGCGATGACGCTGCTCTGCCAGTCGCTGGGGATGCAGGCGCGGATGGTCGTGGGGTTCAAGTGTGACGACTACAACTCGATCGGCGGGTACTACATCGTCCGGCAGAACCATGCCCACACGTGGGTGGAAGTGTTGATGCCGGACGGGACCTGGAAGATGTACGACCCGACGGCGGGACATCAGGATAATCCGAGGCGCGCGGGCGTGATCGCAAAGTTCAAGCACGCGTTCGACTACCTGGAATACACCTGGGCCAGCAATGTCATCGCGTACGACCGGCAGCGGCGCGACAACGTGGTGATGAACGTGGAGAACCGGCTGACCACGACGGCGATTCAGACGTCAGACTGGGTGACGCGCTCGCGCAATTGGCTCAACGACAGGCAGAACGCGCTGCGCGACTGGCTCTTCAACTCCGAGCGGTGGACCGGGACGTATCAGATCCTGAGCTTCATGATGATGTCGATGGTGGTGTCGCTGCTGTTTGCGGTGGGGTGGTTCATCTTCGAGCGCTGGCGGATGCGCAGGCGGGCGCTGCGGATCGGCATCGATGCGCTGCCTTCATCGGAACAGTTGCGGCTCGCGCGCCAACTCGGATTTTATGATGATCTGCTGCGGATGCTCGAGCGGCATGGCATCTACCGCTTGGGACATATGACGCCGCTGGAGTTTAGCGAATCGCTGAGCTTCCTGCCGGCGCAGGCGTACGATGCCGTTCGGCGGCTGACGCGCGTGTTTTATAAAATTCGCTATGGCGGAATGAAGCTGGAATCGCCGCATCAGCGCAGGCTGGTGATGACGCTGGACAAGCTGGAAGAGTGCCTGCCGTCGATCCGCAGGCGGCGGGAGCGGACGGCTTAACGGCGCGGTGGCGGAGGAAGCAGGCGGCCCTACAATCGCGGCTGATGAAGGCGATTATTCTTTCCGTCGGTGATGAGCTGATCCTGGGGCAAACGGTCGACACCAATTCGGCATGGTTGTCGCAGCAGCTTGCGGCGATTGGCGTTTCGATCTTAGCGCACGCGACGGTGGCGGATGATCAAGCTTCGATCGAGGCGGCGATTCATGAAGGGGCGCAGCGCGCGGACACCATCCTGATCTCAGGTGGAATCGGTCCGACCGAGGACGATCTGACTCGGCAGGCGCTGGCCAGTGTGATGGGCGTGGGACTGGAACTGAATGAGACCTGGCTCGCGAAGCTCGATGCGTTTTTTTCGAAGGTTGGCCGGCCAATGCCACCCACCAATCGCATCCAGGCGATGATCCCGCGCGGCGCGGAGATGATCGACAACACAGCCGGGACGGCGGCGGGGATTCGCGCGGTACTGAGCGGCGGGTGCAGGGTGTTCGTTATGCCGGGGGTGCCGAAGGAAATGAAAATCATGTTCGAGCGCTCCATCCGGCCGGAACTGGCGCGCGAGAGTGGCGGCGGCGTGATCCTCTCGACCACGCTGCATACCTTCGGCCTTGGCGAATCGTCGGTCGCAGAGAAGCTCGGTGAGCTGATGCGGCGGGATCGAAACCCATCGGTGGGTACAACGGTCTCGGGTGGAATCGTGTCGCTGCGCGTCAATGCGCGATCTGGGTCGCGGGAGATTGCACAGCGCGAGCTGGATGAGACAACAACGGCATGCAAGGCGGCGCTCGGTGAGCTGATCTTCGGGGCGGACGATCAACCGCTGGCGATGGTGGTGGGGGAGATGCTGAAGCAATCACGGAAGACGGTGACGACCGCGGAAAGCTGCACGGGCGGCTTGCTGGCGAAATATCTCACCGACATTTCCGGCTCCAGCGAATATTTCCGGCAGGGGTGGATTACTTATGCCAATGAGGCGAAGGTCTCGCTCATCGGCGTTGATGAGTCATTGCTGGCGAAGCACGGGGCGGTGAGCGAGGAAGTCGCGCGGGCGATGGCTGCCGGGGCGCGAGCGCGGGCTGGGGCGGACTTCGCCCTTGCCGTCACCGGGATCGCTGGACCGACAGGTGGAACCGAAGCCAAGCCTGTCGGCACGGTCTTCATCGCACTGGCAGATGCGACGGGCGTGTCGGCCAGGCGCAACGTCTTCATCGGCGACCGCGAAATGATTCGCGACCGCTCCGCAAAGATGGCATTAACCCTGCTGCGATTCCGACTGATCGGAGAGCAGCCGCCGTTCTAACGTGAGATGATTTCCAGGGGATGCAGCACGTTGTTTTGCAAGTCACGAAGGATGGGGCGCAGTGTCTCCGGCGAGACAAGCTGCTCATCTGACATCTCCATTACCTTGCTGATCTTCATAAAAGATACAGCGAGGATCTCATCGCCCGGCAGCGGTTCGGAGCCGCTGAAGTCCGCCCGGAATACGAAACGAAACGACGTGGGGGTCTGGTAGATGCCCACCAGTCCCTTCATCGTCAGCGCGAGTTTTGTCTCTTCCCGCAGTTCGCGAGCGGCAGCGTGCGGAAGCGGCTCGTTCTGGTCGACGTGCCCGCCGGGCAGGTTCCATTTCTGATAGTTCGATTTCTTCTGTTCCTGGACCATCAGCACCGAATCCTGATCGACAACGGCGACAGAAGCGTGCACGAGAAACGTGGGGCGGGGGTCCATGACGTTATCGTAGCCCCTCCGGCGCAGCGGATGCTACTGGTGCAATGGCAAGGTTTTAGGTTGAGCGGACACGGCGGTCGTTTGACCCATTTTCGCCATACTTCTAAGATTGGATGGTTCGTTAAAAGAGAAGGAACAGGAGAACTCATGGCCAGCGAGAACGTTAAAGAATTCACGGATCAGAATTTCGAGCAGGAAGTTTTGCAGTCACCGGAGCCGGTGCTGGTGGACTTCTGGGCGGAGTGGTGCATGCCGTGCCGGATGCTCGCCCCGACGATCGAGAAGCTGAGCAAGGACTACCAGGGAAAGGTGAAGGTCGGAAAGCTGGATACCGATTCCAACCGCGACGTCGCGATGCGCTACAGCATCAGCGCGATCCCCACGGTCATCCTCTTCAAGGGCGGCCAGGTTGTGCAGAAGTTCGTCGGCCTGCGCCAGGAGCGCGATTTCAAGGAAGCGCTTGACGCGCAAGGCTGATCACCAGGAGCTAGTTTTCTTCGTCGGCTTCGAAGGCTGACTTTTCGGTTTGAGGTGAATCAGAGGCGGCTGTCGTGGGACTTACCGCGGCGGCCGCCTTTATTTTGCGCGCGACCGTGTCCTTCTCATCAACCTTCACCAGCTCCAGCTTCTGCTCGGTGCTGAGCAGACCGAGGATCTCCTTGCGCTCCTGAGCCTGGATCTTCTTGACCTCATCGAGCGAATTGCGATGGATGTTGTAGATCTTCTCGCGCTGCTCGTCGGTAAGGGTGGTCAGCTTGCTCCACGGTTGGACGAGACGGTAGCTCCGCGGGCGCTGCGACGACGAGGAACTTTTAGCGGCAACAAAAACGGCGAGGGAACTGATCATGACGACAACGAGGACGCGGGATCGCATGAACTCCTCCTTCCGGACGTTTGCTTTTCGGTCGCGCGGGATTAACGGTTGCGCGGAACTGCGGTCTCAAACAGCGGGTTGTTGAGCATGGACAAGTCGGCGGGCTTGCCGTTTCCGTTGCCGTCGAGCGGCGGTGTCGCCCTCTCCTCGGACTCGGCGTCGACGATCTCGGACGGCGCGACGTCGGGTCGATACAAGCGCCCGCCGAAGGCTTTCATGTATTCTGTCCAGTTTCCGTCGCCCGCGCTGTCGCCGCGGCAGCACTGGAGCGCCATCATCAGCTTGGCGTCCATGTTCTCGATCATGTGGACGGCGATGGCTTCCGGCGTGGCGGGGGCTTTGGGAGATCCGAATTCGGCCTTGTCATGATGACTGAGTACGATGTGCTGGAGCACTTCCACCACGTTGCGCGGGATCGGCTCGCCGAGCGAGTCTTCCGCTTTGCGCGCTTTTTCCTCCACCCACAGCACGGACTTCACGATGTGACCGACGAGCTGTCCCCCATCGGTATACCCGAAGGCGGCGTCGTAGCTGAGCTCCCAGGTCTTGGCGATGTCGTGAAGGAATATGCCTGCCAACAGCAGGTCGCGATTAAGCCCGGGGTAGAACTGCACGATGCAGTTGCCGACTTCCATCGCGTTGAGCGTGTGCTCGAGGAGCCCACCGAGAAAGGCATGGTGGAAGCTCATCGCCGCCGGCGCTTTGCAGAAGTTGTTCATCAGCGACTCGTCATCGAGATACGCCTGCATGATGGCGGCGAGATGACGATTCTGAATCGACCCGCACAGCTCGTGCAGGCGCGTGCACATCTGGTTGATGTCCCTGGTGGTCTGCGGGAGCAGGTCGCCCGGGTCGAAGGTGCCTTCCTTCGCCGGCCACATCTGCTCCAGGATCATCTGGAGGTTGCTCTGGTAGTTCTCGATGCGCCCGCGCACGCGGACGAAGCCGGAATCCGGCAGCTGCTGAAAGATCTCCTTGCTGGCGTTCCACATCCGCGCCGCCATCTGGCAGGTCCGGTCGGAGACCGTGGCCTTGATGTACAGCTTGCCCTGGTTGGTCGTCCCCAATTGCTTGCCGGTGATGACGTAAACGTCTTCGACAAGATCCCCGCTGGCTCCATCCCTCAAGAAAAGTCGGCGCATGTGGGGAGTATCCGCGGGAGCGGGCGCTTGAGCAAATAAAATCGCTTCAAGTACCCGGGAAGAAGGAGAAAACCTCGAGGTGTTCGTCGCCGGTCGATCTTAGCTCAATCCCTGAGCGAGCGCTGGCGTAGGGGACGAAGAACTCACCCCCCGGGGCGAGCGCCCGGCCGTTGATGGCGCCCCGGCCTTTCCACCCCCAGAGCACAAAAGGCGTTTCTTCGCTGTAGGTGAGGGATGAGGCGACTCGAATCCGCTTTCCGCCGAACTTTTTGCAGATGCTCGTCGGGAAAATCCAGTCGATGGCGCCGCCGCGTGCTTTGGACGCGGAAGAAGGGACGAGTCGGTTCCCTTCGAGTTGACCCACCTGATAAGCCAGCGTGAAATCGATGAGGCGGAAGGCGTCCTCCAGTGATTCGAACCCCGGGTGAATCTGCTCCGGAGGCATCGGCTTTCCCGCCGCATGCGTTTCGAGAAGCGTATAGACATCCGAAGGCTGCTGAATCTCCAGCGTGAGCGCCGTTCCCGGTCGATGAGGCGTCGCTGCCGGCACGAAGAACCCTTCCTCATAGTTCTGGTAGATGACTGGCGAAAGCTCCAGCGCATGCTGCGGCCCGCGTTTCACCGCCGCCACCAGTTCCCTCCTGCTCACCCCCTCATACAGACCGGCGTGCGTGTAGGGCTGCGGTCCTTTGGGTGATTCGAGAAAATAATACGCCTCATCTTTTCCGAACTGCTGACCAGGAAAGGTGGCCGGCGATTTCTTGACCTGCGCGTCGTTGGCGTGAAGGTGGAACACGATCGGCTCGCCGGGATCGAGAATCTTCACCAGGCAACGGAACTCGCGGCCGTGCTTCTTGGTCAGAGTTGGACCGAGCAGGTCAATCGCGTTCTCACGGAGGACGTCCCGGAGCGCCACTGGGGCTTTAATTGCCGCGAGCATCGACAACCCGCCCGACGGCAACGGCGCCGGATTAACCGCTTCAACCGAAGATCCAATCCACCTCTCCGGGATGAACTGCCTCGGGCTTCTCTTCAACCGGTTCTGATTTAACCGGTTGAGATCAGGGTAGAACCGGTGGACGAACGTCGGCGCCAGCGGCAACAGGCCGTTGTTCCGGGAGAGCAGATCATCAGCGATCGATGCGATGGCACTTTTCATGTCGGTTGCAGCTCATGCGAGGGTTGAGGGCGATTGAAACTTGCAGACAAGGTCAAAGACCTGTCCGCCGATGCGCTTAGCGACGGCGGGATCCTTCAGCATCGCGATATTCAGTGCATCCACGCGGAACGTCGCGTCGAAGTTGCTCTCCACGCCGCGGCCCATTCCTTCCAGGATTACCAAATCGGCGTCCTCGGCGGCGGCGTTCAGCTCATCGGACACGCGAGACAAATCGATCAGCGGCGCGCCGGTGCCGGTGGAGACGAGCTGGAGCTGAGGCGTATCAAATGTCTGGTCGGCCTTGATAATCCTCGGCCACCACGCGCGGACGTCGTGGATCGTCATGTCGTTGAGGCTCGGCTTCTCGTTCGCGGCAAGCACCACTTGCGCGTCGCGCTGCATGAAGTAGTTCATGAGAGGCAGCGCCCCCAGCAGAAAATCGCTGCCGGCGTTGTCGATGAAGAAGACGATCTTCCGGTAACGCGGGCCGTTCAGGACGCGCAGCGCCAGCGTATCGTAGTCGTCCACG
The DNA here is from genome assembly GCA_036387255.1 of Tepidisphaeraceae bacterium. Lineage (GTDB taxonomy): Bacteria > Planctomycetota > Phycisphaerae > Tepidisphaerales > Tepidisphaeraceae > DASVUC01. The sequence continues at coordinate 11,181 of DASVUC010000101.1, read as the reverse complement.
AGCCAGGGGCGCGGCTTGAGACGCGAGCGAACCATCAGAAAATCCGGCGACTCATGCATGAACGCCTTCGCCGTCGCCGCTGCGCCCATGTCAAAAATGTTCCCGGCAAAGACCCCCTCGATGGCCAGCCGAAAGCGGTGCGGCGGGTCCTTGATCAGATCAAGCTGCGCCCCGATGTGCGCCAGCAGCGGAAGCATCTTCTCATTCTCACGGTTCTTCAGGTCGAGAAACGGATCTTCAAAACCGTGTCGCGCCAAAATTGAATCCCGCCACTCGTCCAGGGTCAGAATGCCAACGTACCCAAACGCGGTTGGGTGGCGCCAGAAATTATCGATGCGCCCATCGAACTCCCCCTCACAGGCGCGGGCGCGTGTTTCAAAATCTTCCAACGACGCGGCGCGAGCGACTGTCATCTCACGCGCAAGCTGGAGGATCGTGCGCAAATGACGTTTGAAAAAGTCGCACCAGTACCCCCGCCCCTCCGCGTCGGTGGTAAGGTCCCACGGTGACGCCACATATTCGTCCGGATCAGCCAGAAGGGTGAAGGGGCTCATGATCAGAGGGAGATGCCCCCGTCGACGTGCAGTGACTGGCCGGTAATGTAGGAGCCCGCTTCCGACGCCAGAAGCAGCGCCACCCCCGCACAATCCTCAGGCTGTCCGAGCCTCGGCACCGGATACTTCTGCGCCACGCGCACCTTGTCTTCTTCGCTCGTAAAGTTCTTCTCGTTGCGGAGCGTGTCGAAATATCCCGGCGCGATGAGGTTCACCGTCACGTTGTCATGTCCCAGATCTTTCGCCAGCGCGACCGTCTGGTTCATCAGCGCGGCCTTTCCCATCGAGTAGGGGAGCATGAACGGGTTGCCGTCGATCTGCTGGATCGACCCAATGTTGATGATGCGTCCCCACTTCTGCTGCTTGAAAATCGGCGCCACAAGCTGGGAAAGACGCAGCGGCACCCACACGTCGGCGTGAAGGATCTTTTCAAAATCCTCGAGAGAGAGCTCGGCCCAGTGCTTGCGGAACTGGATCGCTCCATTGTTGACGAGGATGTGCAGCCCGCCGAGCTGCGCGATCGTCTGACCAACGAGCTGTTTGGGGAGCGCGAGGTCGGTGAGATCCCCTCCGAGAGCGAGAGCGCGATGACCTTCATGCATGAGTTGATCAACTTCGCTCTGTGCGACGGATTCATCGATATCCTGAATCGCCACGGCGCATCCAGCGGCCGCAAAGGCTTTGGCAATCGCGAGCCCGATCCCGCGGCCCGCACCGGTGAGAAGTGCAACCTTTCCGCTCAATTCGAAACTGCCCAGCTGCATGCCCGGATGCTAACGACGACACTCGCCAAAGCCAACGCGTACCTCTTCCCCGCTCTCCAGAGACTCGCCCCGGTCGATGCGGGGAATGTGAAAGCGTGATTCGGTAGCGCCAGTTGCGCCCTCACGTCCAGTCCTCGTAGCGGAACTCTCGACGCAGCCCCCGGATGTCGTGGAGGAACTCTTTCCGAAGGATGTAGCGAACGACGGTGGCTGCGCCGAAGGTGAGGAGGAAGAGCTCGAGCACGCCGAGGTGATTCACCCGGCCAGTGACCCAAAGGGATGCGACGGCACATGTGGCCCATTCCATCAGCGAAATCATCCAGAAGTCGCGCCAGGGGTGGGGCCGGAGGATGAATTCGCGCTGCGTGCGGACGTAACGCAGGTGGAAGACGGCTATGGTAAGGATCGTAAACGGATAGGCGAAGATGGGCTCTAGGGTGGAAGTGGGGAGCACGCGGCTCTGGACGAACAGCAGATAGGCAGCGAAGCCCACGAGCCAGCCTGTGGAGGTGGCGATCGCGAACTTCAGGATCGGACTCCCACGGGGGAACGTGTAATCGTAAAGCCGGCTCAGGTGCTCGAGGTATTTGAACTGCTGCTTGATCGTGAGCTTGCTCTCGCCTTTTTGCCGCAGGCCGAAGTGAATGGGGATTTCTTTCACGCGCTGAACGCGGCACTTGCACATCAGCTCCAGGCCGATCTTGTAGCCCAGCGGCGTCAGACGGGTTGCGGCGCAGTAGCTTTCGCGACGCAAGGCGAAGAATCCGCTCATCGGATCCGTGGTCCGACCGGCAAAAGGCCGCGCCAGCACTGTCGCAACCGACGAATTGATTTTACGAAAAAACCCCCACTCGCCTTCGGTGGATCCGCCTTTCACGTAGCGCGAGCCAACGACGAAATCGGCTTCGTTACGGTCGAGCGGCGCGAGAAGGTCAGGCAGCTTCTCCGGCGGGTGCTGCAAGTCCGCATCCATGACGACGAGGATGTCGCCGCGGGCTTTGGCCATGCCTTCGAGAACGGCGCCGGAGAGGCCGTCCTTGGGCTGCGGACGGACGAGGAGTGAGACGGGGTAGGTCTTGGAAAGTTCTTTGATGACGACCGGCGTAGCATCGCGGCTGTTGTCGTCGACAATGATGACCTCGTAAGGCCGCCCATCCATCGCAGCATCCACGCGCGGCACGAGCAGCGGGATGTTCTCCGCCTCGTTCAGGGCCGGGACGATGATGCTCACGCGCGCAGATTCCACTGCCATCCTTATCGACCGAACAGGCCCGATAACGCGAGTCCTGACGCTCAACAGGCGCCGCTCACGTCGCTACACTGTAGGCATGTCCCTGAACGACGAAATCGCGGAACTGTTCGCCAACCTCGCCGCCCTGATGGAGCTGCGCGGCGAAAACACCTTCAAGGTGATCGCCTTTCAAAAAGTGGGCCGGATCGTCCGCGAGATGAACTTTGACCTGCGCGAATGCCTGCGCAACAACACGCTCTGCGACATCGAAGGCATCGGCAAGACCAGCCAGCAGATCATTGAAGAGTACATCAACAGCGGCAAAAGCACTGTGTTCGAAGAAATCGCCGCGAGCGTCCCGAAGGGCCTGATCCCGATGCTGACGATCGAAGGGCTGGGGCCGAAAACGATCAATCTGCTGTGGAAGTCGAAGAACATCACGTCGCTCGAGGAAATGGAGGCGGCCATCGCATCGGGCGCGCTGAAGGGCATCAAAGGTATTGGCGAAAAGAAGATTGAGACGATTCGGAGGGGGATTGATGCATACAAGTCCCGGGCGGCGGAGGGAAACGGGGTGCCGAAGCGCGTGGGGATTCTTGAAGCGCTCGTGCCGGCAGAGGATCTGCTGGAGCGTGTACGGCAATTAAAGGGTGTGATCCGCGCGGAAATTGCCGGAAGCCTGCGGCGGAGAAAGGAGACCATCGCAGACGTGGATATTGTGGGCGCGGTGAAAAGTTCTGATGAAGGGCAGCGTGTGCTGGAGGAGTTTGTGAAGCTTCCCGGGGTCGTGCAAATCCTCGGGCAGGGGGGCAGCAAAGCGTCGGTTAAGATCGGCAACGGCATGCAGGTTGATCTGCGGATTGTGCCGGACGAGAATTTTGGCGCTGCGCTGCTGTACTTCACTGGATCCAAAGAGCACAACGTGAAGATCCGTGGGCTGGCGCTCAAGAAGAAGATGACGCTCAGCGAGTGGGGCCTCTACAAGCTGGAGGAATACGAGAAGGCGAAGAAGGAAACCGCCAAGCCGCCGCCGATTGCAGCGATCGCGAGCCGGACCGAGGAGGACGTCTACAAGAAGCTAGGCTTAGAGTTCATCGCCCCGGAGATGCGGGAGGATCACGGTGAAGTCGAACTGGCGGCAGAGAAGAAGTTGCCGGAACTGATCACCATCGAAGACATCAGGGGCGATCTGCACACGCACACGAATGAATCCGACGGGGCGAACACGATCGAAGAGATGGCGGAGGCCGCCAAGGCGAAGGGGTACGTGTACTTGGCGATCACGGATCATTCAAAGGCCTTGGCGATGACCAATGGGCTGTCGGTCGAGCGCCTGCTGGCACACGCGGCTCGCATCCGCAAGCTCAACGACAAGCTGAAAGGGATCACGCTGCTGGCCGGCACGGAATGCGACATTCTCGCGGATGGCCGGATGGATTACGAAGACGAGGTGCTCAAGGAACTGGATATCGTCATCGCCAGCCCCCACATTTCGCTGAAGCAGGATACGAAAAAGGCGACCGATCGGTTGCTCCGGGCGATCGATAATCCGTACGTGAACGTGATCGGGCATCCCACCGGCCGACTGATCAACCGCCGCGAGGGCTTGCCGCTGGACATGCCGAAGGTTCTGAAGCGGGCGGCGGAAACGGGGACAGCGATGGAGATCAACTCCAGCTACCCGCGGCTGGATTTGAACGATCAGAACGCCGCCGCAGCGCGGGAGGCCGGGTGCGTGCTGTCGATCGATACGGACGCTCACATCATCGCTGAGCTGGACCTGGTGCCGCACGGGATTTCCGTGGCCCGGCGGGCATGGCTCGAGCCAAAGCATGTCATTAACACGTGGCCCCTGGCGAAACTTCGCGAGTTTATCCGCGTCAAAAGGCCCTGAGCTACCGGTGCGCGCTGTTGGTATGGAGCTTAGGTGGCGTCCAACTACGGAAGCAAAAGGCCGCGAAAAGTTCTAACACTCTCGCTACAATTCAGATCGCATGGCTAAGACGATCAAATGTCCAACGTGCTCGACGCCGATCGAGGTGAACCCGCAGGCGCTGGGACAGGTGGTGAAGTGTCCGGGTTGCGGGAAGGGAATCAAGCTGGTCGCGAAGAACAAATCCGGCCCGCCGGCGGCGCCCGGCGCAACCGCTGCCGGTTACTCCGCCGCTATGAACGCCGCTTCGCGCACCGGCGACACCATGCGTTCCTTCGCCGGCGAACCCGCGCTCAACGATGAGCCCCCGAAGCTCGACGCGACCTGCGCGCGGTGCGGCAACATGGTCGACGAATCTGACCTGGTGGAGGATGAGGGGGAACTGGTTTGCAAGGAGTGCGCGATCGCGTCCGCAGCCGAGCGCTCGGGCGGGGGGATCGAGGAATATGCGCCGGCGCCTTACGTGCCGTCGCGCCGCGGGAAGCTGATCAACCTGACGCCTTCGTTTTTCGCGTTCGTGTTCTTCGCGCTGCTGCTGGGGGGCGCTCAGATCTTTTTGAACATGAATCCTCCGCCTGCGCCGTCGCCGAAGATGGCCAAGGCGTCGCCGGTTCCCAGGCCGACCAGCGAGCCGACTCTTGCGCCCGCCGGCGCCGGTGATGAGAAGAGCGACACCACCGCTGAGAGCAACACTCAGGCGGAGCAGAACCAGGCGGCCAAGGAAGCCGAGGCGCAGGACAAGGCCGACGCCGAGTGGGAGCAGGCGCACAAGGAAGACATCACCATGCGCCTGAACAAGGCAAACCAGGCGCTGGCGGAGGGGAAGAAGGAGGACGCCGAGCAGCTTTACAAGGACGCCTTCAACTTCATCGAAGGGCGGAAGTTCAAGGATCCCGTCGTCAACAGCACCGTGGCGACGGCCGCCAAGCTTTGGTCGAGTATGCATGCGCAGCAAAATCCCGCTCCAGATCAAACCGCGGCAAATGCCCAGAATCCGCCGGCGCCTTCACCGGATAACGCCACCACCGGAGCGGAGAACGCCAATGAGGCGACGTCATCGAGTCCGCTGGCGCAGGGGATCGCAGCGCTGAAGCAAAAGGATTATCCCGCCGCCGCGAGGATCTTCGAAGAGCAGCGGCTGAAGGTGTTGCGCCCGCCGATTCCGGCGACGCTGTCGAATGAGCAGGCGCTGGTGCTGGTGGGGAAGGCCGCGGCAGATCTGGGCCGCGGGCGCGCCGATGACGGCCGCCCGGCGATCGATCTCGCCTACAACAAGGGCGTTCACTCGCGGGCCGCGGTCCTCAACCGCGCGATGATTTACCTCGCCGGCGCGCACGCCAGCATCAAGGACCTCATCGACGCGATCAAGACTGTGCGTGGGATACTCGACTCCGCGCCCAAGTACGATGATCTTGCCGCCAACGTGTATGGCATGCTCCTGGACCGGCTCGGAAACATGTCGATCAACTCCGCCACGCGCGCCGATGTACAGGCGCATCAGAAGTACCTGGACGATTACAACGCGCGCTTCTCGCAGGAACACGAAGGGAAGCTGAAGTGGGGAACCGAATGGCTGCCGCCGGAGGATGTGAAGCGGTACCGCATGCTCAAGGGTTCCGTCCAGGATGCGGCGCTGACGCAGTTGTATCGGCAACTCGATATCGCCAAGGCGCGGGCGGCGCAGGCGCAGAAAACATTTGACGCCGCGAGCAAGACAGGCACCCCAACAACGACGCTTAAGACCCAGCTCGACGTTGCCAACGAGCAGTTGAAGCAGGTGCAGGATCAGATCGACAACGCCAAGCAGGCGGTTCAGCCGCAGCGCTGGATCGAGAAGTTCGAGCCGGTGATTCCCGATGAAGCGCAGACGTGATGCTTGCATCACCTACGTAAGGAAGTGACGCTGGCTCGGATGGAGAAGCTGCGGCTGATTCAGTGCGGGATGGGCGGCATGGGGAAGGCGTGGTGGAAAAACGCCACGGGATCTTCCCCGGATTTTGATCTGGTAGCCATCGTCGATATTGCAGATGCACCGCTCGCCGAGGCGGGGGAGGCGCTAGCCATCCCGGAAAGGGTGCGGTTCAAGTCTCTGAAGAAGGCGCTGGCGAAGGTGGAGGCCGACGCGGTGCTCACGGTGACGCCGCCACCGGTCCATGCTCAGCATGCGAAGCTCGCCTTTTCGCGAGGCCTGCACGTGCTGACCGAGAAGCCCATCGCGGACACGCTCGCAAGCGCGAAGAAGATGGTGCAGTGGGCGCAGGACGCGGGAAAGCAGCTCGTGGTGGGGCAAAACTATCGCTTTCATGCGCCCATGCAGATACTGAAAAAGCTCGTACGGGACAAGCCGCTCGGCGAGATCGGGCATCTGCATCTGGATTTCTTCATCGCCGCCGACTTCACCGGCACCTTCCGCCAGACGATGCCGTACCCGCTCCTGGTCGACATGGCGATCCACCACATCGACCTGATCCGCGCGATCACAGGGCGCAACATCGACAAGATCACGGCGCAGAGCTTTCGCCCGAGCTGGAGCTGGTACGCCCACGAGCCTGGCTTGAACATGCTGATCGAGCTGGAAGATGGAACCCCGGTCAGCTATCGCGGCGACTGGAGCGCGCACGGAAAGCAGACAGATTGGAACGGCGACTGGCGCATCCAGTGCGCGCACGGTTCTATTCATTATTCCGACAAGGAAATCACGCTTTGGCGCAGCGAAAAATGGGGGAAGAACCTCAGCAGCGAAACCGTACAAATCAAAGACTCTGGCACCAACCCGCAGGCTCGACTGCTGAGCGATTTCGCCGCGGCGATTCGCACAGGTGAACCCGCCGAGACCAGTGGCATTGATAACCTCCTCAGCTTCGCCGCCGTGATGGCGGGCGTCATCGGTGCCAAGAACGGAAAAGCAATCCAAGTGGAAAAGCTTCTGCAATGATGGGAGCGGTGTTGATCGAGATTCTCAATAAATCGGGCGTTCCAGTGGGAGAAGGGGAGCGCGTGAGCGATGACCTCCCGTGCCGGCGCTGCGGGTACAACCTGCGCGAGCTGGGGCGCAGCTCGAACTGCCCGGAGTGCGGGGTGGCGGTCGCGCAATCCATCCGAGGTGACTGGCTTCGCTTCGCCGATCCCGCGTGGCTGCGCCTGTTGACGTACGGGTTGTTGATCCTGTGCGCGGGATCGTCGACCTCTACGCTGGTGCGGCTGTTTTCAAACTTTCTCGTCGGGTCGCTCGGCTCACCGTTAGCGCGAGTGATTGCCATGGTGGGAACACTGCTCTCGATCGTGGGAGCGTGGCTGGTGACGACCCGCGACCCGGCGTCGCTGCGGGAGGACGCTCCAATCTCGCTGCGCGGGATCATTCGATATGCGCTGGCGGTTCGGCTGGCGGGGGTGGTGCTTCACATGGCCAAGGTCGGGGGGACGCTGCCCGCGACACCGACGGTTCTGTTCCTGATCGTGTCGCAGGCCGTCGCCGTCATCGCGGCGGTGGGGATCGCGCTGGAGTTTGAATACATCGGTCGACTGGCGCGAAGAGTGCCGGACGTGGGGCTGGCGCCGCGCAGCCGCCTGCTCGCGTTGTGCATGGGACTCGTGCTGCTGATCGGCGTCGCGATCAGCACGTGCGCTGCGCTCGTCTTCCGCATGGGCGGATCCATCCCGCAGCGAAGCTGGTGGCGGCCACTGCTGGTGGCGATGCGCGTGCACGATGTGCTTGTCCTTATCGTCGGCGTGATGGCGCTGGTCCTTTTCCTCAAGATGATGCTCGTGGTTCACCGGCAGCAAGTTGTCGCGATGGCGGGGTGGAAAGAGCCGGAATGAGCGAGATCGAGACATTCCACAAGACCCCGCACGCCTGCGCGTGGGCGGATCGCCACTCTTTCCTGGCGATTCTCATCAGCGCGCTCGTGCTCATTCCCCGCGCGATCTTCATCGCCAACGCCCACAGCGAAAGTTTCGACGCGCCCTATCACCTGCGCCACGGGCTGGCGTTTGCCACGGGTAATCCCGGGCACGTGGTGATGAATTCGAACGATGCGCCGCTGGGGCAGATGCTGATTTCGCTGCCGATGATCGTGACCGGCTGCCTACCGGGGGAACCAATTCATCTTCAGAACTGGCCCAACGGCGTTCGCGTCCCGGGCGAGACAATGGAGGGCGAGCCGCCGCTGGCGCCCGAGCGCGCGCGCTACGAGCGCCTCGTGCGGATGGACGTGCTTTACGGAAACCGCCTGAGCCCCGAGGCGATCCTGCTCCTGATCGCCGTGTGGAAGTCGATCCTCTTCATCCCCGCCGCCGGCGTCCTGTTCCACTGGTGCCGATCACTCTATGGCCTGGGGGCGGCGTGGCTGTCGCTGTCGCTGCTGCTGATCGATCCCAACTTCGCGGCCCATGTGCCGGTGCTGGCGCTCGACTCCCTGGGCGCGGAAGGCGTCCTGATTGCGTGCTACTTGATGTGGCGGTACTTCCGATCGCCCAGCACACGCTGGTTGATCGCGCTGACCATCGCCGTCGCAGTCGCGATGCTGATGAAGCACACTGCGGTGATTCTGCCGCTGATCTTCATCATTATGTCCATCTTCCACCGCCGTTCGGTGAGCCGAAGAGACATCGCGATCATCGTGCTCACGTGGTTCCTCACCGTCTGGACGCTGCTGCTGTTCAACTACTCTCGCCCCATCGATCAGCTGGCGCACCTCGCACAGAACCTCCCCTTCCGCGGCACTCGCCTAGGTGATTTCATCTTCAACGTGCTCAGCCAGCGCTGGCCCGCCGGCGCGTACGTCGGGTGCTTCGTCTCCGGCTTCATCACCAACCAACTCGGCCAAAGTTCGATGATCTTCGGGAAGATCCAGTCGAATGGCTTCTGGTACTATTTTCCCGCGCTGCTGACGTACAAGATGCCCATCGGCACATTCATTGCCCTGGGGATCGCGTTGGCGTCGTTCGCCCGCAAGAAGATCTTTCGAGACGAAGCCGCATTTGTCATTCCCCTGCTGACGTTCGTTGTCTTCCTGATGTTCGCGCGGATGAACTACGGCATCCGGCACTTCCTCCCGGCGTATCTGTTCCTGATCATGCTCGCGGGGCGGGGGGTTTGGGCCGGATCGCGATGGATGATCGCAACTGCCTGGACCGGCACGACTCTCGCCGCCATTCACTCAATCGCCTTCCTGCCTGACTACATCAGCTACATCAACTTCCCACGGCGGCGGATCGATCTTGAGATCACCGACAGCAACCTCGATTGGAATCAGGCGCTGCGGCAGATTCGACGCTGGCTGCGCGAGCACAACACCGAACGGCTGCCTGTTTATGTCCTGCCGCGCCTCGGGCGCGGGGGAACCAACGGCGCCTATTGGGTCGGAGAAGCTGTGACATTTCTCCATCGCGGCAAGCCGCTCCCCCAGCGCGGCCTGCTGATTATCTCCCCCGTCTGGACCAGCAGTGTTTACGACAGTGGCGATAACGCGTATGAGATCCTGCATCACGTCCACCCCATCGGCTGGGTCGGACACGCGATGCCGGTGTTTGACCTACAGCAGGTAACCAAGGCGCGACAAAATGAGCAATCGATCGGCGAAAGTGCGGCGCGGTGAGTTGCGGGACCTGGAAACCATCGTCGACTTCAACTCGCGAATGGCGACGGAAACCGAGCACCTGGCGCTCGACCGCGCGACGCTCACGGACGGCGTCCGCGCCGCGCTCGTGGATGAAAACAAGGGCATCTACTTCGTCGCGGAACTCGACGGCCGCGTCGTCGGCCAGCTCATGATCACCCACGAGTGGAGCGACTGGCGCAACGGCGATATCTGGTGGATCCAGAGCGTCTACGTACATCCGGATTATCGCAAGGGCGGCGTCTTCCGCAGCATCTTCACGGAAGTCGAAGCGTCCGCCCGTGCCGCAGGCGCAGTCGGTGTGCGCCTGTACGTGGAGAAGGAAAATCACTCTGCGCAGCAGACTTACGAACGCCTCGGAATGAAGATCACCGACTACCTCATCGCCGAAAAAATGCTCAGCCCAGCCACTTCATGAGGAGCGACGCGAGGCCCAGGGTGGTGAAAAACCCACAGCAGTCAGTGACGGTCGTCGCGAAGATGGTGGCCGATTGCGCCGGGTCAAAGCCGAGCCGCTTCATGATGAACGGGATCGCCACGCCGCTGGTGCACGCCAGCACGTGGTTAATCACCAGCGCCAGGAACACCACCACGCCCAGCAGCGCGCCATGGTTGGAGTAGTTGAAGAAGACCGCGATGGCGGCGGTTGTGCAGCCAATCACAATGCCGCTCGCCAGCCCCACGATCGCTTCACGATAAAGGATTCGCCGAAGCAGCGCGAAGTCGACTTCCCCCAGCGCAATCCCGCGAATGGCCACCGCCATCGCCTGCGCCCCCGCGTTGCCACCCATCCCAGAGACGATCGTTTGATAAGCAGCGAGAATCGCGACTTTCTCGATCGTCTCCTTGAAAACAGCAATCACCGCCGCCGCCGCGAACGCGGTCGCAAGATTCACCTCCAGCCACCAGATCCGCTTGCGGAAGGAGAAATGCCAGGGACTCGTCAGCCGTTCCTCCGCGCCAGCACCGGCCATCTTCTGCACGTCCTCCGTCGCCTCTTCCTGGATGACATCGACGACGTCGTCCACCGTGATCAAGCCGATCAATCGGTTCTGATCGTCCGTCACCGGCACGGCAAGGT
>DASVUC010000100.1:0-22294 GCA_036387255.1 Tepidisphaeraceae bacterium | reverse complement strand
AATCTGGTTAAACGAAAGATGGCGCAGAATCGGATGCTCGCGATCCCAGTCGATCACCCCCACAATCTTCTTCGCATTGTCCGGCTGCGGAACGTAGACGTCCGGCTCCCCCTTGATCTTCTCACCTGGCGGAATTGCGCCGAAGTACATGAAGTTCCCCGCCTCCGGCAGAAACTTTGGCCGGTAGCGATCAAAAATGATCACGTCATACTTCGCTGGCTTGTCCCGCTCATACGCCGCCGGCAGCATCGCCGGATCCTTGAACCCCAGGCTCTGCATCGCCCGCTCTAGAAAATAATTCCCCTCCGAAACCAGCAGCACCGCAAGCTGCTTCGGCGGCGGCACCACCACCGTCGCCGCATCGTCCGCCGCCAGCGCGTCCCCCTGCTTGTGCATCTGCTCGACCTTCACGATCCCCGCCTCTGTCATGTCGACCGTGAACTCCACCGAAGCACGCGCTTCAAACTTCTCCTGCTGCTGATTCGGCCAACGTTCCGGCGGCAAGCTTGTCGCCGCGATCGAGCGCGTCCGGCCATCCACCACAAGCTGCACGTCCGCATTCACCGGATCCGGCCCGTAGTTCGCCAGCCGCGCAAACACCTGCACCTCCGTCGGCCGCTCGTAATTGCGCTTCGCGTTCATCGCCACGATGGCGACATTTCCTGCCTTCTCCGTGCCGATCTTGTCGTATTTGAGATTCCCCCGGATCGACAGATCATTCGCATCCCCCACCCGGCCATCCGAATACACCCAGATATCCGGCGTCACCAGCGAACGAAGCTGCTCAGGATTGAAGTTCGTCTGCGCCTCCGCCAGCTGATACGCCAGCTTCAACCGGCTCTTCCGATCCGTCGGCCGAATGGAATCGATCGCATTCTTCAGCGCGGGCACATCGCTCGTGAACGGCTGGATCGTCTCCGCCGTCTGATCGAATGCGATCACCATCGCGCTCGAATTTCGATCGATCGTCTCCGCCAGGTCCTTCGCCCGTCGCTTCGCCTCATCCAGCCGTGTCTTTCCTTTCAGGTCCGGGTCCGTCGTCGACATGGACGCCGACCGGTCGATCAGGATGACCGTCATTTTCCCCGCCCCCGGCGTGTAGTTCGCCACCGGCCGCGACAGCGCCAAGCACAACAAACAAAGCAAAAGCAGCTGAAGGAACAAAAGCAGGTTCTTCCGCAGCCGCTGAAACGGCGCATTCACCTGGAGGTCCTGAATCGCCTTGCGCCACAGGAGGGTGGAGCTGACCTCCATCTCGCGCCGGCGCAGCTTGAGGAAATAGAGCACCAGCAGCGAGGGGACAACGATTGCGCCGGCCAGGGCGGCGGTGGGCCAGTTCAGGAATTGGGGAAGCCAGTTCATATCAGTTCTCCCCTGCTTTCAGGAACGCGACCACCCGCTGGTGGATCGCTTTCGACCAGATGGGCCACAAATGGATAGGCGCTTTGCAGCAGACGCTCTCGGTGGCATCAGTCGATCGGGTGGACGATCCCGGCACCACCATCGTGTCCAGCGGGTTATAGACGCAGAGCGAGGGGACGTCCCAGCGGTCGCTTCGGATGCGCTTCATGAACGCGCTGCTCGGGCACATCTGCCGCACACCCTTGAGCGGAAGCAGGTAGGCCATGATCGAGCCAGCGTGGGGAGAGTTCATGAAGACCGTTCGGCGCACAGGAATCTCACCGTCCATCAAATGAGCGGCGCGTGCGACCAAGCCTCCCATCGAGAAGCCGACGAGGTTCACGTCTTGGTCCAACTGCCGAATACGATGGACCAGGAGTTGTCCCAGCGCTTCAAAGGTGCAGCAGCCGGTGGAATTGTAGCGCCAGATCTCCGCACTGCCGCACGCGCATTCGATGCGGCGGCGCAGCGGCTCCCATCGGCTGGGGCGCGCCCAGATGCCATCGATGATGATCGTGTGCGGCATCGTCATCCCAACAGCCCACGCTCCCGCAGATAATTCAAAACCAGCGTATCAAACGGCACCGCCGTGCTCGTGAACAAATACGTCCCCCCGCGTCGAGTCAGGTAATCCTTCAGACTTAAACAGTACGCGTTGAGGTTCGCCTTGTACTGCTTGATCAGCGGCTGCGTGATGGACACCTCCGCCATGTCGTCGTCTTCTATGTCCCGCAGCTTCAAATCCCCCTGCAAATCCGGATCGATCTCCTGCGGCGAAAGCGTCTGCACCGCAAACAGGTCATACTTCCCTCCCGACACATACCGCAGACCGTTCTCGTACCCGCCCTTGTCGAAGAAGTCGGACAGCACAACGCAGATCCCCTTCTGCCGATGCGCCAGCGCAAACCGTCGGCACGCCTCCGCCATGTGACTAGATCCCGACGGCTCCAGCTTCTGCACGAAATCCAGCATCTGCGCCACCCGCCGCCGCCCGCGCATCGCGCCCGTGTCGGATGCAATCCCATCGTTAAAAGCGCAGAGCGTCACCCGGTTGTAATTCACCAGCCCCACGTACCCCAGCGCCGCAGCCACCTGCTTGATATAAAACGCCTTGTTCGGATTGCCATAGTCGCAGCTCTTGGAAACGTCCAGCAGCACGTACAGCGACAGGTCTTCTTCTTCCAGAAACAGCTTCAGAAACAGCCGATCCAAACGCGCGTAGATGTTCCAGTCGATAAAGCGAAGATCATCGCCGATGACGTAGTTGCGATAATCTGCAAACTCCACCGACTGCCCCCGCCGCTTTGACCGCCGCTCCCCCTTCAACTTCCCCGCCAGCAACTTCCGGCTCATGACGTCCAGCTGATCCAGCCTGGCCATGAACTGCGGATCCAGCAGCTTTGATTGTTCTGACATCAATGTCATACGAGCGACCTTTGCTCACCCCGGCATTAAACCAAACACCACTCATTCAACTCTGTGCATCTCCGTGTTCTCCGTGGTGAATGAGAAGCTTCAGTCGACAACCACTTCCCCATTGTGCTGCTTCGAATTGATCAACTTAGCAATTGCCTCCGCCTGCTTCCGGTTCCGGCACGTGATCGCAAACTCATTCGGCCCCTGCTTCCCGTTCCAAACCGTGTACTTCCCGCCCAGCGTCATCGCCACGCGAACCTTTCCGGTGTTGGGAGGCACTGGAATCTTCATGCCTGAACCTCTCGCTCCTGGCCAGCCGCTACCGCGGGCGCCGCCTCCAACCCCTGCCGCAACTCCTCTTCCGGTAGCAAATGCTCCACGATCGCTCGCGCCCGCTCCACATCCTCGCTCCACACCATCAGCAGCCAAGCCCCGGCCAACCGCGCCCCCGTCACAGGATTGATACCGCCAGTCCCCTGTGACAACTGACTCGCAACGCCCCGGCACTCCAGGTGCTGCCGCAACAGATCCGCCAGCGGGAGACTGAACGTCGAAAAAAGCAGCACCGGTGTCTCATCCGGCCTCGGCCGCCGCACATCAATCGCATTCGCCGGCCAATCCTCCCGCAGCCGCCGCAGGCGCTTCGTCCGCACCAGCGACGTCTCCCGACCACATTCTGGACACCGCTCCGGCGACGCCCGCAAATCATATCCGCAAAAATCGCAAGGCTCCGCCTCCTCCAACTTCTCCAGCGGCCGAGCCGTGCCGTTCTTCCTCACGAACGCTGCGATCGCGTATCCGATGAACAGGAAGACGAACATTTCCGCGATCAGCTCAAACATCACAAGACTCTACTGGGGACCCATTGCGACAACACGTGCCCCAACACAAGCAACCCAATGGGCACCCCAATCGCCGCGATATTGGCCAGCATCCCCGTCCAGCCCAGCCTGCGATCTCCCATGAATCGTGCCGCAACTCCCAGAGCGAACCCCACCGCAGCACCGATAAACGGCAAGAAAATCAGTGCAACGATATACGACGGAACGCCGCCAACGTCGTCTTCATCCTTGCCGGCGGGAATGGAGTGAAGGAAATGCCGCTCCGCCAACAGGCCTGACAGCAGCATCACTCCCGCTCCAACCCCAATAACGATTGAAAGCACGCCCAGCCAATGCCGAACCTCCTCGCGGGTGTGGCCGCTCGAATAGCTCAGGGTTTGTTGACCCGTGCCCAAGTGATTCATGCACGTACCGCTCCCGCCGTTACTTCCCCCTCCACCGTCGTCGGCGTCTCCGCCAGGATCTTCTCCAGCACCATATCCGTGGTAATTCCTTCCGCCTCACCCTCGAAGTTCAAAATCACGCGATGCCGCATCGCCGCAATCGCCACTTCCTTCACATCCTTGAAGCTCACATGGAACCGCCCGTCCAGCAGCGCCCGTACCTTGCTCGCCAGGCTGATCGCCTGCGCCGCACGCGGGCTCGCCCCCACGCGCAGGAACTGGTTCGTCATCGGGATCGAATACACGCCGCTCGGATGCGTCGCCAGCGTGCAACGGATGATGTAATCCTGAACGTGGGGTGCGATGATCACCCGCTTGGCCAGCTGCTGGTGCCCGATGATCTTCTGCGCATCCAACACCGGCTGAATGTTCACCTGGTGACCCGTGGTCGTGCGATTCAAAATCTCCCGCAGCTCTTCCCGCCCCGAGTACTGCACGACCAGCTTGAAGAAAAACCGATCGAGCTGCGCCTCAGGCAGAGGATACGTTCCCTCCTGCTCCAGCGGATTCTGCGTCGCCATCACAAAGAACGGCTGCTCCAGTTTTCGGATCGCTCCCCCCGCCGTCACCTGCTGTTCCTGCATCGCCTCCAGCATCGCCGACTGCGTCTTCGGCGTCGCGCGATTGATCTCGTCCGCCAGCACGATCTGTGCAAAGATCGGTCCGGCCATGAACGTGAACGCGCGCTGCCCGTGCTCGTTCTCCATGATCACGTTCGTCCCAATCACGTCCGCCGGCATCAAGTCCGGCGTAAACTGAATCCGCGCAAACTTCAGGTTCAACGCACTGGCCAGCGCCCGAATCAGCGCCGTCTTCCCCAGTCCAGGCACACCCTCCAGCAGCGCATGCCCGCCCACAAACAAACACGTCAGCACCCCGTCCACAATCTCCTCATGCCCCACAATCGCCTTCGCAATCTCCGCCTGCACCGCCCGGTAATCACTACGAAAAGCATCCGCCGCAGCTTGAACCTGAGGATCAACACCTGGAACATTCGCTTGAGTCATAGATTCCTCTTTAAGTTACGCCGTTTGTCGCCCCGTCGTCGCCGCACGCACCGCAGTCAGCCTGCTGCCCTCCGACGTCTGGCGTAGTTCACCAATCACAACCGATCCAGGAGGGAACTCCCACTGTTCGTCTTCGGGGTCGTAGTCGTCAGGTCGAAGTACGATGAAAGTGGAGGGACCGATC
This sequence comes from Tepidisphaeraceae bacterium, assembly GCA_036387255.1. Classification (GTDB taxonomy): domain Bacteria; phylum Planctomycetota; class Phycisphaerae; order Tepidisphaerales; family Tepidisphaeraceae; genus DASVUC01. The sequence continues at coordinate 17,001 of DASVUC010000100.1, read as the reverse complement.
TTCCACGCCGGCGCCGGTCGCCAGACGTTCACATCTTCGTCCAAAAGCGCAATGTCGATTTCTTCAGCCATACAGAAACCCTTCCTTCCCCAAGTGAAAGATTTCACCCGTCCTCGCATCCACGACCACTGACTTGCCTGTTACAGGATGCACATGCCGCAAGGCGCGCCCCTGCTTTCCTATCGCCGGAACCGGCGCCGTCTCAAGCGCTTCCCGAATCTGCTGTTCTGTCCAGTCCCTGCTCACCATCTGCCTACGCAGCTTCCTTTCGTTGGAGAATCGCAATGGCTCCACTCACTCCCCCTGCTCCTTCTGCTTAATCTGCTGCTGCGCCCGCCTCTTCGCCTCCAGCAAGCTCCCTGTATGTCCTCCGCCATCCGCCGGCGCACCCTTCGGTTCAATCTTCTTCGGAGCTGCCGGCATCGGCTTGTCCGATGCCCCACCCACCAGCTTGCTGATATCCCCCTCCACACCCTTCGCGTGGAACTTCGCCTTCGGATCCGGCGCCGCGCCCGCGCCAACCGGCGCCGCGCCCGCCTGTTCCGCCGGCCGGAACTTCTGCTCCGCCACGTCCTCGCGCACGCGCTTGAGCGCATCCAGCGTCTGCCGCGATTCCACCTTCCGCACAACCGTAAACGCCCGTACCCGCTCCGCCGCGGCGCCCGCCATCTTCTTGGTACTCGCCCAATCCCAGGCAATCCGCCGCGTCGCCACATCCACCAGAATCAGCGCCAGCAGGATCGGCACCAGCAAATCCCAGATCGGCAGCGGCGACGACGTGATCTTCAACCCCTCACGATTAAAGAGATCAATCTTCGCCTCGAACGGCGTCAGCACCCGCCCCTTCGTCCGCTCCGCGATCTGCTTCAGCACCGCCTCATTGCTCCGCAGGTCCCGCAGCTCCGGAGATGAGTTCACCGCCATCCCCGAGGGGATATAACCGTTCTCCCCCTTCGGCCCCGCATAGTTCAGCACCACCGCGTACGTTCCTGGATCCTTCGCATCAAAGTCCCCCGCATACGTCCCCGGCCCCGTCTGCACCAGCCGCACCGTCCGCGGCTTTCCGTCCGGACCCACCACCGTCCCGCTCACGTTTAAGAAGTTCAGGAACCGATTGTCCTTGTTCAGCGCCTCAACCGTGATGTGCCCCGTGTTCCCCGCCTGCACCGTCGTCACGTCAAAATCCGTCGACATCGGTGGCCGCGAAACCCCTCGCACCACCTGCGCCCAGAACTTGGAATAAATGGGCGATCCCACCCAGTTCGCCGCCCAGCGATTGTGTGCATCCCCAGTGAACGCCGCGGCCTTCCCCAGTCCCGTCTGCCAATGGGCAAAAATCGGATCCATCGCCGCCCCCGCCGTCAGCGGCACCTCGATCTGCGGGTTGTTCTTCTTGCTCGTCAGCACCATCCCCAGGAGCGGCGGAAGCTCCACACCCTCCAACCCCTTCATGATGTCGCTCGTCCCCGGGTGCGGTTGAAGCGGAATCCCTTCCTTCGGCTCATGGATCAAGCTCCGCCGAACCACCGTCGCTTCCTTGATAAAGATCTGCGGCAACTGGTTCGGATTGTTATTGATCGGCCCATACGCGCGCCCGCCCGTATCCTGCGCCATCTTCCGCATCGTCGGCGGAAGCCCCCGATCCGACACATCATGCGGATACACCGCCACCGTCGAAATGCTGATCTTGTTCGCCTTGCACTGGTTGATCAGCGATTGCGCCGGCTGCTGCGGATCACCATCCGAAATCACGATGATGTGCTTCTGCCGCGCATCCGACTTCAGCAACCCACCTACCCCGTTGCGCCCGTTCACCGCCAAATCCAGCATGTCATCAAAGCTAGGCATATCCCCCGGCACCATCTTCTTGATCGCCGAATACGCACGTGCCCCATCCCCCTTCGTCTGAAGCGGATACTCCCAGTTTGATCCCCCTCCGCCCGGTCCGTTCCAGTTGTAGCTGATCACCCCCAGCTCATCGCGCTCCGACAATGTCTCCGCCGCCTTGATCGCGCATTGCTCGCCCCAGTAGTTCCCGTCCGGCATCTCACAGGAGTGAATCGCCAGCACCAGCGCCCCCTTCGGGAGTTGCCGCTGCGCGGGGATATCCATATTGACCGGCAAGACTTCTTCCAGCTTGCTCCCCTGCCAACCGCCCGCGCCAAACGTGTCCGGCCCGCCGATCATCACCAGCCCGCCCCCCATATCGTGCACGTACGTCGCCAGCATCCGCTGCTGATCGTCCGTCAATCCCCCCGCTCCGCGTGGCACATTCGCCAAAATCACCGCGTCATAATTCTGAAGCTCCACCACGGTGTTGGGGAACTGATCCACGCTCGTCTTGTCGTCCAGGATGATTCCCTCGCGCGCCAGCGCCTCGCGAAGGATTTGCCCGCGCCCGCCCTCCACATTGTCAATATAAAGAACCTTCCCCTTCCCCTTCACGAAAGTAAACGCCTCTGCAACGTTGTTCGACTGGATCGTGTCTCCGCGAATCCGCTGCGTCGTCGCAACCTGCGTTTGACCCGCCGCCCCTCCCGCGCCGGGAGCGCCCGCGATCTCCGCCGAGACATTCTCCCCCTCGAAGATGGCCTTGAACTGATGCACCCCCGCCTCCGCAAGCGCCGGTACCAGCACGCGCTCCACGTTCGGCCCGGGCTTCAGCGTCACCCGCCGCGTCGCCTGCACCCCCTCCGTATACGGATCCAGATCCATCGGTGCGCCCCCGTGCAGCACCGTCAGCCGACCGCTCACCGGCTGCGGATTCGTCGACTTCAGCACCACGCTGATCGTAAACGGCTCATTCTCCCGCTTCTGCGCCGGCGTCACGAACCGCTCCACCAGCACCTCATCCCGCACATCATAAGACGCCGGCACCACATCAATCGGAATGTTCTGCGCCACCGCCGCATCAATTGCCGCGTTGTAATCGCCGGTGTTGAAGTTCCCGTCGGAAATGATCATCAGCCGATGCATCGCATCGCGTCCCATCGTCGCCATCGCCGTGTTCAGCGCCGCCGACAGATCGGTGCTGTTCCCCGCCTCTCGGATTGGCCGCGCGTCCAGCGACGGATGCGCATTGGGCATCGCCTCGATCGTCGCCGCCGAATTAAACCCGATGATCCCGAACCGATCCTCCGGCCGCTTCATCGTCACGCCGGCGTTCTTATCGCTGGACAACTTCTTAAACCACTCGTCCTGCGATTCCTGGAGCGTCTTCGCCGGAAAATCCTTCACCTGCGACATTGATTCGCTCGTGTCGCGAAGAACAATCACCTCCACCGTCTTGTTCACCCGCTGCCACCGCGCGCCCCCAATGATCAGGATAAACAGCAGCAGCACCGCCAGCCGGATCGAGATCGCCACCCACTTCCGCACCGGCCCCAACCCATTCAGCGACCGCATCCCCAGCAGCGCCACCACCACCCCCAACCCCGCAAAAATCCCCAGCGCCGCTGGCCAGGAGAGATACTCCAGGTGCAGCGGAAAAACGAAATCCGAAACTGCCAGCGATGTTAACATCATCCGATCTTCAAGCTCTCACTACGTCCATCACGACCATCAACCGGACATCCTAGCCGAATGCCTTCTCCGTAGCATGGGCGTCTCGCCCATGCATGTCTGCTCCACCTCAAAACTCAAACACCTGCAACCGATTATTCCCAGCATCCACCGCCACGACACGATTCCGCTTATCCACCACAATCCCCCACGGATACGCCAGCTGTCCTTCCTCATGTCCTCCAACTCCCCATGTCGCCAATCCCTTCCCGCTCTCTTTGTCGATCATCTGCACCCGATTGTTCCCGAATTCGCAAACAATCAGCCGGCCTTTCGCATCTTCATCCAGTCCATAAGGAAACCGAAACTGCCCCAGCCCCGATCCCACCGAACCCATGTTTCGCACAAACGTGCCGTCCGTCCTGAACACGCAGATCCGGTGGTTGCATGCATCGGTCACGTACACCAGATCTCCCTCGATCACCATCGACTGCGGCCGAGAGAACTGCCCATTCTCCACCCCAAACGATCCAAACTGATAGAGAAACTTCCCACTTGCGTCGAACACCTGGATTCGATCGTGGTCCCCATACTCCGACACGAACACATTCCCCTTCCCATCAAATGCGATGTCGGTCGGATAAATAAATTGGCCCGGCTCCGTCCCCTTCCTACCCCACTGCCGCAGCAACTCACCCTTTGGCGAATAGACCATTACCCGGTGATAGTGCGTGTCCGGCACATACACGTTCCCGTCCGGCGCCACCGAAACCCCCACCGGCTTCCCCTGCGACCACTCCGGCATCCGCCACTCGTTCAAATAGTGCCCCTTCGCATCCAGATGCTGAATGCGCGCCACCCGATCAACGACAAAAAACGTATCGTCAATCCTGCTGTACGTGATCGCCCGCGGATACACCACCTGGTCCGGCCCTGTCCCCGTCGACAGCCAAACTGCATCCGGCTTCGTCCCCCGCTCGCATCCCGCCGTCATCAGCATGATGAGACACGCCCCCACCGGCGCAGCGAACCGCATCCGCCGCGTCCCCACCGCGACCAAACCCGCTGCGACGATGGCCAGAACGGCAACGGTACTCATCAAAAGCAAGCTCGCCTCGATCATTGAATCGTAGCGAAGCATATGCACCCACGTCATCATCAAAGGCGTCAACATTTGCGGACGCTGCGGTGAGATCAGCACCGTCGCAGGAACCTCCACCAGCGCCAAGGCCGCCACCAGGATCGCCCCCGCAAACAAAATCGGCCACGCGATCGGCCCAATCACCGCCGCCGCCGTCCGCACCGGCCCCGCCCCATCCACCGCCGCCAGATCCCGCAGCGGTCGCCACGGCCGCCCCCAGGTCGTTTGACCGCTGATCAGCGCAATCCACGAGAACCGCGCCAGGTATGCCGCGATCAAAATCGGCGGCCCATTGTATGCCCACGCCAGCCCCGACCGGTTGTAAATCCGGATCAGTGCGATCGCCAGGAGCTGCCCCCCAACCAAGAACGTAGCCAGTGTGGTCGCCAGCGATAGCGCGCTGTGCTGCACCGAAGTCCAGAACGCCAGTCCAAACGCAAACGCACAAGCCACCGCCGCCATTGAGATTGAGCCCACAATCTGCGGCTGGAATTCATTCCAAAGCTTCAGCGGGTTCGTCGACACCTTCAGCGATAACACCAGTGAAACCGCCGGAACCACCACCGCTGCCGCCACCACCGCCAGCGACAGCACCTTCGCGGCCGCCCCCGCATCCAGCGCCGCCGGCCAAGGCCCCGTCTCGATCTGTTCCTCGCTCGCCGTCGCCCGCGCCACCAGCATAACGCCCGCCGCGACGACCGCTGTCGTCACCAGGAGCGGCAGCGCCGCCGCCACCGCCGCCGCCGCCCGCGCCCGCTGATCGCTCGGCCCCAGCAGCGTCGACTGCCCCGCGATCGCCGCCGTGATCGGATTGCAGGGCGAGCTGAACGCCCCGGTCTCAAACACCATCCGCACTTCCGTCGCCACTACGCTGATCCCCGTCGGCTCGTAAACCGAAAACTCCTGCACCGCGAGTACCCCCACAATCGCCGCCGACGCCGCGATCACGGGCGCAAGCTGCCGCAACGTCACCCGCCACAACACCCCATCCAGGAGCGCCTGCTGCTGCACCTGCGTATCCGTTCGTCGCAGCGCCAGCCCCACCGCTCCCGCCGGGATCGGCCAAAGCCACGTCGCCAGCGACCACACGCAACGCATCACATCAAGCTTTGACCCCGGCTCCGGATACCAATTCACTAAGCGTAGAAACTGCGACCACCCGTACGCATAAGTTAGCGATGGCAGCAGCAACGAAACCGGCAACGCAAAAAACAGAACCCGCTGCACCACACCCCGCCCGCGACCGAGCACCATCGCCGCCGGCAACCCCAGCACTGTCGCAATCACCGCAACGATCCCGTTGTACAACAACGTCCGCGTGAGCAACCCCCACCGAAAAGCATCCAGCTTCGCCTCCACCATCACCCCAGGATTCCCCAAGATCTGCCCCACCAACCACCCCAGCGGCAACCCCGCCGTAACCAATATCACCAGCAACGTCGGCGCTCGCAGAAGCACACCGTTTGAAGACCCGGGTTTCGAATTTCCCCCCTTCGTGCTTGCTTCGGATGTCGGATTTCGAACTTCGAAATTCATCCGCACAAGTCACTCCCGGCCTTCCCAAGATCCACTTCTCAAGTCTGAAATCTCACCGGCGGATTGCAAATTTCAAATCTCAGATTCTCAAATCTGAAATCTGAGATATTGAAATCTGAAATCCTAAATCCAGTTTCACTCCCGCCCCTCCAAAATTCCCATCGCTTCCCTCACCGCCCCCGGCATCACCTTCGCCACCTCCTCATAATCCACCTGCATGGGCTTGATCTTCCCTCCGGCCGTTGCATCTCGCACACCCGTCAAGACGAACTGCGCCTCAATAAGTTTCTGCTCGCACGCGCTCGACAGCAGATAATCCACCAGCTTCTTCGCATTCTCGCGATGCGCCCCACCCTTTACCATCCCAACCGTCGTCGGAATCATTAAAGTCCCTGCACCTTGCTGATCCGGAAACACCATCGCCACCTTGCGGATCTCTTCACTCGCCGCCGCGCAGTCATCGTTGTCCGTCAGCCCGGCCACAAAATTCCCCGCCGCCACCTGCTCCGCGACAACCGAATTCCCTCCCAGCAGCCTGATCTCGTTCGCCCGCAGCGCGCCGAAATACGCCCGCGCCCGCTCATTCCCCCACACCACATACAGCGCCGCAACATGCCCCCCCGTCGTCCCCGCCGTCGGCCGAGCCATCGCCAGTTTGCCCTTAAACTCCCCCTTCCCCAAGTCCTCCAGCCCCCGCGGCGCGCCAGCTTCCGTCCGCGCCGCGATCACCCGCGCCCGCAATCCCACCGACGCCCACAACTTCTCCCTTGATCGATATTGCTCCGGAATCTCCCGCGCCGCCGGCGACTCATAAGCCTCAAGCAAACCCTCCCGCGCCAGGTTGATCGTATGAAACGGCTCATTGCTCCAGAACACATCCGCCTGCGGCTTGGTCTTCTCCGCCCGCACCCGCTCCGCCAGCCCCACGCTCTTGGTCGCCTCCGTATCCGTCTGAAGAACAACCCGGATCCCCGTCTCCTTCTCAAACCCCGCCACAATCCTGCGAGCGATCGGCTCATCCACGCTCGTGTACAACACCACCACCGGCGCGCTCGCACCTTCCCTCCGACACCCCACCACCGCGATCAACACAAGGATCCAACTGAGCCTCACGCGACACAGACCTTCCCGCCCGGAACGTCTGTTGAACGCGGGGTCATACGAAGCATTGTCATGCTGAGGTACTCCGAAGCATCTGGCACCGAGCGGCATTTAAAGCAGATCCTTCGGATTACCTCAGGATGACGTTGCTGTGCATCATCGCTTTCCAGCGATTTGCGATCACTGCTGCGCCGGCGCCTGTTGCTGCGGCTGTTGCTGCTGCGGCCCCGCCCCCGTCGGCGCATCCTCCGCTACCGACCGGAAATACTCCTTCACCGCCTGCTGCGCCGCCTTGCCGATCCGATCCTGCTCCACTTCGTCGGTCGCTTCCTGCTGCGCGCGCTGCGCCATCTGCTGCAACCCGACGCTGCTCTTCCCCTTCTCGCTGCGCGCCTTCACCAGCGTGCTCGCAAGGATCTTCCCGCCGTCGATGTCCTCTGACTTGTCGACCTCCTGCTTCACGTCATACGGCGCTTCCTCCTTGTAATCACGAGGTCCCGCCCCAATACCGAATCCGCCCTGCCCCTGGTTCGGCTTTGGATTTCCTTGATTGTTCTGGCCCTGCTTCCAACCGCCGTTGTTATTGCCCGCCCACTGCTGATTCCCCTGCTGTCCCGGCTTGGCCTGCTGGCCACCGGCCTGGCACTGCCCCGCCGCTTCCTGTGCCGCCTGCTGGGCCGCCTGCTGCGCCGCCGCAACCTGCTGCGCATCGGCCTTCATCGCCTGCATCGCCTGGAGCTGCTGCTTCATCGCTGCCTGCCCCTGCGCCATCTGCTGCTGGTTCGCCTGCTGCTGCCCGCCCTTCTGGCCCTGGCCCTGTTGCTTCTGTCCCTGCTGCTGTTGCTGTTGCTGCTGCATCGCCTGCGCCATCTGCTGCGCCGCCTGCGCCATCTGCTGCGCCTGTTGCTGCGTGTTCGCCTGCGCCTGCATCTGCTTCATCATCTGCTGGATCTGCTGCTGTTGCTGCTGATTCGGGCCTTGCCCGTTGTTCATCTGCTTCAGCATCTGCTGCGCCTGTTGCTGCAACTGCTGCTGCGCCTGTTTGTCCCCCTGCGCCGCCTGCTGCATCTGCTGCGCCATCTGTTGCGCCTGCTGCTGATTCATTCCCATCTGCTGCTGCAATTGCTGCTGGATCTGCTTCTGGACGTTCGGATCCTGAGCCATCTGCTGAAGCTGCTGAGACATCTTCTGCATTTGCTCGGCAGCCTTCTGCTTCTGGTCGTCTCCCATTTTGTCGAAGTTGTCCACTGCCTTGGTCAGCTCATCGACCGCCTTGTCCATCTCACCCTTGGCGATGGCACGCTGCGCATCCGCCACCGGCCCCTTCTCATCCGCCGCCGGCAGCAGCGACTTGAACGCCTTCGCATCACTCTGCGCATCCGCGAACCGCTGGCTCGAAGCCATCTGCTGCTTGATTCCCTCACCCACATCCTGAAGCGCCTTCGCCGCTGATCTCTTCGCACCTTCGGGATCATGAATTGGCGCATTGATAATGTTCGCCAGGTCGCGCTGCGCGCGCTTGATGATCTCCTCATCCGCGGCCCCGCGCGGCGTCGCGTTCACGCGCGCCAGCGCCTGCTGCACAACCTTCTTCGCATCCTGTTGCTGCTGTTCAACCTTCACCTGCTCGCGACGCGCCTGCTCCCGCCCCAGCAGATCCATCGACGGCAGCCAGAAAAACGTCCCCACCACCGCCAGCGTCATCGCGGTTGTCCAGATCAGCGTCCGCGGCCACTCGACCGGAAACCGCTTGTGCAAGCTCACATTGTCCGCCGTCCGCTCCGCATCCCGAACCGCCGCCTGCGCAAAGGGATCCTTCAACGGCCGCACATACAGCGCCGTGCTGAACTTCTCCTTCAGCGCCAGCCGCTCATCAATCGCCACCGCCGCCGCTTCCGCGCTCGGTCGCTTGATCATTGCGTAAACCAGCGCCCCCACAACCGCCGCCCCAACCCCCCCCCAGAACCATGCCATCACCGGCTGCGGGCGCACGTGAACCACCCGGTCCACCACCACTGCCACCCAAACCACCACTGCGTACAACAGCAGCGCCCAGGCCAGGCCATACAAGAACCGGCTCAAGGCCAGCTTGTTCTGCACAAACGCGACATGTCGATCCAACCGGCTCATCACGCCTCCGTTGCTTCCGCCATTATATCGCCGCCCAACCACGCACAGGAAACCCAAAACAAACAACCGCAGAGGGCCAAGCTTTAGACCCTCTGCGGTTGCGATAGTTCCACCAAACTACTTGTTCTGCTGCCCAGGCGGAATCGGCCGCGGAGCGGCCGGGGCCGCAGGAGCCGCCGGTTGCGCAGCGGCGGGCGCGGGCGCCTGCGGATTCGCCGGCTGCTCGGGCGCTTTGTCCGGCAGCGTCCAATGGTCGCGCACGCTCTGAAGCAGCGGATCTCTATTGCCGGCACGCTTTTGCGCCAGATCCAGGTACGCATCCGCCGTCTGGGCCTGACCTGTGTTGTACGCAATAAACGAAAGCAGGAACACCGGCCTGGAATCCTTCTTGTCGTTCGTCGCCAGGTCCCGCAGGTCTTTCACCAGCGTCTGGAGACGATCCTCACCCAACTGGTTCCGCAGGTCGTAGGTTGCGACCATCAATGCAGGGTTCTGCTGATATGCCTCGCGAATATGACCCTCGGCCCTGGCGTAGTACGACCCGCCGAGTTCCGCAACCGCCCGGCCCATCTTGACCATGGGGTTGTTTGGCGCCACCTGCTGCGCGCCGTCATATTTGTCCAAGGCCGCGTTGTACTTGCCCTGACGGACCAGGTCCTCGGCCTGGGTCATCAGCTCCGTCATGCCTTTGCCCTTCATTCCTTCGGCGAAAGATTTGACGGGGACGGGGTCGGGCTTTTTCGGTTGCGCCTGAGCGGGCTGCTGACCGCCGCCGGGGCCCGCAGCGCCTGGCCCACGCGGGGCTTGGGCATTGTTGTTCTGGCCGAAGATGCCGCCCGGTGCGCCCGCGTTTCCCTGCTGATTTGCACCCGCTGCGCCCGGATTCGGCTGCGCCCCCGGCTGCGGGGCCGGTTGTCCGGGCTGCTGCGGCACATTCGGCTGACCGGGCTGGCCGGGCTGCTGGTTTTGCTTCGCCGCCTGTTCGCGGGCGCGAAGCGCGTTGTTGAATGCTGCCGCTTGCTGCTGCGGCGAGGCATTGTTCTGCCCCTGCATCTGGTTGTAGCGCCGGAGCATCTCGGCATAGGCGGCGCTTTGCTCCTGGGGCGGGATGATGAAACGCCGGCTGACGCCTTCCGTCGTCTGCGCGCCTTGGCCGCTTAGCGGCTGATTCGCCAGCGGCTGATTCTGGACGGCGCTGTTGCCGGTTTGATTTGAGAGCGGCTGGTTGAGCAGTGGGCCGGAATTGTTGTTCGCAGCGCCGGTGGTGCCGGCGGCGCCGTTGTTTGTGTTGCCGTTCGGGTTGTTCTGGTTCTGATTGTTTCCACCGGCGTTTCCGCCGAGGTTCATGTCGCTGCCGCGGCTGATGCTGTTGGGATTACCGGACAAGCCGCTGCCCATCTCATCGCGCATTCGCTGGAGCGTGTTGTCGTCCAACCCGATCTGCGACCGCTGACCGTTGGCGCCGAGCAGGAGGGATTGATCATCGGCGGTCGCGGGGCGCACGCCAAACAGGGGCGAGGCCGTGACGACATTGGGCTGCCCGGTGGTATTGACGGGTCCGCGAAGTTCGAGCTGGCTGGGGGCGGGCGTGTCGTTCACGCTGCCTTGGGAAACATCTCCCAGGCGGGCGTCGCCGACCTGACGCGGCATGATCTGCTGGTTGACGACGTAGCCGGAAGAACCGGGCGTGATCTGGCGGAAGTCCGACGGCGGCGCAACGCCGCGCGCGTCGCCCAGGAAGACGCGGCCCTGCGGCGTGAATTGCGCCGCGACATTGTCAGGAGTGGGGACATTGCCGGCGGTGCGGTTGATGGTGTCGATGTTGCGACCGGAAGGAACACTTCCTCGAAACGCGCCGGGGTCGGTGTAATCGACGCGGCCATGGAAGTAGCGTAGGCCGGTGACGTTGCCGGTGACGATGTCATTGCCGCCAACGGGCGGCGGAAGGTCGCGACCGGAGTTGTACCCCCCGCTGCCCATGCGGTTGTTGGAGTCGAGCGCGCGCCCCTCGTTCTGCTGGACGCGGTACTGAGCAGACGCGGTGGTGCCGATGATCAGCACAGGCACGGCAGCGGCAGCGGCTTTGAGCAACAGCGCGAGAGTTTTGGATTGCTTCATAAACAATGTCTCCAGCATTCAAACGCACCAAGGCCGCAAGGGTTGCGGCTGGGACCGATATTCTGGTGTATCCTAGCTTATCGTTCGACGCGGGGGGAGAGCATGAGTTTCGCGAATGCGACGGCTAATTACGTTTTCTTGCGGAATGATGCCGCGTCTAGTGACTATTGGATGTTGACATAGATGCGCTCACACAAGGACCGAGGGCGACGCAGGCGTCGCCCCTAGGAAGAACGACCGGATTGGCCGGACACCCTTCGCATATCAGGCCGACACATCCCGGAGGTTGCTTGGCGAGTTTGACGATCCTTGCACTGAGTGTGCTCCTCCCCTTGATCCCAGGAGGCTGGCTCCTTGCCGCAACCGCACGAGCCGTCGGTTCCGCGCGGGGGAACTTCCTTCACGGCGTGAAGGCGATGGCGCTGCTGACGGTAATCGGGATCCTGCTGGCGCTCGCGAGTCTCTTCACACCATCCCGCATGACCGGCGCGACGGGCGTGCAACTGCTGCTGATGGCGGTTCAACTGGTGGCGCCGTTCCTTCTGTTGCGCTGGATCTTCGCCTTGAGCGTAAAGCGCACTTGGGTGCCGTTCGCCGCACACCTGCTCATCGGCATTGCTGAGATGGCGCTGGCAGTGCTGGTCGTGCGGCCCATGGTCCTCGAGACGTTTTGGCTGCCGACGCAGAGCATGTCACCGACGATCGAGCCGGGGGACCGCTTCTCCGTGGTCAAGATCCTTCGGCCGCGGCGGCTGGATCTGGTGGTGTATCGACCGGAGGGAGAGAAGTCGGAACCGTATTGCAAACGGATCATCGCCTTCGGCGGGGAGCGGCTGCGATTCGCCGGAGGCGAGATCTTCGTGAACGACCAGAAGATCCATCTTCCGCCGGTGCTGGCGGGACGATGTTCAGCGTCGCCGCGGGGGATTCAGGCGGAGATGGCGCGCTATCACGACGGCGAAACCATCGTGCTCGCGGCGGACGAGTTCTTCGTCATCGGAGACAACGTTGACGTGTCGGCCGATTCGCGGATGGTGGGCCCTTCTCGTGCAGGAACTTTGGTTGGCGTCGTGGATTTGATCTATTGGCCCATGAGGAAGATACGGGTAGTGCGGTGAGGACTTCATGAGCTAGCGCGAAAATCTATGGCTGAAGCCGTCCGTTGGCGCGGTTGATCGAAGCGTCGGCTGTGCCGATACTGCGTCGACGTACTGTCGCCATCCTCCGCGCACGGGGTGCTCGTGTAGGCAAGCCGTGCTCGCGGATTCCAGCCGCAATCAACACGTCACTCCTCCAACTTCGCCAGTTCTTCCTTCGCCCGTTTTTCCAGCGCGATGCCGATGGCTTTGAGGGAGGCGAGGAGATCGGGGGCGGTGGCGAAGTGGCGGCCGGCGGCGGCGGTGGCGTCGAGCATCTTCTTCGCCTCATCCGGTTTGCCGGCGGCGGAAGATTTCTTCGCCCGGGCGATCACCTCTCGCACCAGGTCGCGAAGCTTGGTTTCCTCCAGGCGCATGAGTTTCACCAGCTGCTTTTGCTCATTGCCGCTTTTGGTTTTGAACTCGGTTTCGGTCATGCGGAAGACGGAGCCGGCGGGGAAGACTTCGCCTTTCGTCCAGTCGGCCCGCACGAACGTGTCCACGGCTTTGTCTTTTTCGCCGGCGGTCCAGAGGGAGACGGGATCGGAGGTGGACGTTTGCGTCGTCGCATCGGACGCGAAGCACAGGGTGCAGGCGAAGAAGAGCAACAGTACGAACAACATGCGCATGCGATTCTCCGTGAACTGGCGGTAGCTTACGGCGATGGCGACCAGTCGAAAAGCCTGCATGGGGAATGGCGTTGCTCTGGCGGGCGGCGGATAGCGAACAATTCGTGGGCGTGGGAGGCGTGCGGCAGCGCCTCGCGGGCGCGGCGGCGCAATCAAGCCGGTTGGAGGGCCCATAACGCGGTAAACATTGTTTTTCGGGTGGCGTTTCCTTACATCAGTCGTATGGCGCGGATGCGCGATGTGCCGGTGGTGTTTCGCACGATGGGCTTTTTGCCTTTCGTGAAGAAGGTCTATTTCGAGATCAACGACGACAACCTTTTTACCTGGGCGGCATCGCTGGCTTACTCCTGGCTGTTCGCGCTGTTTCCGTTCTTCGTGTTTCTGCTGACGCTGATCCCGCTGCTGAAGCCGGCGTGGAAGCAGGAGGCGGTGGATCGGATCAATGCGGCGGTGAACACGCTGCCGCGCGAGACGCGCATCACGCTGCACACGTACCTGGACCCGAGATTGCACGAGCTGCTGTATCAACCGCCGCCGGCGATCACGGGAATTTTATCGATCGGTTTGTTTGCGACGATCTGGGCGGCGAGCGGTGGGCTGAACACGACGATGGGGGCGTTGAACAAGTGCTATGACGTGGAGAAACCCCGGCCGTTCTACAAGCAGCGGCCGCTGGCGGTGGGGCTGACCATGGTGGTGGCGACGCTGATCTTGTTCGTGGTGATCCTGATCCCGATTGGGACGGTGGTGACGCGGCAGCTGACGAGCGGCGCGGAGACGGTGCTGGCGACGATCTCTCCGGGCGCTTCGACCGCGACGACGCTGCCGTCGACGGCGCAGAAGTTTTTGAACCCGATCTGGATCATCGCGTGGCAGATCTTTCGCTATTCGATCGGCGTGCTGCTGATGTTGTGCGTGGTGGCGATCGTGTACCACTTCGGGCCGAACATTCGAAGGCGGTGGAGGATCATTACGCCCGGTTCGGTGTTCACGGTGGCGGCGTGGATTGCATTAGGTTTGTTCTTCCGGCTGTATGTGGACAAGTACGGAAAATACAGCCAGACCTACGGCGCTGTCGGCGGTGTGGCGGTGCTGCTGCTGTTGTTCTACCTGGATTCGCTGATGCTGCTGATCGGGGCGGAGATCAATGCCGAGATCGATTACGCGATCCTGAGGCTGAAGCAACCGGTGCCGCCGGCGGTGGCGAATGCGGAGGTGGGAATTCAGGCGGCGACTCCCGCGCAGCCCGCGGACATGAACTCAACTGCTTGATGGGCGAGGTACGAACTGGCTGAACTCCTGCGGCGTGAGGATCTTCAGGTGGGGCGTCAATGACCTCAGATTCCGCGATGCGACTGTGTCATCGGCCAGTAATCGCAAAATGCGGTTTTCCCAAGTCACCATGAAATCGGCTCGTGCATTGATGGCGAGATTGATCAGGTGTTCGTCATCCGGATGCTCGTGCCAAGCGAACAATTTTGGATGATCAGGGACGACTTCGGCGCTGGTAAGAAGTGAGTAAGAAAAGCGTCAACAACGGTCGTGGTCAAAGCAGGAAATTTTCGTTGCAATGCGGGGCGAGTGAGCACATCTCGTACTTCGGCGAGCAACGACGGACTTAAACAAAGAACTGCTTGGCCGGACTGAAGGGCGCGCATCGTCGCATGAACGCGATGTGGTTGAGACGCGGCCTGAAGGAACAGCATCGTGTCGTAGACGACGCGAAGAGTCACAGGTTGGACGCTTTTCTATCAGCACGAACCTTGGACACAACGTCTCTGTGGAAATTATCCAGTTGATCGTCAGTCATGCCGCTGTCGCGCACCTGCTCGCGATACGGGGCGAGGATCTCATCCAGCGGCTGAGCACTGACGGCCTGCTCGATCATGGCTGAAGCGACTGTTTCTACACTCGTACCCAGAGATGCAGCGCGCTGGCGGAGTTTGGCTTCGGCTTCGGGCGAGATGGAGATACTGAATGCCATAGATTCTGGATTATAGCAGACGTTAACGGGTGGAGATTCTCCAGATCGCCCAGTCGCCGCCTCGGTTGGAGCGGAAGTAGATGGCGTTGCCGCTGGGATCCCAGGAGGGGTGATCGTCCCAGCTTCCGTTGGTGGTGATTTGGGACGGGCGGTCAGGGTGTGCGAGGTCCATGAGCCAGACGTCGAAGTTGTGGCGGCGTTCTTCGTCGACGCCGGCGTCGGAGACGTAGGCGATGCTCTTGCCGTCCTTGCTGAAGATCGGGTCGAACTCGTCGACTTCGGGGGTGTTGGTGAGGTTCTGGGGCGAGCCGCCCTTGTCGCTCATCATGTAGAGGTCGCGCTTGCCGGTCTTGTCGTTGACGGCGCAGAAAACGATCACATCGTTCTTGGGGCTGACGCGCGGCTGGGAGCCGCCCTGCATCGTCAGATCGGTTCGCGTGACGGTGCCGAGGAGCGTCATGTAGAGGCGCGGATCGGGGCGGGTGTCAACGGCGGCCTGGTAGAAGAGGCGCGGCTTGGGATCGGAATCGATTGATGGCCAGAGGTCGTTGGTGTCGCCGGTGGTGAGCTGCTCGATGCCCGGCGCGCCGATGGAGCTCATTCGCCAGATGCTGAGGCGGCGTCCGGCGCGGTTGGAGGAGAAGACGACCTTATCCCCACTGGGCGAGAAGGACGGGAAGATCTCCAGGCTTTTGCCGTCGTTGAGATAGACGGCGCCCTGGGAGCCGTCGGTACGGATCATGAGCATTTGCGAGCGGAAGCTGGTGCGGTCGGTGCCGTAGAGGATGGTGAAGAGGACGTTGACGCCATCGGGAGAGACGGCGAGGGTGTCGACCTGCGTGCCGCGGGGAAGGCGGGTGAGCTGCGATGGCGCGTCCTTCTGGTTTTCGGTCACATCTTTCCAGGCGATCGTGTTCGGCGTGACCTTCGGGACGATCTCCCAGCCTTCATCGGTGCGCTCGAGCGATGGGGTGACGAGGGCGACGGGGCGCGTACGGATCTCTTTGAGCGTGACCGAGTAATCGCTCTTGCCTTCGTCCCAGGCGACCTTCAGGTCCTGCGGATACCACTCCGAATCGGCGGTCTTCTTGGTGATGTTGGCGGTGTAGGTTTTGAGCTCGCCCTTCTCGTCGGTGGGAGGGAAGGAGAGCGCGGCGACGCTGGCGCCGGTGGGATCGCGCGGGACTTCCTTGCCGTCGAGGGTGACCGCGCCGCCGGGTGGGTCGGTGACGATGCGAACGGTCTTGGAGCGCGGCACGAGGGGGATGGAGTAATCGCTCTTGCCTTCGTCCCAGCCGATCTTCAAGTTCACTTCGGGATAGCCGGCTTTGGTGGCGCGGATGCGCTGGGGGATGACCTGGTTGGTGTCGAGATCGATGGGAAAGGGTCGGGCGCTGACGGTGACGGGGGAGGTGCCGACGAGCTCGTCGTTGAGGTAGATCTGCGCGCCGGGAGGCGTGGTGTTGATCGTCAGATCTTTCTTGCGCGGCTGAAGCTCCAGCGCGTATGTGGTCTGCTGGTCCTGCCAGTTGACGACCTGCTTGGCGGGTTCAAAGCCTTCGTGTTCGGCGGTGACCGTGTGGGGGGTCCAGTTGTTGCGCGCGTCGACGGTGAATTCGAGTTCGGCGGAGGCGGATTCGGAGGGTTCGGTGGTGATGGTGCGGCCGTCGACGGAGATGCTCGCCGGGACGGGTTGCACGTTGAAGGTGACGCGCTTGGTGAGGT
>DASVUC010000099.1:0-3686 GCA_036387255.1 Tepidisphaeraceae bacterium | reverse complement strand
GTGCACGTGATGGTAGACGTTGAAGCCATCGCCGTAGTCCTGCGGATCGCGTTGGACATAAGTGCCGGTCTGCGGGTCATAGTAGCGCAAACCGTCATCGTCCAACCCGATGCTCGCATCTCGTTCCTTCGTGTTCCGCAGCCGGTTGTTGGTGCTGCTTCCCGTCTGGTGGATCACGCTCCCGAAGGCTTCATATACCGTCTCCTGCGCGATCTCATCCGGTGACGTCATCGTCGCGACGGTGTTGCCTACGGCGTCGTAGGCGTAGAACTCCACCGGGCGCGGGTGCTGGGCCATCGTCTCGTCGGTGTAGAGGATGGACCCAATGCCCCCGCCCAAGCCGCCGGCTCGGATGAGCTGCTTCATCACCTGCGCGCTTCCGTCAAGTTCTTCGAAGCTGGTGCCGCCGTCGTAGCGGAAGACGGTGGTGGTTGATCCTTCCGTCTTGCTCGTAGGCCTCGTAGGTCGTCTTGCCTTATCCGCTCGTCATCCTCGTAGGTCGGCTTGGGATCTGGTAGCGGAACGAATGGTGAAATTGCGTGGACGTTCCGCGTTCCCTTGTTTATCTCGTCTCTGGCTTCAGCCCTCCCGTCGGATCTCCAGTCGCGTGATGCCACTCTGCGTCCAATCCAGCCTTTATTCTCTGGAGAATCGCAGTCTTATCGTTACTTCCTTCGGCGCAATAAGCATTGGCCAGATGCTTTGCCAGGTCCACCATGAAAATGCCCCACGCGGCAGGATCTTGCCAAACCTTAGCGGCAATGCTCACATGCTGAGCACCGCCTGCCGCCCAAACTCGAAGCAGTTCAACCGCTGACTCATTCTGCGATGCCGCAAGAGGGATTGGGAGTTCGCCTTTCATATTTGTCCTTTTGCCACGCGCCTCGATGAAAGTGATTTCGGATCCTCATCTTCATCGTCCAGCAAGTGCTGACGCGCTGGTCCAATGGGATCACGTTTGTTGCTCACTTCGGAAGAAGCCTTCGCTCGCCTGCCATTGGCAAGTTGCTGGATTCTGCGGTGTTCAGCAATCTCACGAGCGGTTTTACCTCCGGGAACCGGAGTTGTTGTTTCGGTTCCCGGTTCAAGCCGCCCAGCTGATTCGTGCTGGTTGAGTCGGCGGGCGATATCTTCAGACTGTCCGACGTAGGTCGTACCATCCGAGGCTTGGTCCGGAAACTCGTATATACCTTCTTTCGGCGGTCCTTCCGGCGACTGCCCGCTCTGTTCAACGTAATCCAGAGGCTTAAATGCATTTGAAATTGCATACATCCCGTGCGCGGTCGCAGTTGCTCCGGCAGCCACCAATGCGAACGAGCCGCCAAGGGTCGGCGGACCCCCTATGCCACCCGCGGCAATCCCCGTCAAACCTGCGGCTATCTCAGCGCCTCCAACACCTGCGCCGATTGCTCGACCGATCGAGCGCCCCGCGTAGCCAGACCATCCAACCGCCGGACCGGTTTTAGCGGGAGTCTGCGCCTCCATGAATCCCGCGAGGAGATTAGCCCCGAAATTAAGTGAGTTGTTAAGTGCGTCAGTGGCGAATCGCTGTGTCTCGTCGGATAAAATCTTTAAACGGTTCCGCCAGCAGCGCAAGGTTCACCGATATCTCGACTCCGTGTGCGACTGCTAATTGGCCTCGGGTGGGATTCGTTCCGAGATAGAATTCTTGAACCTGTCGATCAACTTCTTCAGACCGTTTGTTTGCTTCATCTTGGATACTGCCCCGCCGCACTGGCTCGTCGTATCCCGCGCGTGATTGTCCCCCACGCTCGGCAGCGTCTCGCTCGTCTGCCGGCTGAGTGTGCCCTCGCCTAATGAGCCTAGTCGCTATGCCTGTGGCCCATCTTGGCTTCCAAAGTTAATAGCTCGAGACGATCCTCAGAGTCGAACTGAAGATGCAGCCAAGCGCATGAAAGGTCGTACCTATGCCAAGAGGGTATTGGTGTCTTCATGACTAAACTTATTTTCCCGCCGCCGCGTTCAGCGGGTTCTCCGAGCCGCGCTCGCACCGAGATAGAGTCGTCATTGAACCGGAGGTCGAATGGAAGCGCCCCGCAATATTGAGAATATCCTTCGTGGCCTAGACGATGAAGGTGGAATGCAACAATAATCAACTCTTCAGGATCATCTTTGTGTTCGTTCTCAAAGACCCATCCAGCTTCCTTAAGCACTACGTCGAGGCCAGCGAGCTTGAACTCGAGCGCGCCGTAATAAGAATCTCGCTCTATATTGCTAAGCTGGTCACCGAACATCGCTTGAGTCTCTGGATCATTAACCGAACGCCCTAGAATCAAGAGCATCTGCTCCACTACAAAGCACATATTCATGGCATTTTCCTCACTTTCTTCTTTAACTCCTCACCCGCCTGCTCGGCAACCGCACGGTCAGCTGGATTGGCAGCGTTTATCATGGCATTTGCATCGCGGTCCACAGCAGCGGCGGATTTGCGGCGTCTTCCGTTATTCTACTAACGGTGTTGCGTCCGCCGTATGTTGGACTGGCCGACCTATGCAACTGCTCAGGAACGGCGACTGCTGTGCCTTCACGTTCTACCAGCGCTCGCTCAGCGGGCGTGAGTGATCGACCCAGCTCTTGCTCCGCCCGAAGTAAGTTAGATGCATTCGAAGGAATGTGGTCGTGGACAAGCCCGTCTTTGGGTAGAGCCCGATCACTCAAGTTCTGATAGCTATCAACTTCGTACGGCCGTACGCCTAGTTCAGGAACAGCAACCGAACCGCCAGCGACACTCTCACCTTGCGCCGGCGCCGCCGGCAGCTTCTCGTTGGTACCTCCCGCTGTTGATACGTTCCGCAGCGGAGTTCGTACACCACGAGCAAATGGAATAAGTGCAGTTCCAACATTCGCAGTGTGCTTCCAAGCCTCCAGCTGAGCACCCGCAGGGGCAACATTTGTCGCGGGCCCCGCCACCTCTAGCGTTTTGAAGTAAGAGCTAGTTGGAGCGTCTCGATTTGTATAAAGCCGATATTCTCCTCGCGTGCAGACGATGACGCCTGCATTGACACTATCAACAGCCGTACCCGCAATAAATGTCAGCCCTTGCTTTATACCGCGAGCCCATGCACCAAAATCCACTGAAGGCTCCATCGCCAGCCCCTCCGGATCCACCCCATTCATCGGATCATCATGCACCCTCATGTACACATTCATCCCATCCGCATACCCCGTGGGGTCGCGCTGAATGAAGGTAGCTGTCTCTGGGTCGTAGTACCTGAAGCCGGCATTGTCCAAGCCGATGCTGGCGTCACGCTCTTTCGTGTTGTGCAGGCGGTTGTTGGTGCTGGTGCCGGTTTGGTGAATCACGTTGCCGAAGGCTTCATACACCGTCTCCTGCGCGATCTCGTCGGGAGAGGTCATGGTGGCGACGGTGTTCCCCACCGCGTCGTAGGCGTAGAACTCCACCGGGTGTGGGTGCTGTGCCATCGTCTCATCGGTGTATAGGATGGACCCAATGCCGCCGCCTAAGCCGCCGGCACGAACGAGCTGCTTCATCACCTGCGCGCTGCCGTCGAGTTCTTCGAAGTTGGTGCCGCCGTCGTAGCGGAACAGCGTCGTCGTCCCGCCTTCGATCTTGCTCAGCCGGCGGGTGCGGGCGTCGTAGCTGGCGGTGAAGATCGTGTTGGCACCGCGTCTGACCTTGATCAGGCGATCCGAGGTGTCGTAGA
>DASVUC010000098.1:0-13386 GCA_036387255.1 Tepidisphaeraceae bacterium | reverse complement strand
CGTTCCCTCAAGCAAAAACTACCCCTCCCCATCCGACACCCCGTGCTTCTGCCAATCCGCGTAATATCCCGCCCCAAACCCTTCCCCCTTCCTGGGGGCAATCGCCACCACGCTCACCACCGCCCCCGCGACTGGCCCGTTTTTCTCATCCGTCACCACGCCCTTCAGATCACCCGCGCACACAACCGACGTCACCATCAGAAGCACCGCAACTGTCCACTTCATTTCTTCTCCTCCGCCGTATCCTCACTCACCCCCTGAAGCTACTGCTCCTTCAGCGTGTTGTATTTCGTTCCGCCGTTGCGATCGAAGTGCGGCTGCCCCGGCTCCATCAGCACGACCAGATCGGTGATGTCCTCGTCCACTTTGCCCAGCAGGCAGTAGCCGTTGAGGGCCTCAAAGCTCACGTTCTCCGCCGACGGTCGGTAACCCTTCACCCGCGGCACGAACTGCACCGTCTCCGGCGCCACACCCTTCAGGGTAAACTTCCCCTCCTTGTCGACCTTCGCCGAGAGCGAATCCCACCCGTCGGCGCGACTCAATAAGATCACCGAACCCGAAGGCACCGCCTTGCCGTCACTCATCTTGATCTTCCCCGCGAGAGTCACGCCCGGCTTCACCTCGATCTCGCCGGCGTCACTTTCTCCCTCCGTCGCCGTCCGCTGCTTGATCAGTGTTGCATACGTGCCTTCCGGCAAACTCCGCGTCACTGCCGTTATTCCGTAACTCTCGTCCGGCCTCAGATTCTCCAGCGAGAAATTTCCTTCCGCGTCCGTCTTCACGCACCGAAGGCCCACAAAGGTTTCCGAATTCCGATTCGTCTGCACCGCCTGCATCGCCGCCCCCGCGACCCCCTTCCCATCCTGCACCAGCCTCCCCTTCACCGTCGCCCCCTTCGTCAGCGAATACTCATGCACCTCTTCCCCCGCCGACTGGAGATTATTCAAAGACGTTGCATACCCGTGCGTCGAGATCCGTATATCCCGCGCCCGCCCCTCCTCTTTCCCTGTGATCAGAAACTCCCCCTTCTGATTCGTCACCGTGATGTGATCCACATTCTGGTCCCACCCAAAGGTATGGCTCTGTGATGACCCCCAACCGGTCGCCTCCACCTGCGCCCCCCACACCGGCCTCCCATCCTCCCCCGTCACCCGCCCGCGCACCTGGCGCGACGGATCCTTGCGATCCTCAGGCATCGCCTTCAGCTTCGCCTTGATTTCCTTCTTCGCATCCACCCCATTCACCCGCACCGGCCGGCGATCATCGGCCACCACCACCAGGTCAAACTTCAACTCGCCATCCACATTCTCAATCACGAACTTTCCCTCCCCATCCGTCAGCCCCTTGTTCAGCCAGTCGTCATAGTACGTGTCATCAAACCCTCCGCCTTTCACCGGATGCACGCTCACAATCGCCACCGTCACCCCCGCCGCCGGCGCGTTGTTCTCATCCGTCACCACACCCTTCAGCTCCGCCGCTGACGCAGCGCAGCACATCATCCCGAAAACTGCCAACACCATGATCCGATGCATGAGCTACTCCTGTTTCCCCTCAGGCACACCTTCCAGCCGCGTCTTGTGCAGTTCCCCCTGCCGCCGGCTGGCGTTGTTATTCTCGTAATCAGAGTGCGATCTCCCCGGGTGAAACACATAACACAGATCCAGAATGTCCTGATCCACCAGGCCCACGAAGCCCGAGCCGTTCAGCGGATCGAAAGACGTGTTCTCCTTCGACGGCGTGTACCCCTTCACCGGCACATCGACCCAGATCGTCTCACCGTCCGGAATTCCCGACACTTTGAACTTCCCTTCGCTGTCGACATCCACCTTGAGTTGATCCCTCGCCTCCAGGCGCGTCACCGTCAGCTTCAACCCCTTTGGCACCGGCTTCCCATCTTCCAGTTTCACCCGTCCGGCGATGGTCCGCGCCACCCCCACCTCCACGTCTCCGGCACTTGCCGTCTCACCCGCTTCGCCCGTCGTCACACGCTGTTCGGGAAACGCTCCACGTTCGCCCAGCGATGACATGGCCGCGGTGATCCGATATTCCCGCCCCGACGAAACATGCTCGAACACATACTTCCCATTCTCATCCGTGCGCGCGCTGAACCTCCCGTTAAATTCCTCCGGCCCATCCTTCACCGGGTATGCCCCCATCACCACGTTGGCTAAGCCCTTCCCGTCCTTCACCACGCGCCCCTCAATCGTCGCCCCCTTGCCCACCACATACTCCTTCACATCATCGCCCGGCGCCTGCAATTCAAAATTCACGGGTGCAAACCCACGGCCATTGATTCTAATATCCGCCAGAATCCCCGCCTCTTCGACCAAGTACAGAAACTCCCCCTTCTGATCCGTCACCGTCGCCGCCTCCGGCCAACCCGTCGCCGGCCACCACCTCCGCTCGCCGCTCTTGAAGCCAAACGGCACCACCTCTGCCCCCCAAACCGGCTTCCCCTCCTCATCCGTCACCCGCCCGCGAATCGTCCATTCTGTCGACTTCGTCTCCTCCGGCACATCCTTCAACTTCACCTTCAGTTCCGACGCCGGATTCACCTTCTCCTTCACCACCGGCAAGCGCCCTTCCGCCGCCACCAGCACCTTGAACCGCAACTGCGCGTCCATCTTCTCGATCACAAATTTCCCCTCCGCATCCGTCAGCGCCTTCTTCCCCCAATCCGCATAAAGGCTCTGCGCCGGCCCCCGCCCCACCTGCTTGTCCACCTTCAGCACATAGACCGTGGCCCCCTCCACCGCCTTGCCATTCCCATCCATCACCACACCCCGCAGATCCGCCCCGCGCGCCGCCCCCACGAACGCCGCCAGCAGGCACACCGCCATCACACAGGATCGCGCCATTGTGGAGCTCCCAAAACTGGCGATTCCCCATCTAACACTTATACTTGTCTGAACAGGACCGTTAGATGACATCAACGCAGATCGTCGACAAACTTCGCGGCCGTTTCAACGACAAAATCACCGCCAGCTTTCCGGACGACAAGCATCCGCGCGTCCACATCGACGCCGACAACTGGCGGGAGTTTGCGCAATTCCTCTACGCCAACCCGGAGCTCAAGTTTGATTGGCTCGCCAACCACACGGGCATCGACTACGTTGCCGACAACAAGCTGGCCTGCTGCTACGACCTCTGGAGCTTCGACCTCCGCCACTCTTTCGCCGTGAAAGTCTTCACCAATCGCGACACCCCGAGCATTCCCTCCGTCGCCGACCTCTGGCCCGCCGCCGACTGGCACGAGCGCGAAGCCTACGACATGTTCGGAATCAACTTCCCTGGTCACCCGGACCTGCGCCGAATCCTCCTCGCCGACGATTGGGAAGGCTTCCCCCTGCTCAAAGACTACGTCTTCCCCCGCGAATACCACGGTATCCCAGGATCAGTCGAACTAGACTGGCAAAACAAACCCAACTACCCCAAGTAACAGCCCCGCGCCCACAATAGCCCGCAGTCAACTACGGCGCGGAACCCCCGCATACCCACAACCCGACGCCCCCTCATATAATCCCACCCGTGCCCACCCACCTCATCGAAATCCTCGACCGCTTCCCAAACCACAAAGTCGTCCTCGTCGGGGACCTGATGCTCGACCGCTACATCTTCGGCTCCACCGAGCGCGTCTCCCCCGAAGCCCCCGTCCCCATCATTCATTTCCACCGCGAAGAATACCGCCTCGGCGGCGCGGGCTTCGTCATGGCCAACCTCGCCACCCTCGGCGCACAGGTGCACATGATCGGCGTCATCGGCCCTGACGATGCCGGCACAACCGTCCGTCAGCATCTCGCCCAATACACCACCGCCAACATCTCCCTCATCGAATCCCCCCACCGCCCCACGGTGCTCAAGGTCCGCATGCTGGGGAGCTCTCAGGACCGCACGCCCCACCAGATGCTCCGCCTCGACATCGAATCCAACCAGCCCCTCGATGACTCCATCGCCGGCCAAATCATCGCCGCCACTGAGCGCGCTCTGGATGACGGCGCCGAGCTTCTTTGCCTGGAAGACTACAACAAAGGCGTCCTCTCCCCCGCCGTCACCCAGCGGCTCATCCAGCTCGCCCGCCGGAAAAACATCCCCGTCATCATCGACCCCGCCAACATCCCCGACTATACCAAGTACAAAGGCGCCACCGCCTTGAAGCTGAACCGCCCAGAGGGTGAACGCGCGACAGGTCTGCCTTTGCGATCACCAGAGCATTACGAGCCGGCCGCGGATGCATTACTTGAGAAACTGGATCTGCAAGCGGTCATCATCACGCTCAATGAGTTGGGTTCCTATCTCGCCACCCGCGGTGGCGAGCACAAATGGATCCAAACCCGCCCCCGCCAGGTCGCCGACGGCACCGGCGCGGGCGACACTCTATTAGCAATGCTCTCGATGGCGCACGTCGCCGGCGCAGACTGGCCGGATGCCGTTGCCCTTGGCAACATCGCCGCCGGGCTGGAAGTCGAAAAGCTAGGCTGCGTCCCCATCACCCGCGACGAAATCACCCAAGACCTCTTAGCCGAAGCCCACCAGCACCTCGGCAAGCTCCGCACACTGAAAGCCCTCATCCCTGAGCTCCAGCGCCACCGTGCGATGGGCCGAAAAATCGTCTTCACCAACGGCTGCTTCGACCTGATCCACCTGGGCCACGTGAAATACTTCCAGTTCGCCAAAGCCCAGGGCGACCTCCTCGTCGTCGGCGTCAACACCGACTGCTCCATCCGCCGACTCAAAGGCGACAAGCGCCCCATCATCAGCGAAGACGACCGCACTCAGGTCCTCGAAGAGCTTGAGAGCATCGACTACCTGATCAAGTTCGACGAAGACACCCCCCTGAACCTCATTGAAACCATCAAGCCCGACGTCCTCGTCAAAGGCGCCGACTACACCAGGGACAAGGTCGTGGGAGCCGACTTTGTTGAAAACCAAGGCGGCACCATCGCGCTCGCCCCCCTCATCGACGGCCGCTCCACCTCCAACGTGATTCAACGAATTCTTCAGGCGTACAAGTAGCAACTGCGCCCGCCCTTCCTTTCTGTCACCCTTCCCGCGCCCTTCCGGCATATCGTGTTTTCCCCACCCCCGGTTTTTCTCTACGCAGCAGCTTGATTTTGCGCGCTGCCGGGCTCGGCACTGGTTTTGTAGGATCAGCCTGTTGAGTCACTAGAACGAAACCTTGAAAGGAGTTTCTCATGTCACGTATGGAAGAAGGCAACGCGGGCCAGACCGGTGGGACGGGCGATCTGCGTGAGACGGTTGGCCAGGTTGGCCAGAACCTCCGCGACGTCGGCAGCCAGGCGCGCAACATGGCGACTGAGCAATACGACCAGGTTCGCCAGCAGGCGCAGGAATACTACGAACAGGGCCGCGAACGCGCCCGCGAGATCGAGCAATCGCTCGAGCAGTACGTTCAGGAAAAGCCAATGCAGTCGCTCCTGATCGCCGCCGGCGTAGGCATGCTGCTGGGCATTCTCTGGAAGCGCAGCTAGGTCGACGCGCGACAGGCGAGCGCTTAGCCGCCGCACGCGTGCAGCGCTGCATCGCGCATCTAACAGATCTTGCGCACTCTCGGAGCAAGACCGCAGGCGTCGCGATTTTCGCGCCGCGCCCGGTCCCTAAGGATTTAAGGACTCACCGGCGCTTCGGCATTACCGAAGCGCCGGTCGACGCCTTAAAGTCGCGCCCATGCAACAGCACAATCCAAACGCCACCAGCTCCACCGCCCACCAGCCAGGTGGACGTCTCGGCGCGGGCTCGGACGGATCCGAAGCCATTAACTCCCCCACCGACGCGCTGCGGGATGCCTCGGCACGCATCGCCGAACTGAAAGATTTCGTCGCCTACTACCTCGCCGCCAAGACCGACGGCATCAAAGCGTCGGTGCGCAACCTCGTGCTCTACGCGGTGCTCGGCGTCGTGGGCCTTATGGCGCTCGCTGGAATTGTCATCACCGCCTCCGTCCTGCTCGTCCAGGGCATCGCCATCGGCCTGACCTGGCTTTTCGGGGGGCACATGGCGACGGGTTACGTGGTCGCTTCGCTCCTGGTCCTCGGCGCGATCTTCGGCGGCGCGTTCCTCGGCATCCAGATGCTCACCAAGAGCTCCCGCAAACAGACGAAGGAAAAGTATGAACACTGGAAACAAGAGCAGCGCTTCCGCTTCGGCACCGACGTCCGACAGCAAGCCGAAAACACCCGCAAGTGAGGCCCAGTACCTGACGGAACAGGCGAATCACGCCAGCGCAGCGATCTCCAGCGCCATCTCGAACCTCAAGACCGACCTGGTGAAGACTGCGGATCCGCGCCTCTGGCTCAACGACCACCCGTGGCTCACGCTCGCCGCCGCCAGCGTCGGTGGGTTCGTCGCCGCTTCCGTTGCCGTGCCATCGAAGGAGCAGCAGGCGCTCAAACGCCTGGAGAAGATCGAACGCGCGCTGAACCCGGATCGATACGTTCGACCGTCGGAGAACCCGAAGGAGGCGACGAAGGATCGCGGTATCGTCGGTACGATCCTCAAGGGCGCCCTGGGTTCGCTTCAGCCGGTCCTGATGAGCGCATTGACTGGCGCCATAACGGGCAAGATGGCGCAGCCAGACGCGGAAGACATGGCCGCCGCCGCCAATCAGCAATCCGGCCGTTAAAGTCCGCGCGACTTACCGTCCGCTCCGCGTCCACAGTCCTGCCAGGGCACGGCTTTCCTCGAAAGCAAACCCAGCAATATGTCGCCATCTTTTAACGTAAGTGCAGCAGCCACAAACACTCCCGTTTGTCGGCTCAGTCGCCTGGTTCAACGCGTTGTCCGCTGCACCGCCGGTACCGGTTTCCTCAACCTCCACAACGTCTAATAATCCTGATGGCGCGCAATAATTTTTCCGTTGGTCAAGCTGAAATTGCGGGGTAATGTGAATCACCACGAGTTGACTTGCAGAAATGTTTTTGCAACCAGCTCCCCCCGCTAAAGGCGTCTGTTATGCCCTCCTCACTCCGGCTCGTCGGACGTTTTGTGCTGCTGGTGATCCTGACCGCAAACGCCGCCCCGGCGCCGCAGCACAACGCCATCAACCCCACGCCCGACTCCGCCGAAGCTTCGCTTCCGCCGCAGGTTCGCCTGCGCAAATTGCATTTGGTGCGCCCTGACCTGATCCCCTATCCCATCGCGTATGAAGTCTGCTGTTAAAGGCTCAATCCCATCGACGCTTGATGTCACCGCCAAGCCGTTCCCTCCGAATTCGACGAGCCAACCTGATCCTGTAGACGCTGCTTGAGTTCCCGTTACGGGCTCTGCTGCTCCATCGCCTTAACCACCTTGTCCGCGGCTGCTTCGATCGCTGTCTCCTGCTGGGCGTTGGTTCCGCTCTGCAATAGATGGATGAAAGCGCGGAGTTCATCATCAGTCGATGCGCGTTCAAACTCCGTCAGCACGCCTTCAATTGTGTAGATCGGCGGGGCGGAGCTGCACGCGTAGCTTCTTGGGCGGTTCAAGAAATTGTAGCCGGTGACGTGCAGCGTGCGCCAGTCGGGGGTCCAACGGATGCCACTCGTTTTCAGCCGGCGCTCCAGCGGGGAGACGCGCGAGCCCGAGGATCTGGCGCCCGTGATCCACGTGGTGGTCCAGCGCATGGAGCCGGTGACGGCGTCCACCTCACTCTGGATCTGCTTGAACGTTGCGCCCACGAGCACCGAGGCAGCTAGAAGCAGCACCAGGCTCGCGACGGACAAGCGGAACCAGCGGCAGCGATACCAGCGGGCGCGGCTGGGCAAGCCGTAATCGATCTGGGTAGGCGTTTGCCGCACTGGACTCCTCCTCCCGAATTTTACCGTGTCAGTGGATCGCCTGCTCCGGGCGTCAGCCCCGCTCCCCCAACTCCAGCAGTTGTCAGCAGTTGCAGCCCACCTTATCTAATTACCAGCAACAGCACATTTTTCCGCAACCCTCACCCGTCTCACTGCCCCTCCCGTTCCGGACGAGGTTACACTTCCTCCATGCGCGTCACTCGTTTTGACGACCCCGCTGTTTTCGCCGCGGAAGCGAATCCATTCCTGTTCAACGACGAAGCGCGCAATAACTTTTTCCTCGGCGTCGTCGCCCAGCTCAAGAACCCGACCGACTCCCTCCTGCTCACAATCAACGACAGTTCCACCGTCCTCGGCGTCGGAGTGATGACTCGCCGAAACATGACCCCCGCGCGCCACCTCGTGCTCTCCGACAATCTCCCCACCCCCGCCGTCGACGCATTGATCGATGAGCTTGCGCATGAGTCCATCTCCGTCCCCGGCATCCAGACGACCCCCGCTCAAGCAGAGCACTTCGCGCATCGCTGGTGCTCTCTCGTGAACGCCGAGACACGCGAGCAAATGCGTCTCGCTCTCTTCCGCCTCGACAAAGTCATCCCCCCGCCGCGCGCTGATGGTATTCTCCGCCAGGCAACCTGGCGCGATCTGGATCTGGTCACTGGCTGGATCGACGCTTTTGTCGGTGACATCGGTGAGTCCCTCGCCGGCTGCCGCGAACTCGCCGACACGGTGATCGCCCGCCAGCGCCTCTTTCTCTGGGAAAACCGCGGTACGCCCCTCTCCATGGCCGCCTGGACCCGCCTCACCCCCAACGGCTGCGCCATCAACTTCGTCTACACGCCCCAGCACCTCCGCGGCCGAGGCCTTGCCTCCAACTGCGTCGCCGCCCTCTCCCAACACATGCTCGACACCGGCAAGAAGTTCTGCACCCTCTACACCGACCTGGCCAATCCCACCAGCAACAAGATCTACCAGCGCATCGGCTACCGCCAGATCAGCCTCGCCGCGAAGTACGCGTTTTCCCCGAAGGAGCTCTCATCAACATGATCCACTCCGCCCAATCCCCTCATGATCCGGCATCGACACACGGAGGGATTGCTTTACCCACCGCTTCTGCGCTGCCGTCACTGCACAAGATGAGCAGTCCCATCGAGATGCGCCTTGTCGCGCCTCGTGCGCATTGGCTCCATCCGAGGAGAACCTCGCCGTGCGCCGAGTGCATGTAACGAAACTCGAGCAAGGCGACATTATCCTCGATGCCGTGCAGGCGCACCACGTCCGGGATGTGCTGCGACTCGAGTCGGGCGATCAGGTCGAAGCCTTTGACGGCGCCGGCAGCACCGCTGCCGCCACGCTGGCTGTCTGCGATCCTCAGCGCGTCGTCCTGCGCGTGGGACGCATCGAGCACAATCAACCATCTGTCGAATTGACCATCGCCTCCGCACTTCCCAAGGGCGAGCGCGCCGACTGGATGATCGAGAAACTCTCCGAGCTGGGCGTCACGCGCTTCACCCCCCTGCGAACCGCACGCTCGGTCGTTCACCCCGAAGGGAAGAACAAATTCGACCGCTGGACGCGCATCGCGACCGAGTCCGCGAAGCAATCGCACCGCCCGGGTGTGATGATCATCGACTCGCTCACCAAGCTTGAGTCGCTCCTCGCGTCCGCCTCGAGCGCCGTTTACCTTTCGCCGCAAAGCGACGACTCGCTCCTCGACCACGCCCAGCGTGCGACCCGCCACCTTATCCTGATCATCGGTCCGGAAGGCGGCTGGACGAACGAGGAACTCGCGTTGTTCGAATCAAAGAACGTGCTCCCCGCCCGGATGACGCGGACCGTCCTGCGCATCGAAACCGCGGCCATCACGGCCGCAGCCATCGCTCAATCCAGCTTTGCTCGGCGGGCCTCCTGAACTATCGTCGTTTCGCCGCCACCTCCAGCAGCGCCGCGCGCACGTGCTCGACCACGTCGCCCCACTGCCGCGGCCTTGTTTGCCGAAACAGCCGCATCGTCGGATACCAGGGGCTACTCTCTCGCTCGCGCGCAAGCCAGCGCCAATCCGGGGCAAACGGCAGCATCGTCCAAACCGGCTTCGCCATCGCGCCCGCCAAATGCGCCACCGAGGTGTCGACGGAGATCACCAGGTCCAGGTTCTCCACCAGCGCTGCCGTGTCCGCGTAATCGTGGAGCTCGTCTGTCCAGTCATCCATCCACTCCGCCCGCGGCCTTGCCGGTTTCTGTAGCGAAACGAAACGCACCCCATCCACCGTTTGCAAGGGCAGCAGCGTTTCCAGCGACGTCGATCTGTTGACGTCATTCGAATGAGTTGACGCACCCGCCCAAGCCACCCCGACCTTGAGGCGCGTGTCAGGCCCCAGCCGCTCGCGCCACCGTCGCAATCGCTCCGCATCCGCCCGCAAATACGGCACCCGATGCGGAATGGTGTCCACGCGCGTCTGAAAGATCATCGGCAGGCTAAGCAGCGGCGCCTGCGCATCGAACGATGGCAGCGGCTCACCCATCCTCGCCACCTCCGCCGCGCCGCAGGCGGAGCGCAACAGTTCCACGAGCGGTGCGCGACATTCGACGATCACGCGCACCCGCTCCGCCGCCAGCGCGATATACCGCGCCATCATGATCACGTCACCCGCGCCCTGCTCTTCATGCAGCAGCACCGTCTTTGCACCAGCCGCCCCGTCCCACAGCGGCTGCGTGAAGTTGCGCCGCGGTGCTGTGAACCACTCACACCGCCAGCGCCACTCCACCTCCCGCCAGCCGCGCTCGAAATCCCCATCCAGCAGAAGCGCCTGCCCGAGGTTGTAGTGCAGCGTTGCGTCCTGCGGATCCAGCGCCACCCCCCTTTCTTCCGCGGCGATCGCTTCGTGCAACTCTCCCACCTCCAGCAACGCAACACCAAAGTCGCACCAGAAGCGTGGCGTGTTCAGCGCCAGCGATGCCGCCCGACGCCCCGCGCGCACTGCTTCGTCGAACCGCCCAAGCGCCCCGTCGGCGACCATGATGCCATGACACGCTTGCGCAAAATCGGGTCGAACCGCCAAGGCCCGTGAGTAACAATCACGCGCGGCAACGGCGTCGCCCAACTCCCAGAGCACCGTACCCAGGTTGAAGTGAACCGATGCGTTGTCCGGCGCAAGTTCCGCTGCACGTCGAAGCGCAGCTTCCGCCCCGGCTAGCTTCTTCAACTGATGCAGAGCCAGTCCGAGCACGCCAAACGCATCGGCGGTGGGATGTACGGCCGCCGCCCGCTCGGCGAGCTGCGCCGCCGCCTGAGCATGGCCAAAGCGCTGCGCGATCCTCGCCAGCCGCAACAGCGCAGGCGCATGATCCGGCGCCTGCGCCAGCACCTGCCGATAAATCGCTTCAGCTTCCGCGAAGCGGTCACCACGCTCGAGCGATGCTGCTTGAGCCATCGCCTCGTCAAGCGTCATCCGAGGTCGCTGCATGATCCCATCACCCGCGGGTCAAAGCGCAAGGTCGATCCACCCGCCGCCGAGCACGATGTCGTCGTCATAAACCACCACCGCCTGCCCCGGTGTCACCGCGGGCTGGGGCTCATCGAACCGCACCCGCATCTCATCCTCCGCGACCAGCTTTACCGTCGCCGGCACCGGCTGATGGTTATAACGGATCTTTGCCATGCACTTCATCTCTCCCGCATCCCGCAGGCGCGAGCTGAGGATGTTGGTCTGATGCGCGACCAGCCCCTCACGCTCAAGCTGATCCTTCTCGCCCAGCGTCACCTGGTTCGTCTGGGGATTGATGTCGACAACGTAGATTGGATAACCCAATGCCACGCCGAGCCCCTTTCGCTGTCCGATCGTGAAGTGCTGGTGACCTTCATGCGTGCCGACAACTTTCCCTTGCGCCGTCACGAACTGCCCCTGGTGAAACGTCTCCGGCGTCCGCCGCTTCACCAGCGCGGCGTAGTCCTGATTCGGCACGAAGCAGATTTCCTGCGAATCGGGCTTATTGAACACGGGCAGCTTCAGCTCCTCCGCCACAGCGCGCACCGCCGGCTTTTCAAACTCCCCAATCGGCAGCAGCGTGTGATCCAGCGTCTGGCGGCTCATCCCAAAGAGCACGTAGCTCTGATCCTTTCGATGATCGAGCCCGCGCATCAGCGCCTTCTCCCCCGTCACCGGATCCACACCCACCCGCGCATAATGTCCGCTCGCGACATACCGCGCCCCCACCGCATCCGCATAGCTCGCCAGCTTCCCGAACTTGAGCCAGTCATTACACCGCACGCAGGGGTTCGGCGTGCGCCCGCGGTTGTACTCATCCACGAAGTAGTCGATCACCCGCGAGAAATCATCCTGAAAGTTTAGCACATAAAACGGCACATCCAGCAGCCCCGCCACGCGCCGCGCATCCGCCGCATCAAGCACGGAGCAGCATCCCTGCTTGTTCTTCGCGTTTGGGTCGCAGGCCTCGACCTCCGGCGCCTCCACCCCATCCGGCGAACCCAGGCGCATGAACACCCCCATCACATCGAACCCCTGGCGCAACAGCAGCGCGGCGGCAACAGAGCTGTCCACGCCACCGCTCATCGCAACCACAACTTTTTCACGCGAAGCAGGCACGAGAGAATTGTATGCACGCGACTGACGATGCACTAACGACGGGTGCACTCGATGGAACCGATCGGATACACGCCGCCCGCGCCCTCGCAAAGAGGCAAGGCAGTTGGGGCATCACCATCCGTCAGGCCGATGTGCAGCGTGTACGCGCCGGGCCGGAGCTTCTTGAAGGAGACGTTGCTCTTGAGGTTGTAGTTGGTGCCACGGACCCAGCGCTGGCATCCGGTGGGGCCGGCATCGGTGGTGGCAATCGTTTTTCCGTGTTGATCTTTCAGAACAACCACGAGATGGAAATCTCGCATCGCCCGGCCCACGCCTTGGTTGATCCATCCTGAAGTGATCTCGAAGTCGTCGTCACTGCGGATCGCTCTGGGCATGGTCAACTTGATAGGGACCAGCCGGTACCCCATTTGTCGTGCGCCCCGTGCGACCAGTTCCGGCTGCTCCCGGATAAAGCTGGCCGCTTCGCCGCCGGCATAACCCAACAGGTTGATGTAGTTCGGATGCAGGCTCAAGGCATCGTTGATCATGTGCTTGAGCCATTTTTCGCCGCCGTCCTTTGCGGGACTGTAGGAGCCGACGAACTCACAACTCATCGGTCCTCTGGACAGCGTTGCGAAGGCTTCGTCATTGAAGCGCCGCTCATTTGAGAAGACGGCGCCGCCGACGCCGTCGCGGCGGAAGGTGACGTTGCGCTTGGTCATCGCGTGATCGAATGCGGAGTAATGAACGTAGTCGGTAAAGCGAGATGTAAAACGCGCATCGAATTGGTGTGCGGGGCCCGCGTGCAACTCCGGCGGACCATCGGGGTCCCACGAGTTGCTCAGCGCAAGGTAATGATCCGGCAACGCGTCCGACCAGATGTCGAGGATCTTCGACAGCGCGGCTCGTCTGTCCGCGATCGTTGCATAGCGGAAGCCTGAATGCCATTCACCCCACACGCCGAAGCCACGCAGGTCGATCAGGGTCACCGGACGATCCTTGTCGAAGTG
>DASVUC010000097.1:0-2640 GCA_036387255.1 Tepidisphaeraceae bacterium | reverse complement strand
GTGCACGTGATGGTAGACGTTGAAGCCATCGCCGTAGTCCTGCGGATCGCGTTGGACATAAGTGCCGGTCTGCGGGTCATAGTAGCGCAAACCGTCATCGTCCAACCCGATGCTCGCATCTCGTTCCTTCGTGTTCCGCAGGCGGTTGTTGGTGCTGCTTCCCGTCTGGTGGATGACGCTCCCGAAGGCTTCATACACCGTCTCCTGCGCGACCTCATCCGGCGAGGTCATCGTCGCCACCGTGTTCCCCGCCGCGTCGTAGGCGTAGAACTCCACCGGGTGCGGGTGCTGGGCCATCGTCTCGTCGGTGTAGAGGATCGACCCGATGCTCCCGCCCAAACCACCGGCTCGCATGAGTTGCTTCAAGATCTGCCGGCTGCCGTCGAGTTCCTCAAAGCTGGTCGCGCCGTCGTAGCGGAAGAGCGTCGTCGTATTGCCTTCGATCTTGCTCAACCGCCGCGTGCGGGCGTCGTAGCTGGCCGTGAACACCTCTGAGTTACCCGCAGCACGCGGACGAGCCGGTCCGACGTGTCGTACAGGTAGACGGTAGATCTCCGGCGAGCCGCTGCCACGCTTCTCGCTACGTTGCCGTTCAAGTCGTACTCGTAGCTCCTCGTCACCCCGCCCGTCACGCTCGTCTTCAGCTCGTTGAGCGCATCGTACGTGTAGCTCGTCTCCCTCGTCCTCCTTCACCTCTCAACCCGTTGACGCCTCTCGCTTGACCCGTTCTCCTATACCGTGTGCGGTCATGCGTGCCGATGGCTAACTTAGAGCCACCAATTCAGAGGAGTCACACCATCCTTCGTGTCATAGACGTTGCCATACATCCACCGATCCACCGGGTAATGCTCGGCAATGCGTTGCATGGTTGATTCAATCACGTCAAAACCAGCCGATACCGAAATGGTAAAGATCAGCAGATGACCCGCCTCGCCGTCTTTCCCTCCGTCCAGCTCACCACCGATATTTTGCACAACATTCACTATTCGCTTTCGCTCTTCTGGCGAGCACCGTCTCAAAAACAGTTGTACAGCTAAATTCCCAGACCGCCGGAGAATCCGATAGCCAGCCTTTTCTATTGAAGACAATTCAATCTCATCTCCCTTGGCAACACCAGGGGCAAAGCCAGGCGAGGCCAAAATCTTATATCGATTCTCACTGATTTTGAGCGCCGGAACGCTCTCGTAAAGTGGTTTGCCTTCTACGTAATCCATCAACAGATTCACGTGATGTAGAGGGGTGTTGATGTTGCTCATGATCATCTTCCGTAGGCAGCTCCTGGACTTCCACGTTCCGCACCCGACATTCCAGGTGCCGGCGCACCACGATTTCCTGCACTTAGATTACACGAGGCACACTCAGGAGCGACATTAACGGAATCAAGGTTTCCACCTCTTGACGCGGGAACATTGCGGTGTCCCACATGAAAATCTGCGGGATTTGTACCTTCAACACCACACCGCCAACAGGAAATTGTGCCGGCTTGATCGGGCTGAATCAAAGTGGCGCGCACAGCTGGTCGTGCTCCAGATGGCACACCGGAAGTTGGCCCGCCTGAGGAAGCCGAGATCTCGGCCGAAGTTGCACCTTGCCCGTCTCGCAAAACAACGCCGGCGCCGCCCCGAGGCTGCATCGGTGCCGGTCTGACTACGTTAGCGGTTGCGCCTGTTCCCGTAGCCTCTGGCGTCGCTGGAACTGGATCCCGAGGGGCCAGTTTGGGTGTAAGGGTGAAGTCCTTGAACGGTTCCGCGAGCAGTGCAAGGTTCACCGATATCTCCACCCCGTGTGCGACTGCTAATTGGCTTCTGGTGGGATTCGTTCCGAGATAGAATTCTTGAACCTGTCGATCAATTTCTTCACTCCGTTTGTTTGCTTCATCTTGGATACTGCCTCGCCGCACTGGCTCGTCGTAGCCTGGGTTACCTAAAGTGGCGTCCCAGATCCCATGAGCGAGCCACGCTAGTCCTGTCACGACTGCTTTGGAGAGTCCGACTTGTTCGTCTATGTACGCCTGCCGCTGTTCAGGCGAGTACGTGGTCGGCTCGTGAATCGCAAAGTCGTCCATTAGTCCGAGCGGATCCACCCCATTCACCGGATCATCATGTACACTCATGTATACATTCATCCCATCCGCGTACCCCGTCGGGTCGCGCTGGATGAAGGTGGCCGTCTCCGGGTCGTAATAGCGGAACCCAGCGTTATCCAAGCCGATGCTGGTGTCTCGCTCCTTGGTATTGTGCAGGCGGTTGTTGGTGCTGCTGCCAAGTTGGTGGACGACGTTCCCGAAGGCTTCGTAGACGGTCTCTTGGGCGATCTCGTCGGGAGAGGTCATCGTCGCCACCGTGTTCCCCACCGCGTCGTAGGCGTAGAACTCCACCGGGTGCGGGTGCTGGGCCATCGTCTCGTCGGTGTAGAGGATCGAGCCGATGCCCCCGCCCAAGCCGCCGGCTCGGATGAGCTGCTTCATCACCTGCCGGCTTCCGTCGAGCTCTTCGAAGCTGGTGCCGCCGTCGTAGCGGAACAGCGTCGTCGTCCCGCCTTCGATCTTGCTCAGCCGGCGGGTGCGGGCGTCGTAGCTGGCGGTGAAGATCGTGTTGGCACCGCGTCTGACCTTGATCAGGCGATCCGAGGTGTCGTAGA
>DASVUC010000096.1:0-2770 GCA_036387255.1 Tepidisphaeraceae bacterium | reverse complement strand
GCTGAAGAAGTTGGCCGCGCCATCCTGGACGGCCTGCTGATAGATCGCGGCGAGGTTGCCGTTTTTCGCCGGAATCAGCTGCACATCGTAAAAACCAAAGCTCGTGCTCCCACCTCGGACAAGTCGTGGTGAGGGATCGCTCAGCTGCGCGCTCACAAGGTCGTTCCCGCGTAACCACAGAACATGACCGGTTCCGGCGCTGTCATAAGCGGCGGCCGCCAGCCGATTTTCCACGCCACCGGCCGCAAACGTCTGCCGGCCGGTCCAGCCGTTCCCGTCGAACTGATACAAGTCCAGTACACCGTCGTCCACGGCGTTCTCATCCGGATCACGCGGCAGGATGATGAAGGCTTTAGTTGGAGAGACGGCGGCTGCATGGCTATTCACGCCAGTGAGCGAGGTGGCGATGACCCCTGCTGCGCTCCAGGCAGCGCAGAAACGCAAGCTGTACTTCAAGGTCGACGGGCTTCCCGCCGTCGAGATCATCTCCGCCTCCGGGTTGGACAGCCATGACAGAAGCAGACCGCCCGTTCCATCCGATGCGACCTGCAAATCCGTATCGAGCGCGAGATCGTCAGTTAGTTGCGTGATGGTGCTCCACGCGCGCGTCGCCGGATCAAAGGTCGCGCTTACCACTTCGAAGTTCTTGTAGAATCGCGCGACGTCCTGCTCGGTCGCGATCGTCTCCGGGACGTTCGGATCTTTAACCCGAAGCCAGGCTGCGGCTACTTTGCCGCTGGCGTCCAGACCTGCGACGGGCGAAAACTCCGCGCGCGTGTCCTGCACGATTAACTGCGGCTGAGTCCAGTCCCCCTGCGCGTTGGCCACCGACCACATGATCCCGGTCGAGCGGGTCAAAGGCAGTGCCGGATCCGCATGCGCCCAGAGGAGTAACTGCTCGCCCTGCGGAAGCGCAATCGTCGTTGGAGCGGCCCCCGGAAAAACGTTGCTCACAAGTGTGCCATCCACCGTCGCTGCCCGCTGGTCCGTCGCGCGTCCTTTGCTGCTGTTGTTATCTTCGCGGACAAACTCGGCGTAAGGGCCAAAGCGCGTGTAGTCGCGCTCAATGAGCGAAAAGGAGCTTGCGCCGCCCTCCGCCTGTTCGGTTTTGCCGCAGACCGTTCCTGTTTCCGGTTTCCAGGTGCAATTGTAGGCGACGGTTCCTTTCCAGTCTTTCTTGATCAAAGCATCAAGCTTGAACTCCACCCCAGCTTCAAACGTCACCTTCAGGTCGCGCACGAACGGGTCCTTAGGTACACCCAATGTGCTCCCGCCACCTCCTGCTACCCACCCGCTCGCGGTCAGGCGATCCTTGCTTATCTTCGCTGCGAGCGTGGCTTTCAAACTCAGATTCAGAGCACCAGTCGTATCGTCAAACTCCAGCAAACCGAGCGGGTTTTGCCGAAACGCGGCGGTAAACTCAACTGACGGCTCAATCTCACCCGTCAGCGTCGCCTTTTGACTAAACCACTTAATCGCCTTGCCGATCACGGGCAGCCGCTGCAATCCGTTCAAGGCCGGAATGACATCGGCGATGCCTGCTTCCTTGCTAATGTTACCGGTGAGGTTGAGCACGAACGTCGTGCTATCCAGTTGCAGCCCACCCTGGCACTCCAGCAGCACGTCGCCTTTGCCGGATAACTTGCCTGTGATCGTCTGATCCGCGGCGGTGAACCCGCTCTGCCCGCTTAACGTAGTAGAGCCTTTCCCGCTGTTGCTCGATACCTCACCTTCCAACCGTGCGTAGGTTTCGGTGAGACCAAACTTCCCGCCGATGAATGGGATATCCGGTGGAATCTGGATGGGGCCTTGCTTCGCCAGGTGCGGCTTGGGGAAATCGTCCTTGAACTTGATCTTCACGTCGCCCGCGCTGATGGAATATTGGACGGCGTTTCCCTCTTCGCTCGCTACTCTGAGCCACTCCGGATACGGCAGCAGACAAATCCGCTCGTCTCTCGGGTTACTCTCCTGGCCGGCGGCATTCCGCGCAATGATGCGCATCTCGACCGGAGTAAAACTGGGGGTAAAATCGCGCCCCATGTTGAAGGTGTGTGAGGCGCCAGCTCCCGTTCCTGCCTCTTGGATAGTCTTTCCTTGCACCTCGAAGCGGACGCTTCCTGGATTGCCATTCCAAACGACCGTGACATCCAACTTGTTGTCTACCTCTGTGCCTTGCAGGAAGACTCCGGCGTACTGCCGCTTCACATCGATGATTACCGGCTTGAGAGCGGGAGTGGGCGATGGCGTCGGTGTCGGCGTCGGTGTCGGCGTAGGTGTAGGAGTCGGCGTGGGCGTTGGAGTCGCGGTAGGTGTCGGTGTCGGAGTGGGAGAAGGTGATGCTCCATCACCGCCCCAGTACGGCGTATGACTCCTGCCTATCGAGTTGCTTACCTTTTTGACGTCCGTCCCATCCGCGCGCATCACATACACTTCCTCGTACGGTTGGGAATCGACGGTAGCTCCGAACACAACATGGGTTCCGTCGGGTGAGAAACTCGGATGTGAGAATCCCGTCATCTCTCCCGCCGCTTGAAGGAGCACGGTTCGATTCGATCCATCAGCATTGATTCTTTCGATGCTGCCGAAGACGTAGATGATACTTAGTCCGCTTGGCGCAAAGGCGGGATACTGCGCGCCTGCGAGATAGTGCGGGATCTGCGTTGGATTAGAACCGTCGGCGTTCATGACATAAATTCCGTCGAACGTGGAGTCGAGATGGCCGAACTCGACATAAACGATGCGCCCGCCGTCAGGTGAGAAGCTGGGCTGG
>DASVUC010000095.1:0-5182 GCA_036387255.1 Tepidisphaeraceae bacterium | reverse complement strand
CAGCCCCGCACTCATCGCGGCATTGTCCGTGCAATACTCCAGCGCCGGTACATGCACCGGCACCTTCAGCGTCGTCACCGCTTGGCGCAAACCGCTGTTCGCGGAAACACCGCCGCCGATGATGACGCATTTCGCACCGGTCCGATGAAGCGCCCGTTGAAGCTTCTTCACGATCACTTCGACGCACGCCGCCTGAAACCCCGCCGCCACGTCGCGAATTTCCCGCTCGATTAGCGGTTCCGTTCGCGGCGGTTTCCCGGGAACGCCCCGCACGTGGTACAGCACGGCGGTCTTTAGCCCGCTGAAGGAAAAATCGAGCGACTCGCGCCCCAGCAGCGTTCGCGGAAACTGGATCTTCGCCGCATCCCCCTCCCGCGCCAGCCGATCGATGATCGGCCCACCCGGATACCCCAGCCCGAGGATCGCCGCAACCTTGTCATAACCCTCCCCCACGGCATCATCGATCGTCCCACCCAGCCGCTTGATGTCCGTCCACGATCGCAGCTCATACAGCGACGTATGCCCCCCGCTCGCCACGAGCCCCACCGCCGGAAACTCCACCCTTCGTCGCTCCGTCTCTTCGCCGCGCCGTCGCTCGCTCTCCAACTCCACGCTGTACAAATGCCCCCAAACATGATCCACGCCCACCAGCGGCTTGCGCAGGCTCCACGCCAGCGTCTTGGCCGCCGTCACCCCGATCAGAAGTGATCCGATCAATCCTGGCCGATGCGCCACCGCCACCGCATCCACATCCGCCAACTTTACCCCCGTCGCCCTCACCGCCTCCCGCACCACCGGCAGGATGTTTTCGATATGCGCCCGCGAAGCGATCTCTGGAACCACCCCGCGATATTTTGCGTGCAGCTCCACCTGCGAAGCCACGACGTTGCTCAAAACCTCCACCCCATCGCGCACCACCGCCG
This sequence comes from Tepidisphaeraceae bacterium, assembly GCA_036387255.1. Lineage (GTDB taxonomy): Bacteria > Planctomycetota > Phycisphaerae > Tepidisphaerales > Tepidisphaeraceae > DASVUC01. Next base: position 4,259 of record DASVUC010000095.1, on the reverse strand, counting down.
CGCCAGTCTCGTCACACGTGGATTCGATTCCTAAAACCAAAGACATCAATCGTACACAGAAACACAGAGGCACAGAGAACAACATGCTCTTCTCTTGCCTCTGTGTCTCTGTGCCTCTGTGTTCAATTCCTATCTAACCCCGCGCGTGGTGCTCGGCCGCGTCGCAGGCACGGGAGCGAGATCGTTCATCTTCTTCTGCTGCTCCACCGGCAACGTCGCCGCATCCTTCGCCGGCTGCGCACCAGGCCTGCTCGTCGCGCTCGCCACCGCTTTCGTCGTCGGCTCGGTCGTCGCAAACTGCGTCGCCACCTCGGTTCCGCCGCCGAACACCAGCCACGCCAACATCACATCCACCGACCGCTGAAGCTGCGTATCGACTACCTGCGTCGTCGACGGCTGGGTCATTGCACGCGTGGTGGCCTTGGGCATCGGCGCCTTGGCCAGCTCCTGCTTCAGGCGATACTCGTACGCCCTCTTCTGCTCCTCCGCCGTCACCGAGACCGGAATCTGCGGCTTCACGCCCCAGTCCGTCGCGTCCTTCTTCTTGTGCACCAGCCGACCGCTCGGCAGATAGTAATACGCCACCGTCAGCTTCAGCTCACCGCTCTTCTGCTCGAGCGGAATCAGCTCCTGCACGCTCCCCTTGCCGTACGTCCGCTCGCCGACGACGAGCGCCCGCTTGTTGTCTTCGAGTGAACCCGAAACAATTTCCGCAGCGCTGGCCGAGTGCTCGTTAACCAAGCAGATCACCGGAAAATAAGGCAGCGTCCCTTGCGATGTCGCCTTGGCCACCTGCTCCGGCCGATTCCGTCCCTTGGTGCTCACGATCACGCCATGGTCGATGAACATGTCAACCACCTTGATCGCCTGATCGAGCTGTCCGCCGGGGTTGTAGCGAAGGTCCATGATCAGGCCCTTCATCCCATCCGCCAGCAGCTTCTCCAGCACCGCGCGCATCGCATCAGATGTTTCGCTGGTGAACTGCACCACGCGGATATACGCCACCTTCGGGTCTTCGCTGATCCAGTAATCCCACGTGTTGTCCGGCCGGCGCGAGTATCCCTTGATCGTCGGCATGACGATCTCTTCCCGCGTCATCGTCAGGTCTCTCTCTTCACCCGTGGTGTGCTTGACGGTGAGCGTGACGGCAGAGCCCAGCTTACCCGCGATTTTCTTGACGACGTCCTGAAGGCGCATGCCTTCGATGTTCTCGCCGTTGACCTTCAGGATCTGATCGCCCGGAAGCACGCCCGCCTTGGACGCTGGGGAATTATCGATCGGCGTCACCACCTCGATCGCGCCGCCGTTGGGCTCCTGGTTCAACTGGATGCCCACGCCCTTGAACGAGCCTTCAAGCATCTGGTCAAACGCTTCCTGCCGAACCGGCGGGACATACATCGTGAACGGGTCGAGCTCTTCCAGCATCCCCCCGATCGCCCCTTCGCGAAGCTTGCTTTCATCCACCGGCTCGACGTAATTCGCCGCCACCTGGCGATGGATGTCGATCAGCGTGCGCACGAATGAATAATCATCGTCGCGCTGCGCCAGCGTGCCCGGCAACTGAAACGCCAGGATCGCCACCAGGCCCACGCTCACCATCCAAGCCATCTTCTCGCGCTTCATGCAAGCTCCATCAACTTTGAAAAACCAGCGGGGGATTCTAGTCGCAGGGGAACCGGTGCGGGAAGGGCGGGAGCAAAGTCGTCAGTGACATCAGAATCAATTTCAAGCTGAGACAACCGGGACAGCCAAAATAGCCAAAATAGCTGCGACGCAACGCGTCGCAATTTCAACCTGCAAAGGTAGCGTTGCGGCTAAAGCCGAAGAAAATCCAACCGCACCCCCGGAATTGATTCGTGAAGAATAAGAATGGCCTCTATCGGAGTCGAACCGATACGCCCTTGCGGGCGGTGGATTTTGAATCCACTGCGTCTGCCAATTCCGCCAAGAGGCCGTGGCAAGAGCGAGCCATTCTAGCCGCTTATCGATTCCCGCTCAACGCCCCTGACATTCTGTAGAGGCAATGACCGCGTCGCGGCCGTCTTCAACTCTCAAACATGCCGGCACAAGCCCCGCGCCCTCAAACAAGAAGGCTCCCGCACCTTCCGATGCAGGAGCCCCCGGATCAAACAGAACGAACTCCGGCTGTTACGCCCGACGATGCTTCTTTGCCACCGAACCGGGCGCCAGGAAGCTGTCGATGTCATTTGAATCGTCCAGCAGCGTGTCCACGATCGCGGAGTTTGTGCCTGCGCCGCCGTAGAGGATGTCCTTCTTCTTATCGTTGGCGACAAAGATGTCGTTGCCCTCTTCGCCGTAGAAACGGTCGACGCCCGAGCCGCCATCGATGGTGTCGTTTCCGTCGCCGCCGTACATGCGGTCACCGCCGTCACCGCCGTAGATGCGGTCGTTGCCGCCCATCCCGTTCAAGCGGTCGTTCCCACCCATGCCCAGGATGCGATCGGCGCCCGCGCCGCCGGTGAGGATGTCATCTTCTTCACCGCCGCTGAGCGTGTCGTTGCCTTCGCCACCGATGGCGTAGCCGGACATCCCCGGCACGCTCAGGGTGATCGTGTCCGCGCCGCCCAGGCCGCGCACTTCCACGCCCGACACCTTGCTGCGAAGGTAGTTCTTGATCACACCATTGCGCGACACGCGGACGTAAGTATCCTTCAGACCCACGATCAGCACATCGGCCGATTCCGTGCCGTTCACGTGCAGGATGCCGCTGGCGTCAATATACGAATCCTGAAGCCCGACGTTGACCGCAAAGGTCTGCTGGGCCGACGCCTTGCCATCGCTCACCTGGAGCACATACGTGTCGGTCCCGTAGTCGGCATCCGTCGGCGTGCCCTTCAGCGTCGCGGTGCCGTTGTGGTTGTCCACGAAGCTCATCCACCCCGGCAGGTTCAGCGCCTGGATCGCCAGGGTGTCACCGTCCTGCTCCATCACGGTGATGGTCTGCGTCCAGAACTTCCCGCCCAGCGCTTCCGACGCCGCCGTAACCGGGAACGACGGAGCGTGATTCACCGGCGTCACGTCGATCGTGAACTGCTGCGGAACGTTCTGCCCCTTGTCAGTCACGAAGATCGTAATCGCGTTGGCGCCCTTGTTTGCATTGGTCGGCGTGCCGGTCAGCGTGGCGGTGCCGTTGCCGTGATCAGTCAGCGTGAGCCAGGCTGGCAGCGTTGCCGCCGTGATGGTCACGGCATCGCCGTCGGTGTCGGTGGTTTTGATATTGTAGGTGTAGACGGATTCGCTCGTCGCCGCCGTCACCGCCGTGCTGGTGAAGATCGGCAGATGATTGATCGCCTGCACATCAACCGAGAACGACTGCGTGTCGGAAAGATCGCCGTCGCTCACCTTGAGCACCACCGCATTGGCGCCCTTGCTTGCATTCGTCGGCGTGCCTTTGAGCGTAGCCGTGCCGTCACCGTTGTCGGTGAAGGTCAGCCAGGCGGGCAGCGTCTGAGCCGAAATCGTCAGCGCGTCGCCGTCCTCGTCAGAGGTCTTGATCGTATAGCTGTACTTGCTCTCACTGAGCACGTCCGTCGTCGCCTGGCTGCTGAACACCGGCTTGTGGTTCACCGCCGCCACGTCGATCGTAAAGACCTGGACGCGGGAGCCCTCACCATCCGTCACCGACAGCTTGATCTGGTTCGCGCCCGCATCCACATTGTGCGGCGTGCCGGAGAGTATCGCGGTGCCCTCCATGTAGTCGACAAGCTTGAGCCATGTCGGCAATTGCAGCTTGTCAAAGTTGATCGGATCGCCATCCAGATCGGTGGCAGTAATGTTGTACGTGTATCCCTGATCAGCCGTAGCCGAGGTGGACGCGGTGCTGGAGAAAGTCGGGGCGTGATTGATCGCCGAGACATCAATGATAAAGCTCTGAACATCCCAGCTGTTCAAAGGCTGGTAGTCGGAGATCTTGATTTCGATGAGGTGGCTGCCCACGTTGGCGTTGGTTGGCGTGCCGGTGAGGGTGGCCGTGCCGTCACCGTTGTCCGTGAAGCTCAGCCACGAGGGGATCTTCTGAGCGTTCAAGTGGACGGCGTCGCCGTCGCTGTCGGTCGTGGTGATGTTGTAAGTATAGACTTGCTCGCTCGTCGCGGAGGTGATCCCGTTGCTGCTGAACGTGGGCGCGTGATTGATCGGAGCGACGTTGAGCGTGAACTTGTGCGCCACGTAGTCGGTGCCGTCGAAGACGGTGACGGAGACAATGTTGTCACCGGCATATGAGTTCGTCGGCGTGCCCT
>DASVUC010000094.1:0-8565 GCA_036387255.1 Tepidisphaeraceae bacterium | reverse complement strand
CCGTCATTGAAGATGTTGCAGTTCTGGTAGATCTCGACGACAGCAGTGCCTTTGTGCTTAGCGGCGCGCTCGAGGACGTACTCGAGGTGCTTCACGTCGATGTCAATCGCGCGGGCTGCGAACGACGCTTCGGCCGCGATCGCGAGCGACAGCGGCCGCACGGGGTGATCGGGTGATCCCATCGGCGTTGATTTCGTCTTCTTCCCCTGCTCGCTCGTGGGGGAGTACTGGCCCTTGGTCAGCCCGTAGATTCGGTTGTTGAAGAGCAGGATTTTCACATCCACATTCCGCCGGATCACGTGGAGGAAGTGGTTCCCGCCGATGGAGAGTGCGTCGCCGTCGCCGGTGGCGATCCAGATGTTCAGTTCCGGGCGGGCAAGCTTAAGCCCAGTGGCGAAGGTGGGCGCGCGGCCGTGAATGGAGTGGAAGCCGTAGGTGTTGAGGTAGTACGGAAAACGGCTGGAGCACCCGATGCCGGAGACGAACACGGTCTTGCTGCGGTCAACGCCTAGCTTGGCAAGGACCTTCTTCGTCTGCATGAGGATGGAATAATCGCCGCAGCCCGGGCACCAGCGGATGTCCTGGTCAGAGGCGTAGTCGGCGGGTTTGAGCACGTTTAACGGACTGGAAGGTGCGACACTCATAGTTTGACTCGTGTACTGATTGTTCTGTTGAGCTTCTGCTGACTTCGGCCCAGAGACACGGGCTGCAAGCGCGCGCTACGGTTAGCCACCACCACCGATGTTGTCGTCCGAGGCGTGGGTGCTCATGGGAACTTCATCACCGATGATCACGCCAGAGATGAGCGTGCGAACGCCCGCGGTAATTTCGCTGATGGTGAACGGCTGACCGCGAACTTTGTTCAGGCCCTTTGCGTCAACGAGGTACTTCCCGCGGATCAGCATTCGAAGCTGGCCCAGGTTCATCTCCGGGATCAGCACCTGCTTGAAGTTCTTTAAGAGCAGACCGAGCCGCGCCGGTAGCGGGTTCAGATACCGCACATGGCACGCGCTGACGTTGATGTTCTGCGCCCGCAGCTCAAGCGTGGCGGCTTTGATCGCGCCAAACGTGGAGCCCCAGCCAAGGATCAGCACATCCCCGGATTCGGGACCGGTCATGATGAGATCCTGGCCAGCCGGCTTGATGTTGGCGACCTTCGCGGCGCGCACGCGAACCATCTTCTCGTGGTTCCCCGGCTCGTAGTTCACCGCACCGGTAACGTCCTGCTTCTCCAGGCCGCCGATCCGGTGCTCCAGGCCCGGCGTTCCCGGGATGGCCCACGGGCGAGCTCCGTCGCTGTTGCGCTTGTAGGGCATGTAGCCGCGATCGTCATTCTTCTGCGTGGGGTGCTCGACGTTGATCTTGTTGAGCTGATCGAACTGCGGGATCAGCCACGGCTCTGAGCCGTTGGCGATATAGCCGTCCGTCAGCAAGAGCACCGGCGTCATGTACTTCACGGCAATGGAAAAGGCTTCGATGGTGGCGCTGAAGCAATCCGCAGGAGACGACGCCGCGATCACCGGAACAGGACATTCGCCGTTGCGGCCGTACATAGCCTGGAAAAGATCCGCCTGTTCCGTCTTGGTCGGAAGACCCGTTGAGGGACCGCCTCGCTGCACATCGACGATCACGACCGGGAGTTCCGTCATCACCGCCAACCCCACGGCTTCGGCCTTGAGCGCCAGCCCGGGCCCGGAAGTTCCAGTGACACCAAGCGCCCCGCCAAAGGAAGCGCCGATGGCTGCCCCAATCGCGGCGATCTCGTCTTCCGCCTGGAAGGTCACCACGCCGTAGTTCTTCATCCCGGACAGATTGTGAAGGATGTCCGAGGCGGGCGTAATGGGATACGAGCAGTAAACGAGTTCCTTATCCGCCAGCTTGGAAGCCGCGACCATGCCGATGGCGACCGCTTCATTTCCGGTGATCTTGCGGTAGGTGCCGGCCGCCAGCTTGGCCTTGGGAACCTGGTACTGCTCGTTGAACAGCTCCGTCGTTTCTCCAAACGCGTAGCCCGCCTTCAGCACGAGCGCGTTCGCCTGCGCCACCGCCGCCTTCTTCGCGAACTTGTCGCTGATGTACCCCAGCGTCGAATCCAGTGGCCGACCATAAAGCCAGTAGCACAGCCCCAGCGCAAACATGTTCTTGCACCGATCGATGTCCTTGGACCCAAGGCCGGAATCTTTCGCCGCGGCAGCAGTCAGTTTATTGATCGGGACCTTGATCAGCCGGTAGTTGCTGGAGAGCGACGCGTCCTCCAGGGGGTTGCTCTCATAGCCCGCTTTCTTCAAATCGTTCGGCGTAAACGCGTCTTCGTTCACGATAACGATCCCGCTCGACTTCACGCTCTTCAGATTCGTCCGCAGCGCAGCGGGGTTCATGGCGACCAGCGCATCCACCAAGTCACCGGGGGTGAAGATGTCGGTCGAAGAAAAGTGGATCTGGAAGCCCGAGACGCCCGCCAGCGTCCCGGCTGGGGCGCGAATTTCCGCCGGGAAATCTGGCAGCGTGGAGATGTCGTTACCGATGAGGGCGCTGGTGTCAGTAAACTGAGTCCCCGCCAGTTGCATCCCGTCACCGGAGTCACCGGCAAAGCGGATGGTCACCGAAGGGAGCGTGGTGACCCGCTTGGAGCGCGCAGGGGAAGCGGCGGCGTTTTTCTGCGGTTGTTCTGTAGAAAGGCTCATGAGGAATGAGAAGTGCCGCTTCGACAATGCCTCGCGGCAATTCCAAATGCGGGGGTCGTGCGTCGGCAGCGCGACCTCACGAGTAATCATTCAACCAGCGGCATCTGCCGGATGCCGTGGAGTAAGTGGCGACTTGCCCCCCCCTGCCGCGCCCTTCGCTCCTATTCTTATCAGATCGGCCCGGATCGAAAGTTTCGATCAATTGAATGGTACCTCTTAAAAGGGAGGTTTCCATAGTTAATCAGACACAATCGCACGAGAAAACACGCCGTAAAACCTGGGTAAAGGGAGCATAAGTGAGCCGGAAAAGGTTTGACTTTTTAAGAAGAGGCTCCCTCACGGAAAACTCCGTCACGGATAGATCAGGTACTGCGCCCGCACCTTCTTGAACGCCTCCAGGCCCGGCTGCCACGTCTTGCGAATCTCCTCTTCGCTCATGCCGGCGATGATCTGCTTTTTGAACTCGGTGGTGCCGGAGAGCTTGTCGATATTTCCGATCTGCTTGTGATAAGACGAGTCGAAGAATCGCGATTTGTCCGGGTAGGCGTTGTACAGCTCAATCATCCAGGACAGGTTGATCTGCCGGCGTTTGCGGAGTTGCTCTGCGTCGTAGTTGCGGAGATCCAGGCCGTAGCAAACCTCTCCCTTGTGCACCGGATCTTCGCTCATGCCCCTGATGCCTTGCGGCGTGTACGAGAACTCATACTTCCCTTTGAGCGCGGGCGCGCCCATCACCGTGAACGGCATCATCGTTCCGCGGCCGTGGTTCAGGATCGTCCCTTCAAACAGGCATGTGCTTGGGTAAAGCATGACGGCCTGCGGCGTGTTGAGGTTGGGCGACGGACTCACCGGAAGCGTGTAAGGCGTCTCGTGCGTGTAGTTGGCGATGGGGATCACCTTCAGCTTGCACTTCTTCTTTGCCCCATTTTCCAACCACCCTTCGCCGTTGATCATCTGGGCGAACTCCCCCACCGTCATGCCATGGGCGATCGGGATCGGGAACTGGCCGATGCCGCTCTTCAGCTTCATGTCCAGCACGGGCCCGTCGATCAGGTATGCGTGGGGATTGGGCCTGTCGAGCACCATCATCTCCACATCATTCTCGGCACACGAATCCATCACATCGCGCAGCGTGTTGATGTTCGTGTAGAAGCGCACGCCCATGTCCTGGATGTCGTAGACCATCACGTCGACGTCAGCGAGGTCGGCGGCCCTGGGCTTCTTGCGCGGGCCGTAGAGCGAGATGATGGGGATGCCGGTCTTGGCGTCGATCTCATCGGTGACGCTGGTGCCATTGCTGGCGTTGCCGCGGAAGCCGTGCTCGGGCCCGAAGATCTTCACGATCTTCACGCCAAGGCCGGGGAGAACATCTGCACTCGGTTTGCCGCCGATGATGGAGGTGGGGTTGGCGACGAGGGCGACGCGCTTGCCCTTGAGCAGCGGAACGTATTGATCGGTCTGATCCGCAGCCGTGATGGGGGCGGTCGTCGCGCCCGCACGCGATGCCGCGCTAACGCCTCCCGCATCCGTGTTGGCGGCGGCGGTGTGTGCGTGGAACGACAAGAGTGCGAGCAATGCGCCGACCAGGAGTGCGAGAGGCGTGGCGGTCATGGGACTCCTTCACGTGTTGAGGATGTGGATTAAGAATCATCAATCGAGACGGGCGCAATTGCAATCGAATCTTTCACGCGCAAACCACGTCTGTCTGCTTTTACGAATTACAAAACTTTACCTTGACCTCCTCCACCGCGCGCGTTGAGATGGGCAATATGAAGCAGTGCTACCACACCATCATCAAGCCGGAGTCGAACGGGTGGTTTGTGGGCTGGGTGGAAGAGGTCCCCGGGACCCTCACCCACGGCAAATCGCTCGATGAGTGCCGCGAGAACCTGAAGGATGCGCTGACGCTGATGCTGGAGACGCATCGCGATGAAGCTCGACTGGGCCTGGATGAGCAGTGCATCCAGGAGTGTATCGAGATTGACATCGCGGATGCGACGCAGCAGATGTCGATGCGAGCCTAGAGCATTTCGACTGCGGGGGCGGCTGATGAATTTCAATGTGTTAACCGCGTGGGGAGCGCGGGCGTGGAAGCTCCGCGCGTAAAATACCTCTGGGGATTGCGAAGGGACGCTCCCGGCTTATCCTTCCACACGCATGTCTGAAACCACTGCTCAACAAACGTTAGATGAATGGATCGCGAAAGATGCGGTGGCGTTTTCGCTGGACGAGCCGCACTCGTTCAACTCGGCGGTGGATCGGATCGTGTCAGCGTTGGGCGATTCCGTCGAGCTGCTGGGATTCGGCGAGGCGCTGCACGGCGGGGAAGAAATTCTGCTTCTGCGCAATCGCCTCTTTCAGCGGCTCGTCGAAAACCACGGTTACACCGCCATCACCATCGAGAGCAGCTTTCCCCGCGGCGTTGCAGTGGATGATTATATTGGGGGCCGGGGCGCCGCGTCATATGACGCGGTGGCGGAGTCCGGCTTCAGCCACGGGTTTGGCAAGCTGGAAGCGAATCGCGAGCTGATCGAGTGGATGCGCGTGTACAACGCAGACGCTGCGCATCCCCTGAAACTCCGGTTTTACGGGTTCGACAGCCCCACTGAGATGATGGCAACCGACAGCCCGCGCCAGCTGCTGACGTTCGCCCTGGATTACCTGGATCGTGTCAGTTCCCCTACTGCCTCGACAGGCGCGCCACAACGACGCCAGCGCGTTCAGGAACTGCTTGGTTCGGATGCGGATTGGGAGAATCCCGCGGCGATGATGGATCCCAGCAAATCCGTCGGCGGTTCTGCCGCCGCAATTTCCTTACGCATCGAGGCGGAAGAACTTATCGGCCATCTGCACCTGCGCCGGCCGGAGTTCATCCGCAGCAGCGGGCGAGACGACTACCTCCAGGCGCTTCAGCATGCTCTGGTGGCCAGACAGTTCCTCAACTACCACGCGACGCTCGCGCGCGCAACGCCTGAGCGAATGATGGAGCTCCTCGGCATCCGCGACGTGATCATCGGCGACAACCTCGTCTACGCAGCAGAGCGCGAGCGCGGCCGAGGAAAAGTCTTCGCGTTCGGACACAACGCACACCTCAAACGCGGCCAGATGCAGTGGCAGCTTGGGCCGCATGCGCTGGCGTGGTGGCCGGGAGGAGCGCACGCGAGCGAGATGCTGCGGGAGCGATACGCGGTCATCGGTACCGGCGTTGGCACGTCAGAACAGAACGGGATCGTACAGCCGCAAGCCAATACGCTGGAGGCGCTTCTCGCGGGCGCGCCGGGACCTGTGCGTTTCCTTCCGACGCGTCGCGGCGAGCACCTTTTCCCGAATGAAATCCAGAAGTTGAACATCAGGTCAACCAGTCCACGCAATTCCACCTACTTCCCGTTCACCTCTCAGAGCCTCACCGATTTTGACGCGCTGACCCTGCTGGACGCTGTCACCTACACCCGAGGCGGGCCTGCTCTGCCGCCCCCACAGGCGTGACTACGCTCGCTCCCTGAAGTTTCGAAACGTAATCGAGTATCGCAGCTTCTCCATCGGCGGGATGCTGTGTTCCCACTCGCTTCTCGCGGGACCGGACAGGAGATAAGCGGAACGCGGCTCCGCGCTGATCTCCGCCCGCTCCCATTTCTCGCCCTGCTTGCGGCGCAGGCGGAAACGACACGGCGTCAGCAGCGAGAACCCCACGACTTCGTCAAAGACGGCTTTGTCTTTGTGCCAACCGATCGCAGCCCCCGGGCCGTATTCGGTCACCAGCACGTGCTGAAGATCCGCCGACGTCAACCCCGCAAAGGCAGCGGCCTTTTCGCGCAGGGCCAAGAGAAACCCCGGCATGTCATCCACCTTCTGAAGCTCACGCTCATTGAAGTCGTAGCGCCAGCCGAACGAGATCACGCGCCGTTTGCCGATGTATCCCTGGAACTCAAAGTCCTTGAACGGCAGCGGCTCGATGTGCTTCACCAGCTCCGCTTCTTCATCCGCGCCGATGACCTCACGCTGGTACTTGAACCCTTCCGGTAACGATGGGTCGGACTTAGCGCCAAAGAGATCCAGTTGCCCAGGCTCGTGCATGCACTGGCTGTTCTACCGCAACGCCAGTTCCGCGCAGAGGGGTAATGCCGCTCTAGCGTGGTCGACCCGCGGGTGTAGCTAAAGATAGAGGGTTACGTCAGGCTGAGCCTGGGGTGCTCCGAAGCATCTGGCGCCGCACGTCAGACAACACAACCTCCGGCAGTGGCGCTCAAACCTTCCACCCCGCTCGGCGCGGCTGCGTGCTGGGCTCCCGATCGGTTGAGTCGGCGGGAGCCGCCGGCTTCAACGGCGCTGCCGGCGTCGCACGCGGCGCTGCCGACGGTTGTGTTGTCCCTTGGATATCCGTGCCCGGCAGATCGATAGGTGTTCCCTCCACGTCGATCATCTTTACCGCACCGGTGTACTTCGGGATGGGCAACTGCTTCTGGAGTGATCGCGCCTGCTGGCGAAGCTGCTCGAGCTTGGTGACCTGTTCCGCGCGCTCCCGCGTGAGCCTGCTGTTTTCGGATTCCAGGTCGTAGTAGCCGCTGGGGAGCGATACCTGATACCCATTGGTATAGCGGCCGCCGGGGTCGTAGGAGCGCACGTTCTCATACGCCCGCATCGTGCGCTGGTTGTCGGCGATCGTCTGGTCGATGGTGGCGATGCGCGTGTTGGCGGAATCGTAATCCGCCGCCAGCGCATCCAGCTTCGACTTCATCTCCTTCTCCGCCGCCTGCAATTGCTGGAACTGCTGATCGTTCACCCACGTCGCACCCCAGCGATGCAGCCCTTCCTTCTCGAGCTTGGCAGTGAGGGCCTTGTCCTGCTCTGCAAAATGCTGAGACACCCGCTGCGCGATCGGCGTGCGGGTCATATCAGCGGGAATTGCATTGAGCGTCTCCGCCACGTTATCCAGCACCTGGCGGTTTTCTTTCGAAGCGAGCATCGCCTGATCCAGATACCCAAGCGCAACGAGCCACTGGTTCTGACGGATGGCCACGACCGCGAGGTTGTTCAGCGTCGGCGCGTGATTGCCTAGCTGCTGGTTCGCCTGCTCAAAGCTCTTGCGGGAAGGGACGATCTGGTTCTGCCGATAGAGCAGCAATCCTTTGAGGAACTGAAGCGAGGAATTATTGGGATCGACGTCGCTCGCTTTGGCGACAGCGGCGTCGGCTTCAGCGTAGCGGCCGTTCTTGATCAGGTTGCGGATGTTGTCGATGTCCCCGACAAGCCGCTCCTTTAATGTGTCGCGCTCCTGCGGCGTCACCCACTGCGAACCCACTTTGACGAGTCGCCGGTCGGCGCGATCCTGCCAAACCGCCAGGTCCTTCGACGCCTCGTCCGCCGCCGTCGATCCGCGGTTCTGCGCGATGAAGTTCTGATAGCGCTGCACGACCTGCTTCGGGTCCGAAAGGTTCTCCGACGCCCGGCGCAGCGATCCAAGACGATCATCGGATGCCGACGCAGGCGTCTCTCGCCCCACCAGCGAGATCGATCGCACCGCATCGGATGCGATGGTCATTGTCTTGCCATCCGATGTGGTGACGGTAAATCCGCCGGTGCTCTTCTTGGCGATGCCCTCAATGGTCGTGCCGTCCTTGAGGTGAATCAGGTCGGCAAAGGCTCCGGACGCGGACAGAGCGACGGCAAGGATGGTGAGTCGGCGCAACATATATCAGCCCCTTTTGCAAAGCCGCTGGCGACGAAACCTCGCCCAACAGCTTAAGGCATTCTAGCGACTGACCCGGGATTGCGATGCGGAAAACTTTTTACTCGCAGGCATGGTCCGGGCCTGATTTTGTGAGGTTTTGCGGCCAAGCTTGTCCAGAAGCCGCGCCACCAGCGCCGTCCACCCCGTCTGGTG
>DASVUC010000093.1:0-7714 GCA_036387255.1 Tepidisphaeraceae bacterium | reverse complement strand
TCCGATGTCAGCGCTGGCTCAACCCACCACGCGCCCCAATGTCCTGCTCATCATCTCAGACGATCTCTCCACAATTGCGTTGCCCAGCTATGGGAACCGGGTGGTGAAGACGCCGAACATTGATCGCCTGGCGGCTCGGGGGGTTCGGTTTGAGCGCGCGTATTGTCAGTATCCGTTGTGCTTGCCGAGCCGGAATTCGTTTTTGTCGGGGCTGCGGCCGGATGATCGGTTTGGGCACTCGGATCTGCTGCGGAATCATGTGCCGGGGGTGGAGTTTTTGCCGGAGCATTTCCGCAAGGCCGGTTACTTCACGGCGCGCATCGGGAAGATCTTCCATACGCGGACGATCTTTTCGGGAGCCACCACGCTGGATGATCCGGCGTGCTGGGATCAGCAGGACCTGGCGGGAATTCCCATCGATCCGTGCGGGTATGGGGTGATTTATTCGCAGTGGCCGAAGGGCCTGCCGGCGCATCCGGAGGTTCAGCCGTTCGTGCTGGATGAGGAGCTGCTCTACAAGGCGGGGATGCCGGCGTATGACTACTGGATGGACCGATCGATCCTGAAGAGCGGGACCGATACGACGGATGCGAACGTGGCGCGGAAGACGGTGGAGCTGCTGGATGCGCAGGTGAAGCCAAGGGGCGCTGGAAGCACGGGGGCGGCGACGAGGCCGTTCTTTATCGCGGCGGGGTTTCGGCGCCCGCACTTGCTGTGGGTGGCGCCGGAAGAGGCGTTTGCCATGTACGACCCGAAGACGATCGAGCTGGCGGATGAGCCTAAGCGCGATCCGTCGGTGCCGAAGGAGGCCTACACGCGCGGCACCAAGGGGATGAGCGATGAGCAGCGGAAAAGGGCGATCGCCAGCTACTATGCGTGTGTATCGCACATGGACAAGCAGCTTGGCGTGGTGCTGGATGCGATGGATCGGGATGGGTTGTGGGAGAACACGATCGTGATCTTCACGAGCGATCACGGGTGGCATTTAAACAATCATGAGGGGCTGTTTGGGAAGGTGTCGCTGTTCCAGGAGTCGGCGAAGGTGCCGCTGATTGTGGCGGGACCGGGGATCAAGGCGGGGGTGAGTCCGCGGACGGTGGAGATGGTGGATTTCTTTCCGACGCTGTGCGAGATGGCGGGGTTAGCGCCGCCGAAAAAGACAGATGGCAAGAGCCTCGTTCCGCTGCTGCGTGATCCGAAGGCGGCGTGGGAGATGCCGGCGTATTCGGTGCTGCGGCGGGGAAAGACGTGGGGGAAAGCGGTGTACATCGAAGACTACCGCTACACCGAATGGGGCGATGACGCGAGCAAGGGGGCGGAGCTTTACGACTTGAAGTCGGATCCGCAGGAGTTCAAAAATCTCGCGACCGACCCATCGCATGAGATGATCCGCGGGAAGCTAAAGGAGTTGTTGCGGGAAGGCGTGCATGTGAGAGATACAGATGAGGGGAAGATTACGGCAGAGTAAGATGCGCAGGTGAAGGCGGATTTCTCCCATTCCGCAACGGCGTTCCCTTGTCCCTGCCGGGTGCTGCGACTACACTTGTTTCTCCCGTTTTCCCCCCTTTTTTGAGCAGGAGTGTTTTGCGTGGCGAAATCTGAGCCTATTGAGATGGAAGCGACGGTCAGCCAGGCGCTGCCCAATGCGATGTTCAAGCTGGTCCTCGACGGCTCGGACAAGGAGATCCTTGGCATCGTCAGCGGGAAAATGCGCAAGCACTTTATCCGCATTCTGCCGGGGGATCGGGTGAAGGTGGAGATTTCGCCCTACGATCTGACCAAGGGGCGAATTGTGTTCCGGCAGAAGTGAGCCGGTTGCTGAAGATTTTTAGTGAGCAAAGACGCGAAGGACGCCCGGGCGGCAACGCATGAGGCGTCTTTTTTGCTGCGCGAACGGTGCCGTGCGGTCAGAATCGCTGGGGCACGGTGTCTTGGCTTGCTGCGAGGTAGTAGTCGCGGGTGTCGCGGCTCTTGAGCATCATTGCCAGGACGATCAGGTACACGAGCGCGGCCACGCCGCAGCTTAGGATGGTTAACGCACTGGTGGTTTCAAAGGAGAGTTGCACGCCCGGGTTTCGCGTGGCGGCAGTAGCGTACACATCGTAGAGCTTCCACGATGCGCCGATGGCGATCAGGGCCAGGGGGAGTTTGATCCAGAAGTAGACCCACTGCATGGTGCGGGCGGAGAGATTCTGGCGGAGGGTGAGGATGCCGGTGATCAGCAGATAGATCGCGAGGCAGCCGCTGACAAGGGATTCAATCGCGATAATCGAGAGGGGAATGACGTCCGCCTTTACGGTCTTCACGTTCACGGGGGTTGCGGCGGCGGCCTGGTTTGCGGCGGATTGGCCGCGAGCTTCTTTCTTTAAATCGGCGGCGCGCACGCTCACGACGTCGGCAGAGCCGGTAGGCCGGAAGACGGCGTGGTCATCGTAGATTTCAACACGGCCGGTGCCGATGACGAAGTAGGTTGGCCCCTCGCCGCCGCGGGCGGAGGGGAGCACACCATGCGCAGTGACGTTGTTCTGAACGACGCGGAGGTCCACCGCGGTTGCAGCAGTCATGGGGAACATGCGCTGGCCGGCCTGGGACAGCAGCGCGTTGGCCTGATCGCGCCGTGCGCTGCTCATGGGACGCACGCGCGAAAGCGCGGAGAGGACGGCACTGCGCTTGGATGCGCCCAGGCCGTTCATCGGGTCGACGGGGAAGATTTCCTGCGCGGGTTTGGCGACGGTGATGCGGGTGGCGGGTCTCTGCTGCTTGGCAATAGCGCGCGATGCGGCGCCGGATTGGGCGCGCGCGAACATTACTGTGCAGCCAATGAAGATGGCGAAGCATAAAGCCATGGTGGCTACGCACACGACGATGCTCAGCCAGCCGATCGCGGTGACGATGCCCGGCCGATGGGCGAAGGCGGGCACATTGGTAACGGGAATCGCCGGCAGCGGCTCAATGATGGCGGGAATCGGAATGGGAGGGGGCGACTGGGACATGAGCGTGCATTATCGCGGGAGAAGGTGCGATGGGAAGAAGATCAGAGGCCGCTTGCAACAGGAGATTCTTGACAGCATTAGGGGCTGACCTAAGATGGGGAATTCCCGCTGCGGCTGTGGCGGAACTGGCAGACGCGCAAGGTTCAGGTCCTTGTGCCCGCAAGGGCGTGCAGGTTCAATTCCTGTCAGCCGCACTGAAAAGACACGCGTTCGAGCGTGTCTTTTTTCGTTTGGGGTGCAAAGTTGGCGGAGGACGCCAAGCGGCGCCAACACGAAAGTTTTGCCACTACAGCGGACCCTGCGGTGAGCGGGTAACACTGTTGAGGAAGGCTTCCACTCTCGTGCGGTAGCTTATGGGGTCGCAGCTTAGACAGAGCACGTGCCCGGCGGCGGGGACTTCCCAGAAAACATCCCGTGGACCGGCGTGTTTCGCGAGGGCGGCGGATAATCTCCTGGCTTCGTCTTTGATCATGAACGCGTCTTCGGCACCGTGAATGACCATCACCGGGCACGGAGATTGGGGGATCAGATCGACCGGACGGACTGCGCCAAAGTCGGCACGGGAAAAATTCTGGGCGAGCCGCAGGGCGAGGTCCTGAAGGATTCCTCCCGGCGCGCCGAACAACCTGCCGTGGGCGGCTACGGCGTCGCCGTAGTCGGCAAAGGGGCCCTCGAGCACGACGGCGGCAAGATCATCCCGCGTGACGGCGGCGGCGAGGGCGACGGCGGCGCCCAGGCTTACGCCGAACAGGATGAGCGTTTGCGTCTCCTTTGGCCTGTCGGTGCGAAGGCGGTTGAGGATCTGGTTGAGATCGTGGCGTTCCCAATAGCCGGCGGTGGTTTGCGTGCCACCGCTTTCGCCGTGGGCGCGGAGATCGATGGCAAGGATGTTCCAGCCCATCTCATGAAACATTGGAGCCCAGGCGATCCCCCCTACTTTCGCGTCGCCGTAGCCGTGAATGATGATGACGGTGCGGTCCGTTGGGCGCTTCATGGGGATCCACCAGGCGGCAATCCTGAGGGGCTGGCCGGTCGCCTCGTTGTGGATGTCGAAGGTTAGTTCCTGAAAATCCAGCCCCACATCGGTGGGGGACAACCGGCGCAGGACGACGAGCGCTTTTGCATCCGTCATACGGGGTGGGGTGAGGAGCATCTGGGCCATCAGGAAGACCGTTACCGTGCACAGGGCGACGCCGGTGACGAGCAGGACGAGGACCAGGGAGAGCCAGGGGAGCACGCTGCGGATGATAAAGCAGAGGTTTTTCGGGAGCGATGGGTTGAAAATGGAAGCTGCGTCGGCAGAATTTGCTCAAGAGAAATGGCTGGTGCGTCCGATAATGTTTCAGATGCGCCCCGGCATGGATGCCGCGGGACAAGCGGCACACGATCTTGAAGAAGCATGGAGGCTTAAATGAAATCGATCATCACATCGGCATTGGTTCTGGGATTCGCAGTCGGGTGCGCGAGTAACGGGGCGAAGAAGACGGTGGATCAGCCGGCGGCGTTTGCGCCGGCAGTCACGGAGATCACGCCCAGCGCCGCTGCGGTGACGCCTGCGTCGGCGGCGCAGCCGCAGCAACCGGTTATCACCGACAACGTACAGGTGGCGTCGGCGCAGCCGATGGCGGGCGGGAAGTACACCGTCAAGAAGGGCGACACGCTCTGGAGCATCGCCGCCTCGCACTACGGCAATGGAAACCAGTGGCAGAAGATCACCAGCGCCAATCCCGGGCTGACCGCCGAGACGCTAAAGGCGGGGCAGAAGATCAACGTGCCGTGATCAGGCGATGTCTCTAAGGCTTCGCTTTGGCTTGGCTGGCTCGTGCGGCTGTTAAATAACCGGTCCGTTCAGCGGACCCTGTGCGGGCGCTAGACAAATCGCGGAATGTAAACCCGGATCAACTGATCCGGGTTTTTCTTTGAGCGGTTACTTCACTTTGCGTGCAGGGATTTGCTGGCCGCCGGTGTGGAAGACGAGGTATTGAACTTTGCCGTCTTCACCCCGGCGGAACTCAACGCGCGCCTGCATGGACTTGGCGAAGAAGTTGCTCTCGTCTTCCGCGTAGAGGTGGAGTTTGGGCTGATTGGTCGGCTGGAGGAAGAGAGAGGTGCCGTTGTGCGAGACGGTCAGACTCTGATCGGAACGGTCGACTGCATATTCACCGTCGTACGCTTGCAGCACGTTGGGATCGATCGTGGCGGGAACCTTCAGCAGCGCCGGAACGACCCGTTCCCCTGCCAGCGCCTTAACCAAAGCGCTTGCCATGGCGTCGATGAACTTAAACGATGAGTTGGCGAGGACCACGATTGCCGTTTTATTTTTTGGCATGCAGCCAATGAAGCAATGCTGGCCGGCGGTTTCTCCATTGAGCCAGAGGATGTTGTATTTGCGACCGATCAACCAGCCGATGCCCATGTCGTTCTGACGATCCACATCGATCTGGCGGGACTGCATGGACTTGATCGCGTCGGCGAACGGGGCTGGGGCGGTGCCGATGTGGGCGGCGCAGAACTTGAGCATGTCGTTCGCGGTGGTCTTAAAGCCAACGGCGCCTTCCATCGGCGGGGATTCCCAGTAGTTCACCTCGTCACCGTCGACGGTGTACGCGTGGGCGAGCCGCGGACGCAGATCATCGGTGAGGGTGATGCGCGTGTCCTTCATACCGAGCGGCATGCAGATGCGCTCGATGACGGTTTGCTCGAAGGTTTTGTTGTTCTTCTTCGCCAGCGACTGCGCGAGAAGCGCGTAACCGATGTTGCTGTAGTCGTAGCGATCGCCCGGCAGGCGCGGGAGAGGATACGCAGCGAGAAACTCTTTGAACTGGCGCTGGGTGTAACCGAGGAAGGGATTGTCGGCCTGGGCGCTGCTGTTGGGCGGATTTCCGGGGAGGCCCGACGTGTGCGACGCGAGATGACCGAGCCAGATTTTGTTTCCGCCGAAGGCGGGGATCTTCATGTCGGTGAGAAGTGTGTCGACGGCTTGATTCCCCTGCACTTCTTTCGCCTGCGCCATCTGCGCGTAGAGGGTTGCGGTGAGCAGCTTGGTGGCAGGTCCGAGTTCGAAGAGAGTGTCGCCGGTGGGCGGTTGCTGGCCGCCTTTGACGGCGGAGCCGTAACCGAACACTTTCGGTCCGCTGGAATCGATGATGCCGATGACCATGCCGGGACAGTATTGGCCGTCGATGAAGGTGCGAACGTGTTCGTCCAGTTCGGCCTTGGTGATGTTGACGGGTTTTGTCGCCTGCGCGAACACGACGATCGGCGCGAGGAGAACGGTCAGGACGAGGCGGACGATCGGCAACTTCATGGTTAGAACCTTCGACAAGCGAACCTGAAACGGCAAGATGATACGAAGGATGTACGCGTGCGGGAAGGAATTTGTTGTGGGAGTGAAAGGGGGCAAGCTGCGATGGAAATGCGGTGCGTCTAGTGAGCCTGGGACTTGCGGGAGAGCTTGACGTCGAGCCAGACGGCGAGGGTGAGGACGATACCGCGGGCGACGAATTTCATTTCGGGGGAGACGGCCAGGAGCGTCATGCCGTTGAGCAGGCTGGCCATGATGAGCGCGCCGAAGAGCGTGCCGAGGACGGTTCCGCGGCCGCCTCTGAGCGATGTTCCGCCGATGACGCAGGCGGCGATGGCGTCCAGTTCCATGAGGCTGCCCACGGTGCTGGTGGTTGCGCCGCCGTAGGCGGTCTGCATAAAGCCGGTGAGGGCGACGATGAAGCCCATCAGCGCGAAGGCGGTGATCACCACGCGTTGTACGGGGACGCCCGACAGGACCGCGGCTTCTTCGTTACCGCCGATCGCGTACAGGTATCGGCCGAAGGGCGTGTGCTGCGTGAGGATGTACACGATGAACGCGACAGTGCTGAGGACGACGGCGGAGAGGGGGATTCCCTGGTACTGGTTGCAGATCAGGACGAAGAGGAAGATCGTCTGCGCGGAGACGAAGAGCCTGAGAAAGGTGAGCTCGGCATCGGCGGTGGCAAAACGGTGCGCCTGTCTTCTCGCGCGGGCGCGGAGGGTGGAGATAATGAGAACAAGCGTGACGGCGGCGGCGAGGATGTACCCCGCGCGTGGCTGGACATAATAGGTGGTGAGCGCGGAGTAGGCGTTGGTCTGACCACCGAGGGAGACGGGGATGGTTTGGCTGCCGATGATGTACCAGTGCAGGCCGCGGAACACTTGCAAGCCGCCGAGGGTGACGATGAAGGCGGGGATGCCCGTCTTCACGATCAGGCGGCTCATGAGGGTCCAGAGGAGGAGCGCGAAGAGGCAAGCCGCTGCCATCGCGAGCGGCGCGGGCCAGGGTGTTTGAAGAATTGGGGAGAGGGCGCGACCGACGAACCCCAGGCGGTCGATGAGATCCCTTGGAGAAAAGACCAGGACCGCAGCGACAGCGCCGAGCAGACCAACGCCCGAGCCAGCAGAAAGATCGATGTGGCCGGGGAGCATCACCAGCAGCATCCCCAGCGCGAGGGTCGCGGTGATCGAGAGTTCGATCGCGAGCATCGAGAGGTTTCGCGACGAGAGAAACGCGGGCTGCCGGATGGAGAAGTAGATCCAGATGACGGCAAGCGCCATCGCCATCGAGAAGTCGCGGGGGGAGATGGCGCGGCGGGAGCGCGTTTCCGCGGGACGATCGCTGACGACGCCGGCGGCGATGGTGGGTTGGGAGCTCATTGGCGCGGGGGCATTTTGATCGGGGGGAGGGGACG
>DASVUC010000092.1:0-13127 GCA_036387255.1 Tepidisphaeraceae bacterium | reverse complement strand
CCGCTGCTGATTTCATGTGCCCCCGCGTTTTGCTTTCAGCCTCTGTAAGACCATGCCCGCCGCCCACCGAAAATTTCGCCCGCGCTCGCGCCCGCGCCCGCACCGCGCCGACCGCCGCGACCTTGACGTGCTCGTGCCGCCGGGCAACACGCCCACACCCGCCTCCGCAAACGTGTTGAGCGTGACCGCGACTTTCGGTGACGACTTCGCGATCTTCATCTTCGATCAGCCGCTGGTGATCGAGGCGGGTGCAGAGTTCGACATGTTCTACCTGAGCGAGAACACCGGATTGTCGACGCTAACCGGCACCGCGGGCGAACTGCTCGATGGGCAGCACCTGAAGATCACCTTCGACGGCAACATCGTCGACAGCGGCGAAGGATGGACCTGGACGATCAGCCCGCAGCCGGAGAAGATTTATACCGCCAGCGGCGGGAACCTGCTGGAAGGGGCGGGGGCAGTGATGTTCTAGGGGAAAGCTGAGAGTTGTTAGCTGGTTAGCTGTTAGCTGTCAGCTTTCAGCCGGAAGCTCCCAACGTAAAAGATCCAAGCTCCAAATAAAGGGAGCAATCCGCAGAATAAGCAATCGAGGCGACCGCGTGCAGGTGCGGAGGCGGGGCGAACGCGGGTGCGAATTCTCTCTGTTTCCCCTTCCTGCTTTCGAACGATCCTTTGGAGCTTGGAGCTTCAGCATGATTGGAGCTTGGGTTCAAACCGGCTGCCAGCTACCTTCGAGCTACTTCTTCCGCAGCTCCGCCAGCCGCTGGATGCAACGCACGTAGAAGCTCGGCTCCTCGTTGATCACCTCCGGTGGATTTCCCGACCAGTTGCAGACAATCACAGTCCCCTTCCCGAGCGGCGCCTGATAAACCAGGTAAAAATCGGCGCTCTCGTCCACCTTCTTGAACGGGTACGTGATCTCATCCGACGTCGAGCGCTTCACCAGAAACTTCACGTCGTCCTTGAACACGCCGCTGAACCCGTTGACGCCGCACTTCCACTTCTCCGTGTCGTCCAGTCCCTTCAGCAGCGGATCATCCTTGGCCACGATCTCCATGTCGACCGCCTCCGTGGCATACCCGTACTGACCATCCTTCAGCCCGATGAGATTGTTCAGCACATCGGTGGTACCCGGGTTATTCGCCCCCACCGGTCCCACCCACAGCAGCCCCACCCCCTCCTGCACCGCCTTCGTCAACCCTTCCAGCACCTCGTCCTTCATGTTCGGCGCGCGGTACACCACGATGGCGTCGAGCGACTTGAGCGAATCCAGATCCGTCGCCAGCATCACCTGCCCGTCGGCGTCGGGGAACTTGCTCGCGATCATGTTCTTCATGTCCTCATCCTCTTCCGAACCAGGTTCGATGAGCGGGATGAGCTGTGCGTTGTCGAGGTGAAGCTTCTCGACAATTTCCGCATGATCGTAGCCATAAGGTCGGCCGATGCCGCTGGGACCTGTCGCGGTGTAGAGGCTGACGACGAACCCGACGCGCAGCTTCTTGTCCGGAGAAGCCGCATGCTCCGCCGCCGGCTGGCTCGTCGCCTGCGACGTCGCCGCCACGGCCGCCAATAGGCTTGAGGTGAACAGGAGAAACAGGCATCCGACCAACGATTCAACTCTGTGCTTCATGAATGAGTCCCTCAAAAGTTCTGTCCTCCACCCACGCAGCGCGATATCTACTTCTTTCGCATCTCCGCAAGCCGATGAAGCACGCGAATGTAAAAGTTCTGCTCACTTGCGCCGCGAATCGCCCGCGGCAGAGCAGTCCAGTTGCAGACGCAGATCTGCCCCTTGCCAAAGCTCGTCAGATAAAGCGTGTAATAATCCAGTTCCCGATCCTCATGCTCCTCGTTCTTCGGGAACTTCAGCGCGTCCTTGCTGGACAACTTAATCAGCGGCTTTGATCCCTCCTTTAACTTCCCAAGCACTCCCGCGGGCATCGCAACCAGCCCCTCGCTCGGCACGTCCTTCAGCAGCGGATCATCCGCCGCCACGATCTCCATCGGCTGCGGCTGCTGCGACCATGCATACTCTGCCTCCGTCATCCCCACCAGGTCGCTCACCCGATTGTCCTTGTAGCCTGGATTGACATTTCCCACGCGCCCCAGCACGAGCAGCGAGACGCCCGACTGCACCGCCTTCCCCACGCCATCCAGCACGTCCTCATTCATGTTCGGCACGCGCGCCAGCACGATTGCATCCAGCGACTTCATCGAATTCTCGTCGCTCGCGAGGAACACCTGGTTGTCCGCATCCGGGAACCGCTCTTTGATCACCCCGGCCAGATCCGCATCCTCTTCCGAACCCGGCTCGATAATCGGGATCATCTGCACGGAGTCATCTTTCAGTTCCTCCGTTACTTTCGCGTGATCGTAACCGTAAGGCCTTCCGCCCAGGTTCGGACCTGTCGCCGTATATTGGCTCACCAGCACGCCCACCTTCAGCTTCCCCTCGGCCGGCTTGGTGGTTGCCTCCGCGGCGCCTGCAACGGAAACCGCCAGACAGCACACCACAACAGCAAAACCGATCCACTTCATTCGCGGCTCCTGGTCAAGAAGGACATCATCGATCGGCCGACGCTGGTGCTCGCGCGGCGCTCCGCGGAATCGATGAACTGCTGCGCGTCCGCCGGTGTGAGGTGCGAAGATGCCTGATACGCCGTCGCTTGAAGTGCCATCTCAATCCCGTCCAGATCGCGCGCCAGCTTGGCTTCGGCGGTGTCGCCGGCCTCGTACTCTTCCCAAAGGATGATAATGTCCCTGCTGCCCAGCGCAAGAGCAAGCTGCTCCATCGCATTCCGCTCGCGCCGCTGCTTCTCCGCAGGCGCGACGTGATCCATCGGCGTGATGTCCCCCACAATCGCTTCCGCCAGATCGTGCACCACGCACAGCGCTAAACACTTCCCGCGATCAACACCCGCTTGATCGGATAACGCCAAAGCAAGCGCCGCCACCCCAAAGGTATGTTCCGCCACCGATTCGCAGTTCTCGTGTCCACAGCGCTGCCACCCCGCGCGGGGAAGCGATTTCAACCTGGCAATGAGGTTGTAGAAGTTGACGGCGTTCGCTGTGCGCAGTTCCGTCAATCAATCTCCCTATCGATCGGCGACCACATCGCCTCGTACGTGCTCTTGCCCGTGCTCCAGTTCACCAGCCGGTCGTGCGAATACAAATCCACGTGACCATCCGCGAAAGCAATGTTGATTTTGCCGTAAGCTTCTCCCAGCCCCGCAGGCGATTTGCCGGTGCGGTGGCGGTAGTAGCACACTTGCGCCGACTGCGCGCCAAAGATCTCCTTCGTCTCAAAGTGGCTCCCGCCATACCCGAAACGTTCCGCCGGCCGCTGCGGCACCCACCCTACGACCGCCGGCGATGAAATCCCAATCGGCTTCCAGTTCGGCGGCGGTGTCGGCTCATCCGATGTCGGCCAATCCTCCACCGCGAACGACTCAATCAGCAGGATCATGTGCGACCCATTCGACACATTCGACTTCCACAGCTTTCCATGCGAAGGCGTTTCCGCCAGCGACGCTTCAACGTACGCGCTCACCATCCCGCTGGCAAAAATGTTCATCGAATAACAGCGCACCGCCTGCGGCAGATCGCTCGGACACCGCATCACCCCGCCCGCAATCGTGTTGTCGGTGCTGGGAAACTGCGACTTGATGGTCTTGCCGATGCACTCCGTGCTCGTCCAGAAGGTGTACAGCGAGCCCACGTTCGGCGGGTATGACCCCTTATTTTCGCCGGCGTAAATCAGCAGGGCGCTGCCGAGCTGCCGCATGTTGCTGGCGCACGCGACGGTCTTTGCTTGACTTCGCGCCATCGCCAGCGCCGGCACCAGAAACGCGATCAGAATCGCCACGATCCCAATCACCACCAGCAGTTCCACGAGCGAAAACGCATATCGGGGTGTTTTGTTTTGCTTTCCGTCCATCGCTTCCACCATGCCTGTAGACGATCAAACTTCAAAAAGTTTCGACTTTCAACTATAATTGTGTTCAGAAGTCTCACGCCCCCACCGCTGTTCCATTGGAGTGATCATGTTGCGCCCAGCGTCGTTTTGTCTTTGCCTTCTCGTCGCCGTTGCCGCTGCGCGGGCCGAGGGTCCCGCGAGCAAGCCCACAACTAAAGAGGCTCCTGAATCACCTGTCGTCACCCCGCTGAAGCGGACACGGTCGATGAAGATTCTCGAGAAAGCCCCGCTCTACGGCTTCAGCGAGATCGAGGTCGATCGCTACATCAAGAAGCTCCACGCCGATGAACCCGACATGACCAAGCGCCTTCTGCACCTGGCGCGCAAGAACATCGGACAGCCCTACGAGATCTATCTGCTCGGAGAGTTCCCCTACGAGACCTACGACCCCGACCCCATGTACTGCCTGTCCAAAAGCGACTGCGTCACGTTCGTCGAGCACACGTACGCGATGGCACTGTCGAGCGACTGGGCGAGCTTCTTCAAGACACTTCAGCGCCTGCGCTACAAGGATGGCAAAGTCGGCATGCTCACGCGCAACCATGAATCTGTCGCGGATTGGGATCCCAACAATGCCTGGCTGTTCGAAAACATCACCAACTCTCTGGGCGATGGGAAGCTGTCGGTTCCGCTAACGCTCAACTGGGCGCCGAGCAAATTCTTTAAGCAGTTCGGCATCGGCGACGAGCTCCCCGACGTGCATGTCGTCGATGTTTACATCCCCAAGGCCAACATCCCCTCCATCCTCAAGCAGCTCAAGGAGGGGGACGTCGTCCACATCGTCCGCGGCGACTCGAAGGAACAATATGTGGGCCACTTCGGCCTCGTCGCGTTCGGGCCCAATGGCGAAGTCAACATGATCCACTCCGCCGAACCCGCCGTCCGCGAACAGGGCCTGATGGACTACATCGAGAAAAACCCCAAGACCCTGGGCATGAAGTTTCTCCGCCCCAAATCCGATGCACAAAAATTAGCCGACGCGCAGCGTTAACCGACAATGTCTGACGCACCCCTCTTCCCCTCTCCCGTACGTCGGGAGAGGGCAGGGGTGAGGGTCTACTGACGCTCCTCACTTCAATCACTTCATCCCCGCCGTCAACTTCTCAAACGACTCCAGCCAAGCCAGCGTAAACGCGTCCTTGATCTCCTTCGATTCACGCAACTCTGCCGGCGTCTGCCCCCAGTAAAACCCAATCCACCCTGCCGCCAGCCGCCGCTGGCGCGATTGCTTGATAAACTCCCCCACCTGCTCCGCACCCGCCGCCAGCGGAAAGATCTCCTCAATCACCACCGGCTTTCCCACGTTGAACTGTCTCAGCACATCCATCGCCTCATTCGGCTTCTTCGCGTCCGGATAAATGTGCACGCTGATGTAGCTCAGCTCCTTGGCCAGCACCTTGGGATCGAACCCCGTCCCCGTCGCCGGCAGCATCCCCACGGTGATCATCCGACCCGGATCGTGCTTGCCGATCGCGGCGGTCATTTTTCGCACCCATTGCCGCGCCACCTCCTCGCGCTTCCGCCCCTTCGGATCTCTCGCGATGAACTGCACGTAGGTGAACCCGCTCAGATCGTGCGGATCCACCCAATGATCCACTTTCTTGTCCGCGATGACCGGCTCATTGACCAGGTCATACACCAGCACCGCCGGCGAATCCTTGCACGCCTCCGCCACCGCCCCCCAGAAAAGCACCTGCTGCTCCCACCGCTGCGCCTCGCTCATCCGGTCATACCACGCCGGCACATCCTTCAGTCGATAACATGCCAGCCCCGTCAGATCCAGGTAAAGCCCCGTCTCCTCAGCCAGCTTGGTCAGCTTCTTCAGTTGATTCAGCGAATTCTCGTTCGGCTTCCCCGGCCCCTTCATGAACTTCGCAAACTGCAAATGCACCCGCACCACGTTCGCCCCCAGCTTCTTCATCTCCTTAAAATCTGACTCCACCGTCGGCCATTCCGTCTCCCAATACTCCTCAATCAGCCGCATCTTATAGTCGCGGTCATAGTTGAAGCCCCACGGGATGAAGGGTTGTCCGCCCGCTTCCAGCACGAACGCCCGACCTTGCGTGGTGGGCGTCGGCGCCGTCGTGGCGTTCTCCGCCCTGACGCTTCCGCACATCATGGCCAACAAGACAATCACGATTCGTTTCACGGAGTCTCCCAGATCTCGTGCCCTCGCACCGTCGCCGTCGTCTTCACGCCGTTCACCACCACATCCGTCTGACGTTCCTTGCCCTGCGTATTGTAAATGAACGTCTTGCTCCCCCGCCGCGTCGTCCAGAGCCCATCCGCCCTCCCATCCACTCCCCGCATGTCCGCCAGCGCCGCGGCCGCAGTCGCAAGCCATCGGTCGCTCTTCAGATCCAAACCAACCGCCGGCGGCCGGATCAACTTCATGCCTTCCACATCTGACAATCCCGAAGCGTCTGCCGGCATCAAGAGCTTCCCGCCCGCGTTAGCCCAGTGAACGATCTTCTCCAGCACATCCCGCTCCATAAATGACGGCTCAAAAATCACCAGCGCCTTGTAGCGCGGCGTCAGTGCCCCGTCGGCGATCAGCAGTTCATCCAGCACGTCATAATCCGCCACATCCCTCAGTTTCATCGCCGAATCGATTGTCTTCAGCAGATCACCGCCCAGCCGATACAGCGTCGTCGGACAGAGCACGGCCACGTCCGTCTCCCCCATCTCGCCCGTCACGAGATGCGCGTACTTCCGAATCGCCTCCGCGTGCTCGTCAAACTCATACGTAAAGATCTGGCTCGCCCCGCACGATGCATCGGAAAACATCCGCCTGTTGAACGCCGAATGATCCAGCCCACCCGCGGGCTCCGTCCCCAGCGGCACCTTGTAAAAGTGGTACGCCGTCGCCACCCACTTGTCCCCACAATAAGCTCCCTGGCAATCCGCCGGTTGAAGCGGAATCCCAAACTTCGCAGCCATCTTTGCGTAACCGGGACAATAGGTTCCCCAAGCCAGCGGATTGACGCCCCCGGCATTTCCTCCCGGCTTGGTGCGCACCTTGTCCTTCGGGAAATACTTCAGCGTCACCCTAATTGATTTCTCCGCGAAATCGATAATCGCCTGGTGATACCACGTGATGAAATCCAGCCACCTCCGCCGATCCGTCCCCGTCTTCCACAGCTTCGCCGAGGGCCGGAACTTCTCATCAATCGCCGTGGGCATCGACACATCTTTGAAGCTCCTGAACGTTGTTCCCCACGCCTCGTTCAACTTCTCGACGCTCTGATACTTCTTCTCCATCGCGCCGCAAAACGCGAGAGCGGCAAAATCGTCCGCGCACCAGAACCCCTCATGGCAGTGCCCAATGTTCACCCAATCTGGCACGTTCAGCGGGTAATTCCCCTCCCCGTACGGGCCCAAGATGCACGCATAGACCCCGTCCAGCTTCTCCCCAAAGTGCTCCGCGAGGTGCTTGTAGAAATGATCGTAATTCTCAATCGTCTTCGGGTCGAAGATCGAAAGGTAATTGGTCTCCTTCCCATGCTCCAGGCACTTCATGAGCGTGCGCTGCTTGCTGGTCTGACCCTCGCGCAGCCAGAGCGGCGGGAAGTGAATCCAGTTGTAAGCAACATACTTCAGC
Source organism: Tepidisphaeraceae bacterium (assembly GCA_036387255.1). Classification (GTDB taxonomy): domain Bacteria; phylum Planctomycetota; class Phycisphaerae; order Tepidisphaerales; family Tepidisphaeraceae; genus DASVUC01. Next base: position 5,550 of record DASVUC010000092.1, on the reverse strand, counting down.
CCCGCCGCATGCACGGCTTTCTCCATCGCATCATGCTGCGTCCAGTCCCATTTCCCCTGCTCGCGCTCCTCGGCCCCCCACGCAAAGTAATCCTCGTACGCAACCAGCGATGCTTGCTTCATTCGCCGAAGCTCTTCAACACTCGGCGGCGGCTCCATCACCCCCTTGCGGGGATGCGCTCCGATCGGCGACGCCTGGATGTAACCAACCGAGAGGTTTCCGGTAGAGATGTTCCACTTGCTCCCGTCGAAGGGCTGTTCCGCCCGCACGATCACGCCCGACACAACAAGCACAAACAAGCCAACCACAACTGCGCGCATCTCGCTCCTCGCCAGGACCCAACACTTCTCCCGTCCTTGATTACCTCGCTGAAGTCTTGGCGTTAGAAACGTGAGACGCCCGCCGGCACTATTTCTGCCACCACACCGCCGACCAATCGATCTTCGTCAGCGTCGACGTGATGTCGCGCTGCTGCCGAAACTCATCCACCGCCCGCCGGCACCCCTCAAAGTCCCCGTAGTCATCGATGATGACGAAGCCGCCGGGCGATAGCCGATCGTACAGGTTCACCAGCGCATCGCGAGTCGACTCATACAAATCTCCATCCAGCCGCATCAGCGCCAACTTCTCAATCGGCGCCGCCGGCAGCGTGTCCTTGAACCACCCCTCCAGGAACTTTACGCGATCGTCCAGCAGGTCATACCTTGCGAACAGATCCGCCACCTCCTCCTTGCTGATCGCCAGGATCGGATGCACATCTGCGCTGAAATCGATGCCCTGATCCTCCGGCAGCGTCGGATCCGGCAGCCCCGCAAACGAATCCGCCACCCAGACGTTGCGCTCGCCGATGTCATGCGCCGCCAGAAAGCCGCGCATGAAGATCGTCGCCCCGCCGCGCCATACGCCCGTCTCGATCAGGTCGCCAGCAACGCCTTCCGACACAACGCGATTCAACAATTGATGAATGTTGTCGATTCGCGGCCGCCCGATCATCGTGTGATAAAATTCCGTCACATCCCGCAAATTCACCGCCTGCGTTCCGCCTCCCTCGGCCGGTATTTTCCAGGTGAACGCGGGCGTTCCCTCCCGCCGCGCTTTGCGAATCTGCTCCACCATCTCCGGCCGCAATCGCGAGATGTCCCGGATCACCTCTTCTTCCACCACCTGCCGACTGATGATGCACAGCAGCATGTAGATCAGCCGCGCCTCGTTCTCGATGTACAGCTCGTTCAGCAGCGATTTCTTGAGCAGTTCGAGGTAACGGTCGGCGGCGCTGGGCATGCGAGCAACATACGCGATCCGCGCGGGCCGGCAAGCATTGCGGCAAAACGCGCATCGGGTTAAGCAATGGGCATGGCCGATGCATCATTCGATATCGTTTCCGAGCTCAACCTCCAGGAGATGGACAACGCCATCAACCAAGCGCAAAAGGAGATCGCCACCCGCTACGACTTCAAGGGCTCCGCCGCGGCGGTGGAATTCAACCGCAAGGACAAGGAGCTCACCTTCACCGCCGACGGTGAGCCTCAGCTTGAAGCCGTCCGCAAAGTCGTCATTGAAAAAATGATCAAGCGGGGCGTGGAACCCAAGAGCATGGACCCGCAGAAAATCGAACAGGCCACGCATAAGACCGTCCGCCAGAAGATCAAGCTCAAGAGCGGCATCGACAAAGACACCAGTAAGGCGATCCAGAAGCAGATCAAGGAACTGAAGCTCAAGGTCAACGCCAGCATCCAGGGCGACGCGCTTCGCGTCAGCGGCTCCAAGAGAGACGACCTCCAGGCGGTCATCGCCCACCTGCGCGCCCACCCGCCGGCCATCCCGATTCAGTTCACCAATTACCGTTAGCGCTCCAGCGCCAGCATCTCGATCCCATCCGCTTTCAACCGAAATCGCTTCGCCCGAATCTCGCTGCCTTCCCCCTCACTGTAGTACACGATCAGCACCGACCCATCCTTCAGCTCCACCGTCGCCGGATACGCTCCGATGCACGAATCAATCTCGTAAGGCCCCTGCCACGTCTTGCACTCATCGCGACTGACGTGAATCGATGTATGCGGCACCCGATGGCTCAGCACAATCTCCCCCGTCGATAGCCGCGTCAAATGCGGACAGTGCCCCTTGAACCCGATGTCCTGCGCCTTCGACCAAGTCGTCCCCTCGTCGCTGCTGGTGGAGAAGTGCATGTTCTCCTTGCTGCTCCGCAGGGCCGCAAACAGCTTCCCATCGTTCAGCCGAATCAAATCCGTCTCCGCATCCAGCGAAATCTTTTCCGGCTGCGGGATTCGCACCACCGGCTTCCACGTCTTGCACAGATCATCCGATTCCGCCACCCCCCCAAAGTTGTGATTGTCGTCCTTCCCCCCATACAAGCCGAGCAGACACTTCCCATTCGGCATCTGCCGCACCGGCGCCGAGCAATACCAGTTCTTCGCAACCGACTGCGCCGCCTTCTCCCAAGTCTTGCCCTCATCCGTCGATCGCACCATCTGCGCCCCCGTGTTCTCACAGATCTGCGAAAACTTCTTCCAATCAAACTCTCGGTAGCTCCCAAAGCGCTTCCCCTTGTGCTTCCACGAGAAGAACGTGCACACCAGCGATCCATCCGACAGTTGCGCAATATGCGCATCGCGGTTGTCGTCCGCATCATCAAACAGCACCGCCGGCTCCGTCCACGTCATTCCCTCGTCGCTCGAGCGCACCATGCAGATCCGCCCGCCGTTGGGAAAATCGTCCGCCTCCAGCGACACGTGCCCATACCCCGCATAGAACACGCACAGGATGTCGCCATTGCTTAACCGGCACGCGTCCGGAAACGCCTGATAGCTGTGCGCTTCCTTTCCCTTTGAGATCACCTTGTACTTCGCCGCCTGCGTCGCCGGCTTCGGTTCCTCCTTCGGCAGTCCCTTCTTCAACTCCGCCACGAAGCTATCAAAACTTGCCGCCCCTTCCTCCAGGTTCTGCACCTTCTCCTGCTTGCCGATGCGCTCAAAGGCCTCCACCACCTCCCGCCTCGTCCGGCCTTGCGTCGTCATCCCGCGTCTGCACAAGACATAAAGGATCGGCAACTCCGCCCGCTCCACGCGCTTGAGCACCGCCGGATCATCCTTCGCCAGCTCCTTCGCTCGGGAGAAGCTGCTGCTCGCCTGCTCCAAAAAATCCTTCGTCAGAAAAGCGGCATCCATCGGATACCGAATCCCTCCCGGCGGCGACTGCATTTCCGTCGCGTGATCCGCCAGCGCCTTGTTCAGCAGCGCATCATATTCCGCAATTGCCGAACCCGATTTCCCGTAATGCCCCTCGATGAAATCCGCCACCAGCGCCTTCTCATCCCGCGATGGATCCCACAGCAATTTAGATCCCACCCAACTCTTCAGCTCATCGCGCTCCGTCACCCCCTGATAGCCCGCCTGGAGCATCACGCCCTCGGCATGGTTCTTCACCCAGAACCGGATGTTCTCCGCCATCACCGCCACGTTCGGCATCGGGGCGAGGTAGTGGCTGAAGTTCACCTGGTAATCCCAGATGTACAGCCGATTGCACGCCTTCGCCCAGTCACTGGTGATCTTCGCGACCGGACATTGCGCAGCAGGTTTGAACGGCGTCGCCCACGAACCCACCGTGTCGTTGCACAGCCGAACCACCACGTTCTTCCGCGGCCGAACCGTCTTCGGCACGGGGATCGTGTCCAGGTACGCCAGCGTATCGATCACGACATTGGGGTAATCCTTCTCGATGTGCTCCGCCACCCCGTTCACCAGCACAAGCTGCGTCGCCATCTCCGAAGCTTCCGCATCGCGCAGCTTCTTGCACCGCTCGCACTGGCACACCTGATCCCCCGCGCTGTCGTTCTTCGAGACGCTGATGATCTCGGCGTGCGGGTTCGTCTTCAGTCGCTCCAGCACCTTCTCCGTGGCAACCTTGATCACCGCCGGCTCCGTCGGACAAAGCTGCCAGGGCTGGCGCTTCCCCGCCTTGTCCAGCATGAAGTACTCCGGATGCTCCTTGAAATATTTGTCCGGCGGCAGCAGATCCCCCTGCGTGTGGACGAACAACCCACCATAGTCAATATGCCCTCCCATCTCCTCCGCCACCCGCGCTTCAGGGCCATTCGTCCGGTTCCGCATCGACCACGTCGCATCAAAGGCGAACTGGTAATACGGATCCCGCAACCGAAGCTGCGGCACGTATTTTCGCGCCACCGGTCGAATCTCCAGCGTCGCGACCTTCGGCAGCCGAACCGACTCATTCGTATAAAACCGGCACCCCAAATCCTCCTCCAGCAGCGCATACACCGCGTTCACCACACCCCGCGTTGTCCCTCCCGCCAGCACCAGATCGTCGCCGTTCATGTCGATGCGAATCCCCTCCTCTCCAAGCGCTGTTTCCGTCACAATCCGCACGGACTTGCCCGTCGTCGTTCGCTCCACCGGCACATCCGCCCCCGTCATCTCCTTCACCCAATGCGCCAGCTCCTTCGCCGCCGACTTCTCCTGTGCAGTCGCCTGCGCCGGAATCACAATCGGGCACTGCGCCTTCCCCTCCTTCACCATCACAAATGCCCCCGCCGGCTCACCCTTGGGCGCTAAAAAATTCTTCCACTCCGCCCGCGCCGGTAACACCAGCGCCACGATGCCCACGATATATGCCACCACCTGCACGACGTGTTTTCGACCCATGCCCCTACTACAGGCCGCCCGTGCTCGCCGTTGCTGCTCAAGCGTCAAAACTTACGGACCTTCTACCACCGCATCCCGCGCACTCTTCTCCACCTCAATCAATTCCTTCCCTAAATGATCTGAAGCCATCCGCTCGAACGCCGCCGGCAGATCTTCAAACGGAAACACCTGATCGATCACCGGCTTCGCCCCCGTCGTCGCCAGCAGCTTCACCACCGCATCCCAAGCCGCCCGCGCCTCACCCGCGATGTAAGTCCCTACCGCCACGCCGCCAATCTTCAGCCGCCGGAAAAATAACGTCCCTGTGTTAAAGCTCCGCACCTCGCCCCCGCTCCTCCCCACGAGGCTCACTTTCCCTTCATGCCCCAGCGTTGCGATCACGCCATCAAAGATGCTCCCCGCCACATTATCCACCGCAAGCGTCACCCGCTGATCCTTCAGATCCCGTTTCACCTGCGCTACCCAGTCATCATCCATGGGATCGTAAACCTTCTCCGCGCCCAGCGCCGCCAGCGCCTCGCGCCGCGCCGGCCCGCGCGAAAGCCCGATCGGCCGCAACCCCATCGCCCGCGAAAGTTGAATCGTCGCGATCCCCACGCCGCCTGATGCCCCCGTCACCAGCACCACCGAACGGCGCGGAATCTCCCCCCACTGCGTCAGCGCCTGATACGCCGTCAGATACACCAGCGGCGCACCCGCTGACTCCTGCTGCGTCCACCCCGCCGGCACCTTCACCAGATATTCGCGAGGCACCAGCACCTTCTCCGCAAACGTCCCCCACCGCTCAACGCCCACCTCCCCGCGCAGCAGTACCGCCACATCCCCCTCATTCCAATCATGCACACCAATCCCCACGCGCTCCACCACGCCC
>DASVUC010000091.1:0-12401 GCA_036387255.1 Tepidisphaeraceae bacterium | reverse complement strand
ATCGAGTATTGCCAGTCCGTCACGAGCATCACAGTTTGACCTTCAGCGGTTGGGTAAAGATCCGCGTCAACGCGATACATGGCGAACAACCGCTTCAGTGACGCCAAATCGGCAGCTACTGGAAGAGTGACAAAGAAATTCGTTGTCGGCGCTTCAGTGACCATGCAAGGTTTCTGAGGCTGATCAGGTTCCATTTCAGCAGATCCTTCGGCGTGATCGGGCAATTGCGACGTTGTGAGGTAGACTTGTGAAAGGTGCGGCGTGCTCACTGACCCGATTGTGCACCCAGTCTTTAAGTGCAATGTTATGCGAGAGCGAAAGGAAAGACAGATGAAATCGAAGGTTTTAGCTGCTGTTGGGATCGCACTGGTCGCGGGTTTTTCATACACGCCGCGCAGCCGGCGCCGATGGCAGCCGGGACGTATCAACTTGGTTACGGTCGACCGATCACGACGAATCAGACATTGGCAGAGTGTCCGCTGATGCTCGATACCCGCAATGGCACACTTTATTACTTCCAGAGCGAGGCGGCGGGAACAAACGGCGTACGCGGCAAGTGGATGCTGTGCGAGGCCACGGCGGAAGGGTCGAAGAACGACCGTGGGATAAAGTACACGCCGGGGTCGAATTGAGGCTAGCCTGAAGCGATTCGACCTGCAGCGGCTTTTGCTGATCGGGCGCAGACGCTATCGCTCTTTTGAGCCGCCGGCGGCAGCGGCAGGTCTCGGCACACCGCCACATTCAGGGCACCGCTCGGGTGTGGCGCGCATGTCATAGCCGCACGTGGGACATAGTCCGCGATCCCGCCGCGAGATACCTCTGATGTTTCTGAAGCCGCGTCGCGCTCGCCAGAGACTAACCAGCAGTGCAAAGAGGAAGATCAGAAACAGGACCAGAAGGGTGATTCGCATCGCTTCGCATCGTAGCGGCGGCGCTACCTGCTCGGCCAGGTAATCAGGAAAGACGCCAGTAGGCAAGGAAACTGCAATAAGGTCTGCTGATGCAATGCCTGAAGCAGCCGACATCCCAAGCCCGGAACGGAAGGAGGAACAGGCACGGCTCACAAACTGGCGCGCCACAGCCGGGCGTTGATTGAGACAGCGGCTGAGGCACATCGGCAGCATCTTCAGCGACGGGACGAGCGGCCAGACCCTAAGGCTTGCCCGGATGACTCGTGATGGACAACCGTATCCGTCGGCACCGCCTTTGGCCGTCCCGACAGGTAAGGCGCTTCGTACAGCCGGTGGGTCTTCTGTTTTGCCAAACTGCCCGTCTGCACCAGCGGATCATCGATGGGGCATCCCCGCAACGACCAAGAACATTTCCGCTCTTCTCCTAGAGGCGCGGATAATAACGAGCAGCAAATACCCAATTCACACGAGTAGATTTCTGACGGAGTCAAGTTTCCTCAATTATACGAATGGGCATCTGCCGGCATAATGGCCCCGGTTGGCACGTGCCGATCCGCCACTACCATTGGAGCCCCTATGAGATCTGTACTTTTGGCCCTACTGCTCGTTGGCTGTGCACGAGTTAAATCTGACCTTCCCCCAGAAAAGGACCGCGACCGCGACGCGCTTCGTCATGCAACTCGTAAGCTTGAGGATCTCGTCGCGCCACCGGCTGCCGCGCCTGCGCGAACGGTGACTCTGCTATGATGGTGCTCATGACCCACCGTGTGCTCGCCGCCTTCCGTATCGCAGGATTGGTCACGTCGGCGTTGGCTACGTTGCTTTTGTTCGTGGGACTCTTTCGTCCGGGCGAGCACCTGTTGATGTCGCGGTTGGACGGCTCCTGTTTCATGAGCATCCGTTTGGGCATACTTGGTCTTTGGACTCAAGAGGTTACCCCTACCTAGCCGAGGAAATGCGCGCGAGAGAGCGTGGAGCGTTTTGGTCGAGGCGCAGAAGTCTCTCCAGCAGGGCCTCGCTCCACGCGAAGAGGCGGTGCTGGTGACGTTGGGACTGCTAGATTAGGTGCGCGGCGCCGGCGAGGTTACCCGCGGGAGCGCCGGAACTGTCGAAGCGGATGCAACGTGAAGTAAGAAGCACCGCTTGCCCGCACCTTAACGTGTGGAGAATCGGCGGTAGCCACCCAAACCCGGTCGCCGCTAAAACATTGTCGCCTATGAAAGATTCGAGCGATACGTTGCCTCCCGATCCAGTGCAGTCCGAGGTTCTCCGGGGGCTCTCGGACGACGTTGCTCAAAACCTGATGCTCTCGCCCATTGATGAGGCGTGGCAGCCTTCGGATTATCTTCCCGATCTCACCGGCGATGATTGGGTCGAGCAGATGAAGCGCTTTCGGGAGCCGGCGACCCAACTTGATGACGAGCTGCTGGTCGTGCTCGTGGCTGACATGATCACCGAGGAGGCGCTGCCGAGCTATTCGGTGGCGCTGAACCTGCTGGCTGATGATCCCACCGGCACGAGCGATACGCCCTGGGCGAAGTGGATGCGGGGGTGGACTGCGGAAGAAAACCGCCACGGGGATCTGCTGAGCGCTTATCTCCGGCTCACCGGCCGCGTCGACATGCGGGCCGTGGAGACCACCATCCACCACCTGCTGAACAGCGGCTTCAACCCGCAGGCATACCCCGATCTGTACGGCGGCCTCGTCTACACCGCCTTCCAGGAGCGGGCGACGAAGGTATCGCACGCCAACGTCGGCCGCATGGCGGCCGAGCGCGGGGATGAAAACCTCAACAGGATCTGCCTGAAGATCGCCGGCGATGAAGCGCGGCACGAATCGTTCTACACTCGCATGATGTCTCGCGTGATGGATCAGGATCCAGCCGGAGGGATCATGACCTTTCGCAGCATGATGCGCCGGATCATCGTGATGCCGGGGCGCCTGATGTACGACGGCCGCGACCCGGACCTCTTCGACCACTTCGCAACCGTTGCCCAGCGAACAAGGACCTACACGGTTCGAGATTATGCAGCGATCACCGAGCACCTGCTCAAGACGTGGCGCGTCGCCGAGCGGCAGGTATCAGGCAACGCCGCGCGGGCGCAGGAGTACTTGTGCCGCCTGCCCGACACGTTCGAAAAGACGGCCGAGCGGGTCGAGCAGACGCTGGCGAATCAGCCGCGTCATGCGTTCAGCTGGATCTACGGACGGAAGGCGTGAGCATCTCGCAAACAGGAACATTTCCCGCATCCTCGGCGTCTGGGCGCTGCTTAGTTCCAGTACCAAGACCTGATCAGGCACATTCCGTGTAATCGAGTTCGCGCCATAGCTCACGGCCGCTGCTGCTGCAGAAGAACCCGGCAGATACGAAGACAGCATCTTGAAGGATTGGTCAAATAGGCGTAAGCGGGAGCGGCGGCGTGTTGATCGAGGTTCCAGCGCTGGCCCCTCATGTTGCCGCACTGAAAGTTTTCACCAAGTGTCGATACGCTTCGTCGCACGTACGTACGCGCCAGCGCTTACTTCGCCACGGTGATGGCAAACCGCTCTCGATCCTGTTTCAATTCGTCGTGCATTTTGTTCACCGCCGACCGAAGTTGCGAAGCGCTCGCGTAGCGCCCCGCTTGGATGTCGGCGGCGAGTTGCAGGTCCATCGGAAGGTAATGATCGATCAAGCGGTCGTGCCAGGCCGAGTTGGGAGAATTTGCCTCCTTGGGAGCGAAAAGCCAGGCGTTATTAACGCGAACAAACTCCATCAAGCCGATGGATGCCAAGTCGACTGTGGCGGTGTCGCCAGCAACCTTCTCAGTTGCCGATTCAAGCAACGTGTTGTTGATGCCGGGGTCTAGCCCTAGCGTCAACACGGCGTCTCTGGCAACCGCATGTCCAAACCTGTCGGCAGCCGCGACGCGGATGCGCTCGCCGGCAGAGTACAGTTTCACCATCCGCTTGACTGCAACTGCCTGCGCAGGCGAAGGATTGTGCAGGAGCGAGAGTGCAGCCTCCTCATTACCACTAACCAGAGCCCAGTAGTACGCGGCGAGAGTTTCTTTCGGCGTGGGTCCGGGACCGAGAACACTCGGTTGCGCAGGGGACTTAACGGGATCTTTGTTGGACAGACCCTTGGCCAGCTTCTGCAGCTCGAGCCGAAGGGGTTGCAGGCTGGTATATTGGCCGGCAATAAGTTCGCCACGGATGCGCTTCAACTCCGGCGCGGCATCCGCCATCTCAGCAAGAACGCGGCCCACCTGCTGATCGAGCATCTCTGCAGCCAACTTCCAAGTGCCACGAACCTGCTTAAATGGAATCGTCCCGATCTGGGCGATTTGCAGCTGTGCTTTGTCGCCCGTGACCGTCGCTGGGATCTGCAACAGCTCAGTACGGGATGCGACAGGCGGATCGATCCGCAATTGCTGCATAAGCTGCTCAGCCGCGGGCTTTCCAAACCGTGCCGAAACCGTTGACCGCAGTTGTGCCGCTGCCTCGAATCCGGACGCCAGCTTGCGAAGTGTTGCCTCGCCATCCCTGCTCAGGGGTTCAAACAGCGCGACCATAGCCTCGACGTTGCCGTCGTGAACTGCGTCGAGCATCTTGAGGAAGGTGGCGTTGGGCGAATTCGAGTCCACCGGGGGGAGGATCACGTCCCTGGCTGATTTGTGTGGATATCCCAGATAGATGCCACCGCCGATTGTGAGCAGAAGCAGCCCGATGATAAATGGTATCGCTGCCGTTTTTACCTTCGTCATAAACATGACCTTTAGAATGGTTTCGGCCGAGACGGCAGTTCCGACTGCGGACCTGGATGAATGCAAAGCTTTAAGCACACGGCTCGCCACTTGTGCCGGGGGAGGCGAGGTCGCTGTCGCCGTCAACGTTGTTGTCACCGCATCCGCAGAAAGTGCGACGCCCGCCGTTGCAAGCTGAGATCGCAGCTTTCCCACCGCGCGAAAGATTCGTTGCCGTGCGGCGTTCTCGGTGACCCGCTGAATCTGCCCGACTTCGCGAAAGCTTTTGCCCTGAAAGAATCGAAGAATCACGGCGTCGCGGTCCACGCATGGCAACCGCGCAATGGCTGAATCAACCAGCGGCATGTAATCGCCGCACGGGTCGTGAGATGCCCGCCCCGCAGCCTCGTTGGCTCTCAAACCGGCTGCCGTTCGCTCATGCTTCAGCCGCCGCCAACGGCTTCGGCGGATTCGCATGCCGGTGAGTCGCGTGACGTTGAACAGCCACCCGCTGAGCACGACATCCGCGGAGATCCGCGACGCTCGCTTCATGAGCACCATGAACACCACTTGTGCGACCTCCTCGGCAAGGTGTGGGTCGTTCAATTGCCGGGTCGCTACGGCATTAACCATCGGCAGATGACGAATCGTCAGCTCGGTGAGCGCGTCCGTGGAGCCGTCGCGAACGTACTGCTGGAGCAGATCCCAATCACCATCGGTGTCAGCCATAACTGCACGTAAATGCCCGGCCACGCTGGGTTCGTTACCGAATTCTATAAGAATGTGGGGGACGGGTCGCCGCGATGCCTCTAACGCAGGTGATGGCGTTGCAGTAAGTGGCAGGTTGTCGAGCCCCGCCCTGATTGTTCGCCGATCTTCCATCAGCTCGTTGAACGGGTAGTGCTGCTGAAGCAAACGTGCTAATCAGCCTAGCTTGACGCCTCAATCTCATCACGCGAAAGTTCGACTGCCTTCAGCGTCGCACTGCGTGGCGTGGGAGACGGATCGTGGCGGTGGTGCCACCCGCATCAGAGGTCAGCTCTGCGCTTCCGCCGTGTGCGGTGGCGATTTCGCGCACGATATACAGTCCCAACCCGATGCTCCCGGGCGTGCGCCGCTGTTGTACCGATGTGGGCCCGCGCACCAGCGGGTCGAAGATCGTTGGCAACACCGCGGGCGGGATCGGTTCGCCCTTGTTGAAGACGGATATTAGAACGGCCTCTGGGTCTGTGCCGTCGGCGCTAAGATCAACGGGACTCATCGGCGCGCCGTGCTGATGTGCATTGGCCAGCAAGTTGACGATCGCCTGGCGCAGCCGGTGGCTGTCCCATGTACCATTCAAGTCGCCGCGAACGCTGAGGCGCACGGAACGATCCGGGTGCACCGCGCGACATTCGCGGGCAGCATCGACGCAAACCAGGTGAAGATCAGTCCGTGCTGGCGCGAGGGGAAGGCCGACGCCCATTGTTGAACTGGCAAAATCCACAAGATCGGTGACGAGGTCAGAAACTGAAGTCGCGCTCGCGAGAATCTGCGCGAGCTGTTCTTTCAGTCCAGCCGAATCGGGGGGACTCATCATCGCCACCCGAGTGGTCACTGTGATCGCCGTGAGCGGGTTGCGCAGGTCGTGGCCCAGGATGCCGAGAAACAGCTTGCGGGCGGTGTCAACGCGCCGGGTGAAGCTACTCACGGCTAGATCGAGCGACTGGTCAATGGCTTCGTTGAAGCGAATAAGATCAGTCAGGTCGAGTAGATGAGGACGCGGGTCCGATGCCTGCCAGAGGCGTAGGACGCTCGCCCGCAACGCACGGTACTCAGCAACGACGGCGGGCAGGGCCAGTCCCGACCCCACCCGGCCAGCGCCATGTACCTCTGAAGCGTTGTCCAGACGGTCACTGTGGGCGCTTGTGACGCTGTGCCCCATGGACTTCTTCGCCTGCTCGGCGTCCGTCTGAACCGATCGCATGTCGGCGACGATTGCGGTCAGTATCTGCTCGGCACTATCGCGCAGCTCAGTCGGATCGGCATTGATTCCCGGCGGCCAGATGCTGCGGGCGAAGGATTCCCATTCGACAAGGATCGCCTCAACGTTGGCGCTGATGAAATCGGCGAGACGCAAGAAGACCCCGTAGAAGGTGACGGATGTGGCACACGGTGTGTGTACCAGAGCAGAATACGGCGATGAGGCGGAATCAGCAACAGCCTGCGCCCGCCTCTAAACGGCTCCTCGAAACATGCCCGCGTGATAGGACACTCAAGATTTAGCGACCCAATCGAGCAGCTTGTCCCAGTCGGGCGGTTTGACGAAGACAGCATCCACGCCTAACTCGCGTGCTTGCGTCATCAGCGCCTCATCGCTTCCGCCCGTCATCAGCGCAACCTGCACGGGAAGCGACTGCGTACGGATACGGCGCAAAACCTCGGTGCCAGGGCCATCCGGCAAGTTGAGGTCGAGCAGCAGATGCGAAGGCGTAGCAGCGTCCAGCAGCGCCCCTGCCTGAGCCACGCTCTCTGCCGCAACCGCAGCATGACCACGCATCGTCAAAAGTGCCAGGACACCTCTGCGGATCGGAGCATCGTCTTCCACAATCAGCACAGAACCCATAACTTCTTCCAATGACTTCACCCCTCACCATAGAAGTGTAGAACCCGGCGCACAACGGAGAAAGGCTGCGGGCCTTCCTCTCGCTAGGGAAGAACACCAGCCGAGTGTTGCCGCCCTTGTCGCCGTTGCGGTCAGCAGCGTGAAGAGGCTGATGTAGATCCCCGACGAAGTGGATCAGGAACTTCAGACGCCTTGACCCGCTCCGCCTGCGGCTTCGACTTGTCCACCAGCACCTTCTCGAACTTCTCGATCTGGTGAATGATATTGTGACCGTGCCGACCGTCGCAGGCTTCGTCATATTGGTCGGCTTCGAGAGGGATGTTGACGTGGTGCCAAGGCCCCGTCTCTTTCCGCTCATTCCGCACGTCGTCCGCCCACACCCCCACGTCCACCATCGTCTCGTTGCCCAGCAACTGCTTTACCTGCGCTTTCGCCCCCGGCGTCAGGTGCCGGTCGGCGATGGCGGCAACGATGCGATGGCCGTCGCCACCCCAGGCGAGACAGAACTGCGGGGCAGATCAACAGCAGGAGGACGAACGCACATGTCTGGAAGGCAGGGTTCCTGACGGTCGAGCAGGACGCCGGACTTGTTGCAGATCGACCGGATGGTAAACGCGCACCGGGCAACTGCGGCTAAGCACGCTCACGTCGTGATTGTTTGGACATTTGTTTAGAAGGCCAAAGCACCAACGCGATAACTAGCAAGGCAACGATGATGGTGGTGACATGAGTCACTTATCGAACCATCGGCGCGACGCTGGCCATGCTTTAGCGGAAATCACCGCCGCCGTTCGCTGATAGATGCTCAGATGATCTTGGACAGGCAGCGAGGCTCGGCTCAACGCTCGTGTTTGCCTTGACACCCTTATCCATACGACCATCATGCGGGCGATGGAGAAGAGAGGCATCATCAAGCATGGCGGGCGGGCTGTCACGCCAATGATAACGTTCGCGATTCTTGAAGATGGCAATGAGTGGAGTGGCACATTCAAGGTGCCGCACGAGGCGAACCTGCAATCGCTACCGGGGGGAATTGGGCGGCTTCATCTGGAAGACGGCACCGAAAGGAACATCTCCATCCTGATGATCGACCGCAAAGAAAGCGTTGCCAGCTTTCATTGTCCGCCCCCTCCGAAGCGCGCTTGATGCACCGGATCGGCATTATCACGGATCACTGATCGCCAATCCTCTGCCTTAGCATCCCACCTGAACTACTTGCACGACACGACGTACCCAATGATGCGTTGATTCCGGTTCGGGACAGACGCCTCACCTCGCCGTCGTGAAAAACACATCTGAAGAAACCCCGGTGCTTGTCGTGGATGACGACTTCGCTCGTCGAGCGGCTGTGGAACGGCTGCTTCGAGGCGAAGGTTATGACGCCCAGTCTGCTGGCACCGTGCAGGAAGCCATCCGCAAGGTCGAACGGTTCCGGCCAAGAATCATCCTGCTAGACCAAGTTCTTAATGATGGCGACGGGCTTGAGGTACTGCAGTACGTTCGCGTGCGCAGGATGAACGTGGCGGTGGCGTTGACGGTGGGTGCAGTCGAGCGGGAAGTGCAAACGGTCTACCGCTCCGCTGGTGCAGATGCAGTTTTCACTAAACCGTACAACGCCACTGAGATTCTGAACTGGCTTCGAGAAAAGTCGGTACCGAAGGGTGCGGACGGTAATGAAGGTCACGGTCGATGAGCCGTGCGTGGTGGCTATCCATCGCTGCTGGTTGTTCGGTGGTTCTGCTTCTGCTTTGGGACGGTGCAGGTACTTCAGGAGCGGTTTCTGGTTCGTGGCTCATGTTGGTGAACATGTTGGCTCTGACGGTTGCGGCCTACGCGGTATATCGTGCTTCCGAATCACTTGGCTGTCGCGCCAGCGGATGTGAGGGCTTGTTACCCCTACTAACCTTCTGCCGCTGGCGCGTTTTTTCGATTCACACTTAGAAAAAACCGCCTGCATTGGGTGGCTGGGAACCAACACTTTCCGCCATGGTGCAAGCGCTGCCGACGCGAACGCGGGCGGCACCCGGCCGTCCAGAAAAGAACAAGGGCGCGACTTGCAATTTCCTTTTCTGCCTATCCCTTGGATGGTACGTGCGAGCGGCCGGATGCGGCATCCCCGACCCTCCCATGCAAAGTTTGAGGGATCAAGCGAGGTCCCGGGGTTCGCACGCGGCGTTGCTGGCCTTGGAACGATTCCCGTCTCCTTGGTTTCCCCTGGCGCTGCTGCGGCATGGGCGGTCGCGCTATCGGGAGGAGCGGGCAACGGGGGGCAAGCCCGCGTGGAGCTCATCTTGAATAGTACGGCCATAGGCGCTCAACCCATGTCCAATGGCTATGCCCACGACGGTGACCGCCAATCCAATGAGAATGTCATTCGGGCGATGCTGGCCAACGAGAGCTATCGATGGCAGGCCCAGTATCAGCATCCCGATCAGCGGCCATCGCCAACTTGGATGCTCAAGGCCGACGAACCATGCTGCCGCAGTCGCTCCGATGACATGGCCGCACGGCATCGCACAATGGGGAGGATCGATCTCGGCCAGCCATCGGTACAGCTCGGCGCCCCAACCGTGCGGCATGGGAGGACGTTGCAATCGAGTTGGGATCATGATCCATAACGCGGCAACCATCAGGAAGGCATACACCCTCGCCCGCAGACACGCGCGGAAATGCGCCGGATCAGCAATCGCGAGCGGCAGCAGCCAAGCCACCAGCAGCATCGCCAAGTACGGCAACGTGAAACCGGGCCGGAACGGGACCCACTGGGGCATCACCACCGTCGTGGCCCCGACCTGATGGATCGAGATCACGAAGTACACTCCAAGCGCGGACCAGACCAGCAAGGTGACCGCCATGAACCGTTGGAGCTGGGTAGTCTTGCTCGCCTCGGTCGTCAGCGACGTGCTGCTCGATGGTGCGGCACCGTCATCGTTGGCAGTCGCTCCATCATCGCGTTACGCTCGCCAGGAAGCGCATGATGGCGTAGCGTCCGATCTGCGCGCCAGGCGTGTTGAAGTTCACGAAGTCGAACGCGTGGCCGGCCCACGGCAGCGACACCAGCGCATGCGGCACGCCGGCCGCGGCCAGACTCCTGTCCAGCAGTTTCGCCTGCTCCGGAAACACGTTGATGTCTAACACGCCTTGGAGGATCAGCGTCGGCGGCGCGCGCGGGGTGACCAGCTTGGCGCCACTTGCGGTCTGATAGGCGGCGCGAGCGGTTTGGGGAGTGCCGCCGAGGAAGATCTCTAGGTTGTAGCGGTGGTCGAGGCTGCGGGGGCGCGTGGCGGCATCCCAGGTCAGGTCGAAGTCGGTGGGGCCGTAGATGTCGACGATGCCGCGCACCCCGGGAACCATCTCCGCATAGGCGGTGGCAATGGCCATCTGCGCGCCCGCGGACCTGCCGACCAGCACCAGTCGGTCGGCGTCGATGCGCAGGTCCGTCGCGCGATCGCGCAGGAACCGGATGGCGGCGAGAAGGTCATCGCGCTGCGCCGGCCATTTGAACTGCGGCGAGAGCCGGTAATCAATCGACGCCACCGCGTACCCGAGCCCCCCAAGCCAGTCGTTGAGCCATCGCTTGGTGCCGTCGTCCACCCGGTTGCCGTGCACCCAGCTACCACCATGAATCACGACCACACACGGCCGGGGTGAGCGGTCGGCGGCGGGGGGACGGTAGAAGTCCAGCGCCAACCCGTCAGCGTACTGCATCGTCTCAATGGCAACCGCCGCGGGATTACGCGGCAATGCGGCGGCGGCCAGCGAAAACGGGGGGCATGGTGGCGGCACCGGCGGCACGCCAAAGGCCGCGTCCAGCGTAGTATCCAGCGTCCGCCCCAGCCGCCACGCCTGCACGGCCGGTTTACAGAATAGAACGACTGCGGCTGCGCACAGCACGACCGTCAGCTGGGTGAGCCAACGGCGTCCCCCCCTGCGACCGAGCCATAGCGCCGCGGCTGCAAAGAAGATCGGCAGCGGCACCAGCCATAGCGCGATCTCCGGGACCACCATCCCGACTGGCCACGCCTCGTTCCCCATGGCCGCCGTCCAGACTGGCCAAGGGAAGACCGTCAGCAGCGCCGCCAGTGCCGACACCCCGGCGTCGACCAGCAGCAACCAGCGGACGGCGCTGACGAGCCGTCGTTTCCATAGCGAGGGGCGCATCTGGCTTGATATTGCCCGGCAGGTGCCGCTCCGGACACCCGATGTTTTTCCCCACGCCTCGGATGCCTTATCCGTGATCCCGAATTTCAGGCTAAGCATGATTACCAGCGCGGCGATCCCCACCGATCCCGCATCGCCCGCCACTCATCGGTAGTGATGAAGTGCCGGTCCTGCCGATTAGCCTGTGATCCCGGCGCCGAAGCAGGCGCAGGCTTCACCTGCTCACCCACCAGCCGCACCTGGCACGGCTGCATCATCCCTCAGCGTTTGTTGTACACGCTATTCAGCAGATCAATCTTGTCGGCATCGGCAGAGTCGTCCCCGCCGTCGCCGAACAAGTTGTCAACGATGTCGTCTACGCAGAAGAAATAATCAGCTCCCGCCCCTCCATGGAGCGTATCCTCCCCGTCGCCGCCCAGTCGGTCGTTGCCGCCCTCGCCGAACAACTCATCGGCTCCAGCCTGCCCGGCGAGGAAGTCTCCCGAAGCGCTGCCCCTGAGGGTGTCGTTTCCAGCGCCACCCGAGAGCTTGTCGCGCCCGCCGTGCCCCTTGATCGAGTCGTTACCCTCGCCTCCATCGATGCGGTCTTTCTGAGCATTGCCCACCAGCGAATCATCGCCATCGCTGCCGGCAATTCGGTCGTCATCCGAGCCGCCAGAGGCCCGCCAGAGTGACATTGTCTAGACCGGGATAGGGCTGGCCGTTGCCGAAGCTGACCGGCGTAAACACCATCTCGGTCAGCAGTGAGGTATTCGTGGGCGCAACGAACGTGAATGACCGGAAGACCCAGCCTTCGCCCGTAGATACAGTTGGCGCGAATGTGCCGATCACGACCTGTTGGTCACCGCCCGCGTTTTGAATTTCTTTGTCACTCTTCCAGTAGCTGCCGATTTGGCGTCACTGAAGCGGTTGTTCGCCATGTATCGCGTTGACGCGGATCTTTACCCAACCGCTGAAGGTCAAACTGTGATGCTCGTGACGGACTGGCAATACTCGAT
>DASVUC010000090.1:0-6041 GCA_036387255.1 Tepidisphaeraceae bacterium | reverse complement strand
CCATGCCACGCAGGAGAACATGTCGCAAGCGCTTTTAGAGTCTGCGGAGCGGCAAGTCGCGTCATACAAACTCGCGCAGCGCCCCCATGCGCCACGCCGCAAGCCCGCGCTCTCCCACCACCTCCGCGCCTCCCTCGGCCTCTACCTTCTCATCGCCCCCACCTTCATCCTGCTGGCGATCTTTAACGTCGTTCCCTTCGTCTCCGCCTTCAGCAAATCATTTTACGAGTTTGAAATCGGCGGCTCCCCCACCTTCGTCAGCTTCCAGAACTACCACGACTACCTCCACGACTACACCTTCGCCGAAAGCTTCGGCAACATGATCTTCCTCACCGCCTTCGCGGTAGTGATGGTCATCATCGTTCCCCTCACCGTGGCGAAGCTGATCTTCTCTCTTTCCAGCCAGCGGGCCAGCTACGTCTACCGAATCCTCTTCCTGATGCCCATCGTCGTCCCGGGAGTGGCGGTCCAACTCATCTGGCAGCAGCTCATCTATGCGGACGTGGGCCTGGTCAATCAGCTCATGCGCACAATTGCAAGCTGGCTCCAGATGGCCCCCGACGCCTTCACCCGCGGCTGGCTCAGCGACCCGCGCGTCGTGCTCCTCGCCGTCGCCTGCGTCGGATTCCCCTTCTGCAACGGCATTCAGATTCTCATCTACTACGCCGGCCTGACGAGCATTCCAGAGAGCGTCCACGAAGCCGCGATCCTGGACGGCGCAAGTGGGATCAAGAAGTTCATCCTCGTCGACGTCCCCCTGGTCATGAGCCAGATCAAGCTCCTCGTCATGCTCACCATCATCGGCGGCGTGCAAGCCTTCGAAGGGATCCTCATCCTCACCCGCGGCGGCCCCGGATTTAAGTCGATGGTGCCTGGCCTCTGGATGTACTTCAACGCGTTCAGCTTCCAAAAATTCGGCTACGCCTGCGCCATCGGTGTGGTCCTCTTCGTCGTCATCATGATCATGACCCTGATTAACCTAAAATACTTCCGCTCCGCCGAAGACCTCACAGCGACCAGCAAGTGATTTGCGTGGCATGGGCGTCTCGCCCATGCATCAGGAACATGGGCGAGACGCCCATGCCACGAATGAAAACAAAGCGCCACGACATCCTGATCCACCTTGTTCTCATCACCCTTGTCGCGCTCACGCTTCTCCCCTTCTTCTTCGTGATGAACAACTCCCTCCGCACCAATTCGGAACTCAACCGCACCTTCTTCGGCATCCCCAAATCCCTCACCCAGGCGGTCGCCTTCACCTGGTTTAAAGTCACCGGGCAACCCAACCGCATCCAGCTCCGCATCGAACCGGCTGATCCCGCAGACATGCGTCGCATCGTCGACATCCAGCCGCAGAAGCTCGCCTACAGCGCTGCGATGGCTGAGCTCTGGCGCGAATCCACCCAAGGCTACCGCTACTCCTGGGGCGTCCTCCGCCCGTACATGGTCAACAGCTTCATCGTCTCCATTGCCAGCATGATCGGCGTGGTCCTCGTCGGCTCCATCACCGCCTACGCCTTCTCGCGCTACCGCTTCCCCGGCCATCGCGTCCTCTTCTTCGCCATCATCAGCTTTATGATGATTCCGGGCATTCTCACACTGGTGCCGAGCTTCTTGTGGATGAAGACACTGGGGCTCCTGAACACGCGCTGGGTTCTCATCTTGCCCTACATCGCCGGCGGACAAGTGATCGCGATCTTCCTGTTCAAGAGCTTCTTCGACGCGCTCCCGCAGGAGCTTTTTGAGTCCGCGCGACTCGATGGCGCCAGTCATTTCCGCCAGTACGTGCACATCGTCCTGCCGCTCTCGAAGCAGGTGATGGCGGTGGTGATTGTGATGAATCTGCTCGGCACGTGGAACGGATTTCTCTGGCCGTTCATCGTGAACAACGACAGCAGCTACTACGTTGTCGCGCAGGGTCTTTACATGATGTCGCAGCAGCAGCAGGTGATCGCCAACCAGAGCACGATGTTCGCCGCCTACGTGCTCGCGAGCACGCCACTGCTTCTGCTGTTTGTCTATGCAACCAAACCCTTCATGGCCGGCGTCACCAGTGGAGCGTTTAAAGCGTGAAGAGCCTCATCACCGTCCTCCTCGCTCTCTGCGCGTGCGCTCGCGCAGCAGATACGGCGCCGCATCCCATTCAAGTCGCCGCCTACTACTTCCCAAACTATCACCCGAATGACTCTCGAAACGAAAAGGTCCATGGCCCCGGCTGGAGCGAATGGGATCTGGTGAAATCAGCTAAGCCGCGCTACGAGGGGCACGATCAGCCACGCGTGCCGACGTGGGGCTACACCGACGAATCCGACCCGCAGGTGATGGCGAAAAAGATCGCCGCCGCCGCAGATCACAACATTGATGCCTTCATCTTCGACTGGTACTACTACAACGATGGCCCGTTCCTACAGCGCGCGTTAGACGAAGGCTTCCTGAAAGCTTCCAACAACACCCGCCTCAAGTTCGCGCTCATGTGGGCCAACCACGACTGGATCGATATCCACCCCGCCACGCTCCACCAGAAACCCAAGCTCCTCTATCCCGGCAAAATCACGTCCCAGACCTTCGACCGCATGACCGACGAGATCATCGCGAAGTACTTCAAGCACCCCTCCTACTGGACGGTCGACGGCAAGCCCTACTTCTCAATCTACGAACTCGAGAAGCTCATCGAAAGCTTTGGCAGCGTTCACGCCACGCGCGATGCCCTCGACCGCTTCCGCGCGAAAACCCGATACGCGAACCTCCCTAGCCTGCACCTCAATGCCGTTGTCTGGGGCCGGCCCATTCTCCCCGGCGAAAAAACCCCCACAGATCCCGCCACGCTCGTCGATCAATTAGGCTTCGACAGCGTCACCAGCTACACGTGGATCCACCACGCGTTCCTCCAGAAGTCTCCCACGACACCCTACGAAGAGGTGCGCGATCAGTATCTGAAGTACTTTGCCGAGAGCATCACCAAGTTCCACGCACCCTACTTCCCCAACGCCACCATCGGCTGGGATTCCGCTCCCCGCACCAACCCCGCCGGCCCCTGGGACCCCGATGGCGGATACCCCTACACACGCATTATCTCCGGCTCGAACCTGGAGAGCTTTCGCAAAGCAGTACAAATGATCAAACAGATGATCGAATCCGCCCCCACCCAACCGAAGATCATCACCATCAACAGTTGGAACGAGTGGACTGAAGGCAGCTACCTGGAACCCGACCAAACTCACGGCACCGACTTCCTCGACGTCATCAAAGATGTCTTCCGCTGATCTAGGCGCGACCGTGCGATGCCCTCGTCGCATCGACGCTCACCTCCCAGACGTTGCATCAATTTCACCCTCCTGAGAACATCAACCCATGCCTCAATCCCGACGCACCTTCTTAAAATCCTCGGCCACCGCCGCGCTCGCCCTTTCCTCAGCCCCCTTGATCCTGAACGCTCAATCCAAAGCGCCAGCCCCGCGCACCCTCGCCCTCATCGGCGCCGGCTGGTGGGGCACCAACATTCTGAACTGCGCCTTTAAAGACGGCCGCTCGAAGCTCGTCGCCCTCTGCGATCCCGACGCAGCCCAACTTAAGAAGTGCGCCGGCGCCGTCTCCACGCTCACCACCGACACCCCCAAGCATTACACCGACTACCGCGAGCTGCTCGACAAGGAAAAGCCCCAGCTGGTCATCGTCGCCACGCCCGACCACTGGCATCCGCTCATCACCATCGCTGCGGTTCGCGCCGGTGCGCACGTGTACGTTGAGAAGCCCATCAGTCACACCGTCCACGAAGGCACAGCGATGGTCGCCGCCGCGCGCGAGACAGGAAAGGTGGTCCAAGTGGGCACGCACCGGCGCGTCTCCCCTCACAACATCTCCGCCCGCGACTTCATCCGCTCGGGAAAGCTCGGAAAAATCGGCGCCATCAAGTGCTTCGTCTACGGTGGCGGCGGAGAGGAAAAACCCGCGCCCAATGCCGAACCTCCCAAAGATCTGAACTGGGATCTCTGGTGCGGCCCGGCCCCGCTGCGCCCGTTCAACCAGAAGATCCATCCCCGCGGCTTCCGCCATTTTCTCGATTACGCCAACGGCCAGCTCGGTGACTGGGGCATCCACTGGATCGACCAGGTCCTCTGGATCATGGAAAAAGATCACCCCACCACCATCTTCTCCACCGGCGGCCGACCCGTGAAGGGCGCGCCTGTCAACAATGGCCAGCAACAAACCACTGACGCCCCGGACAACCAGGTCGTCTCCTACACCTTCGACGATTTCACCCTCACCTGGGAGCATCGCCAGTTCGCAGATGACCCCACGGAAAAACACGCGCCCATCGGCGTCCACTTCTACGGCACCAAGGGCGTCTTCCACCTCGGCTGGCAAGACGGCTGGACGTTCTACCCCATCGGCAAAAACGACCAGCCCGCACACGAAGACGCGAAATTTTCTGGCCAGAAGGACAGCGAGAACATCGCCGAACTCTGGAAAGATTTCGTCGACGCCATCGAGCAAAACCGCAAGCCCGCCTGCGACATCGAAGCCGGCCACCGCGCCACCAGCGCCGCGCTGCTGGGAATGCTCTCGCAGCAGCTGGGCCGAAGCATCAAGTGGGACGGTAAGAACCAGACTATCCTCAACGACCCCGAAGCCGCGGCGCTTCTCCGCCGCACTTACCGCGCCCC
Organism: Tepidisphaeraceae bacterium; assembly: GCA_036387255.1. Taxonomy (GTDB): domain Bacteria; phylum Planctomycetota; class Phycisphaerae; order Tepidisphaerales; family Tepidisphaeraceae; genus DASVUC01. The sequence continues at coordinate 1,377 of DASVUC010000090.1, read as the reverse complement.
GTGGCAGTATCCCGCTCTCTCTTGATGCCTTCTAGGGGGCAACCCCTTCTTTCCCCTCTCCCGCCTGCTCCGGGAGGGGGTAGGGTGAGGGCTCTCACCAACAGTCAAAACATGCGACTCTTGCAGTTCTACTCCATCACCCTTGCGCTGCTCCTCGCCTCCTGCCAATCCCTCACACCGCCATCCAAGGCAATAGCCAAACCCGTCGTCGCCGACGACTACCTCGACCTCATCATCACCTACTCGATCTACGCCAAAACCATCTGGCATCCCGCCGACGCCGGCGGATACTGGGGCCCGGGCATTTCCGAACCCAACGGCAACGGCGCCGTGCGAGGCATGGCCAACACCGCCGCTGGATACGCCTTTCTCGCGCTAGCGATGGACAACCAATGGCTGAGCGACGATCAGCGCGCGCAACTGACTGAAGCGAAGCTGTCCCGCGACGAGCTGATTCGTTACGTCACGCAGAACCTGGAGCACCTATCCGCGCACCACAAATCAACTCCTGATGCGCTTCAGCCGACGTGGGGCTTCTCATGGCAATCTTCCATGTGGACCGGCGCCTGGGGCTGCGCCGCGTTGCTGATCTGGAAAGACCTCCCCCAGCCGCTCAAGAAGGACCTCTCGCGCATCGCGGCCACCGAAGCCGACCGCATCGCAAGTAAACCTCCCAAAGATGCCCGCCCCGGCGACACTGGCGCCGAAGAAAACGGCTGGGACACCCACGCCCCCGCCATCGCGCTGGCGATGTCTCCCAATCATCCGCGCGCGACGCAGTGGATGCGCGCGCTCAAGACCTACGCCGCTAACACCTACTCCACCAAGGCCGACCAGACCAGCACCGCGCGCGTCGGTTCTCATCTGGTCAAAGACATCGTCACGACCGCGAACCTCTTCGACGACTTCAGCCTCGACAACCATGGCTTCTTCCACCCAGACTACGTCCAGGTCTCCGGTCAGGAGCTCGGTGAAGCCTGGCTCTATGTCCAACTCGGCGACCGCATCAACCGCACCAACCTCGCGAGTGAATTCAAACCCTACGCCCTCCACCACGCGAAAGAAGTCTGGGAAAACGCCGCCAAGCCCCTCATCCTCCCCACCGGCGAATTCACCTTCCCCAACGGCACCGATTGGACCGTCAACGCCTCCATCACCCCCAGCTACTACGCCTACATTGCCACCGGCATCGGCGACCCGATCGCCGTTGACGCGCTTCAGCGCCTCCCCCGCCAGGCGCTCAAGCGTCGCGATCAGTCTCCCCCCGGCCGAATCCTCGGCGACTCCAACCTCGAATGGTGGTGGGAACCAATCCTTATCAAACGCTCCACCACCGCGCTGCTCCAACTCGCCCTGCGCGCCAACACCCTCCCCCCT
>DASVUC010000089.1:0-7580 GCA_036387255.1 Tepidisphaeraceae bacterium | reverse complement strand
GAATGGAGGGGGGAGGGATGGTGCCTCGGCGGTGGGCAGTTTCTTCAAGGATCGCTTGGCGAATCTCGTTTTGTTGGTCGCTGTGGAGGTGGCAGATGCTGCTGAAGTGCTGGCGGTAGTGGAGAAGAACGTCGGCGAGGTTGGCGAGCCTTCCCACTTCGGCGAGGCGGAGGAAGAGGTCGAGATCTTCGAGGGTGGCGTATTGCTGGCGATAGCACCCGATCTGCTCGACGGCGCTGCGGCGCATGATGATGGCAGGGTGGACGACGGGCCAGCCTCGGTTGAGGTGGGCGGTGTCGATCGCTCCGTGATCAAACTCGTCGACCCAGGGGCGGATGGGGAGGTTGTCGGGGTCGATGAGGAGAACGCGGGAGCCGACGAGGACGTGGTCCGGGTGGGCGTCGAGGAAGGCGACTTGTTTTTCCAAGCGGTTGGGGAGAGAGAGGTCGTCGGCATCCATGCGGGCGATGAGTTCGCCCTGGCATTGAGAAAGGCCGTCGTTGAGGGCGCCCACGATGCCGGTATTGGGGCGGGAGTGGATGTGGAGGCGGGCATCTCGTTTAGCCAGGGAGTTGAGGATGTCGAGAGATTCGTCGGTGGATCCGTCGTTGACGGCGATGATCTCGAAGTCCGTGAAGGTTTGGGTAAGAATGCTCTGGATCGCGCCGCTGAGGTAAGGCTGGGCGTTGTACACGGGAATGAGGATGGAGACGCGGGGGGGCATTTTGGGGTGACTTTACGCATATCCGGCGCAGCGGACAACGAAGGGGTAGCGGAGGGGATAGTTGTTATGATGTTGTTGCGAGGGCTTTGATGATGAATCGATTGGTTGTTCTTTTTGTGTTGCTGGCGGGCGTCGCGCCGGCGATGGCTGTGGAGCGCGGGACGTGGTTTTATTACATCGCGAGTGAGCCGAATGGGGCGGCGAATATTGTGGGGAATCCACAGAAGGAAGATGACGCGATCGCGTTTATGAACCAGTGGGAGATCAAGCGGCTGTATGGGAGCTACTCTACGCTAACGACGAGCAACCCGCAGGCGATGGCGAAGTGGAACAAGAAGCTGGCGCAGGCAGGGATTAAGTCGTATGTAGAGATCTCCGGGGCAACGCAGGCGTTTCCGTCGAATCGCTCAGCTTTGCTGTCAACGGTGGACACGCGGCTGGTCAACTTCAATGCGGCGCGAAGCGATCCGCAGGAGAAATTCGTCGGGATCGAGATGGACATCGAGCCCTGGACGACGACGGAGTGGCGGAACTCGACGACGGTGCAGCGACAGTCAATGCTGTTTGATCTGCGAAACGCATTCAGCGATGTGCGGACGCGCGCGAGCAACGCGGGCCTGGCCGATGCCAAGCTGAGCGCGGCGCTGCCGATCTTCTTTGATACGACGGCGACGATCGCCTGGGGGCCGGGGGAAGTGGATCAGTGGTTTACAGATATTGGCAAGTCGCTGAATGAGATCAGCGTGATGCCTTATGACACGGCAGATGTCAGCACGATCATGAGGCGATCCAGCTATGAGCTGGAGAAGTTTCCGGGAACGACTTTCATTGCGCTGCGGACGCGGCTGGACCTGGAGTGGTCGAGCATGCAGCAATTCACGGATGCGATGAATCAGATTGAGGCGCAGACGGGGAGGGGGATTGATATTGAGAACTATTACCGGCTGCGCGCTTCAGTGCCGGAGCCGGGAGGGGTGGTGGTTTGCGGGTTGTTGGGGATGACGGGGATGCTGCGAAGAAGGAAGCGGAACTGATCGAAGGCTCATGGGCGAGACGCCCATGCTACGTGGACAGAAAGGCGCGCGGGTTGGAAATCCGTGCCACGTAGAACGCTTGTCGTTGCGCTACTTGGCTTTTTTGCGGCGGCGTCTTAGTTCGGCGTCGATGAACTGATCGAGCTCGCCGCGGTCGAGGACGGATTCGACGTCATGGGTTTCGACGTCGGTGCGATGATCTTTCACGCGGCGGTCGTCGAGGACGTAAGAGCGGATCTGGTTGCCCCAGGCGATCTGACCTTTTTCGCCGACGAGCTTCTTCATTTCCTCATCCCGCTTGGCCTGCTCGAGCAGTTCGAGCTTGCTCTGGATGATGGCCATCGCAAGGCGCTTGTTCTGCTGCTGCGAGCGCTCTACCGAGCAGGTGACGGTGATGCCGGTGGGTTTGTGAGTAATGCGAACGGCACTGGCGACCTTGTTCACGTTTTGCCCACCCGGGCCGCTCGCGCGCACGAAGGCGACGAAGTCGAGATCCGTCTCGGGGATCTCCACGTCTTTGTCGGGTTCATCAAATTCCGGCGTCACGTCCAAAGAGGCGAAGGAAGTTTGACGCTTGCCCTGGGAGTTGAAGGGGCTGGGGCGGACGAGGCGATGGACGCCCGCTTCGGCGCGCATGTAGCCGAAGGCGTATTCGCCTTTGACGAGGAAGGTGGCGGACTTAATGCCGGCTTGCTCGCCGTACTGGCGGTCAACTTCGGAGACGTCCCAGCCGCGCTTTTCCCAGAAGTAGAGGTACATGCGGGCGAGCATCTCGGCCCAGTCCTGGGCTTCGGTGCCACCGGCGCCGGCCTGGATGGTGACGAAGGTGTTGAGCGGATCGTTCTTGTCGCTGAGGAGCGACTGGAGCTCGATCTTACCGGCCTTGGATTCGAGGTCGGTAAGTGCGCGATCCGCTTCTTCGATGGTGTCGGTGTCGCCGGCTTCCTGGCCGAGCTCGTACATGGCGCGGACGTCATCGATTTCGCGCAGGATCCCCTGGATCGGCTCGATCTGGGTCTTGATGATTTTCAGTTCGGAGATAATGGGCTTAGCGGTCTCCTGGTGATCCCAGAAGCCGGGGGCGCCCATCTTGTCTTCGAGTTCTTTTCTGCGGGTGAGTTTAGTCGGCAGGTCAAAGAGAGTCCCGGATGGCGATCATCCGGGCCGAAAGGTCTTCGATCGATTGGCGGAGGTTTTCGTGAACGACTGGCATAGGGTGGGGAATGATAGGGGGAAAGATCAATCAGGGGAAGGAGGCACCGGCGCGGCGCCTGTGCCACATCCTGTTAGAAGGCAATCTCGCGGGTGGTGAGGACTTCGCCTCCAACGGGTTTGTGGCGGAGGATCATGCGTTCGGGGGTGGCTTCGGCCAGCACGTAGGCGGGGCGGTGATCTTCGACGAGCCAGTCGACGTGGTTCTTCAAGTGGGCGTCTTCATTCCAACTGGTGGAGGGGAGGACGATCTGGGCGAGCTTTTTCGTTGCGCCATCGGCGGTGTCTTGCCAGCCGTGGAGACCAAAGTGGAAGTGGCCGGCGATGAAGGCGACGACGGTGCCGGCGTGATCGGAAAGCAGCTGGGAGAAGTGCTCGCGGCCGGTTTCGATTTTCCAGCCTCGGTTCGGCGTGCGGTTGTCGTGATGGGTGATGTGGGAGACGAGGATGACCTTGAGGTTTTTCTGTTTTGCTTCGGTGATCTTGCTGGTGATCCAGTTGATTTGCTGAGGCGTGACGATGCCGTCGTGGGCGGGATTGGGTTTGGCGTCGGCGAAGGTGATGAAACGGTAGGGGGGATGATCGACCACGGCATCCGTTTGCGGGGCGATGTGCTGCCGGAAGATGTCGACAGGATCGTGGTTACCGGGGACGGCGATCCAGGGGGCGGAGAGTTTTCGCGCGAGAGACTTCCAGGTGGCGTAGTGCTTCTGGTTGTCGGTTTTCTCGCCGGCGTTTACCAGGTCGCCGCAGAAGATGACTTGCTGGACGCCGGTGTTGTTGATTTCTTCAATAGCCGTTTGGAGCTGCTCGATGTCTTTATCGCCGGTGCGCCCGAGGTGGTTGTCGGAGAGTAGGGCGAAGGTGATGCGGTCGGCGGCGCTGGCCCCGTGAGACGAACCTGGCCACCGCAGCGCCAGGGCGCCGGTGGCCAGGAGGGTGTATTTCAGTGCGTCGCGGCGGGTGATCTTCTGGATCATGCCGGACAGTTTACAGCAGGGTGGGGGTGACGAAGAAATACAAATCGGTGAGCTGCTTCTGGGAGCGGTGGTTCTTGAATAGCCAGCCGAAGCCGGGGATGTCACCGAGACCGGGGATTTTGCTTTCGCGTGTGGTGGTTCGGATCATGCGGAGGCCGCCGAAGACGAGGGTGCTGCCGTCTTCGAGTGTGACGGAGGTTTCGGCTTCGCGCGATTCGATAATGGGGTTGACGAGCTGCTTGTTGCTCACGGAGTCGACGGTGAGCGACGGCAGGGGCGTGAAGCCCTGTACGGCGGAGACGACGCTGATGGCGTGGAGCTTGACGGTGTCGGGGCCCATCGCCTGGGGGGTGATGTAGAGCTGCACGCCGACGGGTTTGTAGGTGGTGCTGGTGGATTGCGCGTTGCTGACGATGGCGACCTGTTGGATGGGGAGTTCCTGGCCCGCGAGCATGTACCCGGTTTGTCCGGCGGCGACGGTCATGCGCGGGGATGCGACGACGTTGATGAGACCGGACTCGCTCATGAGCTGGAAGGTTGCGTCGAGAGAGACGCCGGCGCCCTGGAAGACCTGCATGAGCCGGAGGACGGAGCCGTCCTGCGCGACGTTGCCGGTGGTGGTGGACTGGATGGCGTCGAGGAAGCTCTTGGTGGAGAAGTTGCTGGCGGCGGATTGGGCGCCGTTGGTGGCGAGGCGCTGGAGCATGAGCTGGCAGCCGTACTGGAAGTCGAAGTCGTGGCTGACTTCGAACATCTTGGCGGTGATCTCGACCTGGCGTGCGGGCTGATCGATCTTGGAGAGGATGCCGAGGACGGAATCCCTCATGGTCTGGTTGCAGGTGATGATCAGCGCGTTTTCGTCGGGGAGCGGGACGACGGTGCTGGCGTCGCCGAGATTCGTGGCGAGGACAGCGACGAGGGGGGCGAGGTCCGGCGCCTTTTGAACGACGGCGCGGCGTTGGGTGCCGCCGTCGACGGAGGAGGTGACGGTTGCGCCGCCGTAGTGACGGAGGCGGTAGATCATGCGGATCTTCCCGTCCGGGAGCGTGACGGTGGGAACGTCGGGCACGGGTTCAGTCGTCGGCGTGCGCGGGCGCATCGAGACGGACTTGGCCATCGAAACGGGCGCGGTGGTCGCAGCGGATTTTTTCTTTCCAAAGGACTTCAGTTCCGCAAGGCGATCCCAGATGGGCTTGGGGCCGAGGCTTTGCAGGACCTTCCAATCGGCTTCGGCGAGACGATCTTCGGATTCCTTATAAGCTGCGCCATCGCGAGCGGGATTGCCGGAGATAATGACGGGACGATCGGCGCCTTTCCACTCCCCGAGTTGTGCGGTCTGGCCGGACTTGTCTGCGGCGCAGGCGCCCGTGAAGACAATCGAGGAAAGAACGATGCCGCGCAGAATGCGATGAATGAGTCGCGTTCCCCTTTCGTCGGTTCGGCGTCCAGCCGTTCTATTTCGATTGTTGCACATAAAATCACCCACAGCCTTAGTCAGTACTACTTTGCAATCGGATGCGTTGCGAATTACACCGGAACTATCTTCCTCATCGGCCTCGGATGGTTCAGTTCTCCAGAGCGGTTTGTCTTGTTCGGGCAATTGCGCGAGAAATTTTTTGCGGCTTCACCGGAGAGAAAAATTCTTACCTCTGCGCGCATCAACGCGAGATGGAGTCGCGACTATGTAGCCCTTGCCAACGGCGCTAAAGGAAAGGCGAGGGGCGGTTGGGCTGCGGCGGCGGATGGCCAACTTGCACCTGCTTTTGCGAGAGATCTGGTGCATGCGGTGGAAGTGCCCATCCTTCGAGCTTGACCTGCGCTGCCTGCTCGTACAGTTGCACCATCTCGGGGACAACGGCTTCGAGGGAATATTTCTCAACGATCATTTTTTCCGCGGCGCGACCGAGCGTGCGCGCGGCGGCAGGATCCCTCAGGGCTTCGATTGCTTTGTCCGCGAAATCTTCGGGACTGAAGAAATCGGCGAGCAAACCGTTCTCGCCGTGGCGGATCATCTCCTTCACGGGCGTTGTACTGCTGGCGAGAACGACGGCGCCGCAGCTTAGCGCATCCATCATGCTCCAGGAGAGAACGAAGGGAACGGTGAGGTAGATGTGCAGGTCGGTGGTCGCGAGAAGGCGACCGAGCTGCGCGGGTTCGAGCCCGGGGATGAAGACGAACTTGGAGAGGTCATAGTTCTCCTGCGCAAACGTCCACTCCTTAAATGTCTTAAAAGGCTTGATGTGTTCTTCGTCGCCGCCGTAGCTCATTTTCTCAGAGCCGACGACGAAGAAGAGCACATCGGGGAAGCGCTGGGCGATGATCTTGGCGCTTTTCATGAAGATGTCGAAGCCGCGCATGGATTCGAAACCGCGGCTGACGTAGGTGACGACGCGCGTGGAGGCGGGAACGGAGACGCCGCCGATGTGGCGCGTGCCGCGGGATTCCAGCGGCGGTCTGAGGGACTCTGCATAGCCGTGATAAATGCTGCGATCGACGCCATCGAAGATGCAGCGGAGCTTGGACTGATATTCGTTCGGGAAGCGCGAGCGCTGGAACTGAGTGGGCGTGTAAGCGGATTGGCAATTCTGAAGATCGAGCAGGATCATCGCATTGCGGCAGCGCGAGCGGAGGTACTTCATTTCGCCCACGGGCCAGGCGAGATCTTTGCGGAAGTCCATGTCGCTGTCGGGGTCGTGGGCGCGGTAGTAGTACTCGAAGAAGTTGATGATCGGGACGGTGGGGTAAAGCTCGCGGAGGAAGAGGGTGGAGCCGAAACCGCTGTGACCGACGATCAGGTCAGGTTTGATTTCGGGGTGCGCCTTCATGGCGTGGTACACGCCGTCGCAGTGCCAGACTGTGTTTTCGAAGGTCCGGGAACAGAAGTGGTTCTGGACGGTTGCCCCGCCAGCGGTTTTGTACTGGATTTTATTGATCCCGGCGACGACGCCGCCGGGCGTCTGGCTGACGAAAGAACACTGCCAGCCGAGCTTCTCGACGAGATGCTTCGCGATGTGCCCGAACTGGGCGGGGAAGTTTTGATGAACGTACAGAACGTGCATGTGCTAATCGCTCTACGCGCGGAATTATCGGCCTGCACAGCATCATCGGCATTCGGGGCGGTCCAATAAGAGCGGCGTTGGCCGGATTCTTACGAGCCGTCGGCAAAATCTGCGCAGGTGTCCTCAAGCGTCGCGATCATCAACCGATATAGCAAGTGTGACCGGTACAGAACGCTCCCGCCGCATTTGAGCGACCGCACCGGCACGAGAGGAAGAAACGGAGAGAATGCCATGAGTGCCACGAAGGTTAAAGATGTGCTCACGACCGGCGAAGTCGCCAAGATCTGCAACGTTGCCCCGCGAACCGTCAGCAAGTGGTTCGACTCCGGCGCGCTGCACGGGTACCGGATTCCGGGCTCAAAGGATCGGCGCATTCCGCTGAACCAGCTCATCCGCTTCATGAAGCAGCACGGGATGCCGCTGAATGGGCTGATGACCGGTCAGACGCGAATCCTGATCGTTGATGACGAGCAGGACATCGTGGAAGTGCTCGAGAAGATTCTCGAGGACGAAGCGAAGTATGAAGTCGAAGTGTCCAAGGGTGGCTTCGAAGCGGGCATCAGCGCCGAAA
>DASVUC010000088.1:0-5948 GCA_036387255.1 Tepidisphaeraceae bacterium | reverse complement strand
CGGCGTCTCCTTCTGGCTCCTCGTCGCGTTCATCCTCATCGCCGCGCTCCTCGGCCGCTTCGCCTATCTCGTCAAACCCTTCGACCACGACGCACGCATCTTCATCTACCTCGGCAAACTTGTCTGTGACGGCGGGCGCTTCTATCACGACGTCCTTGATAACAAGTTCCCCTCTGTCGGCCTGATGACCAGCGTCTGCTGGCGCTGGCTCGGCACCTGGTGGCCCGGCTACGTCCTCCTCCAAACCGGACTCGCGCTCGGCGGCGCGCTTCTGCTCGGCCGCTGGGCGGCACGCTACTTCGGCCCCCACGCCCGCCTCCCCGCTTGCCTCTTCGCCATCGTCTACCTCAACTTCAATGTCGCGGTCTTCGGCGGATTCCAACTGGAAACCCTCCAAACCTTCTTCGCCATCCTCGCCGCCGGTGGGGCGCTGGAAGCGCTTCGCGGCAAGAACACGGCTGACGCGTTCCTGGCAGGTCTTGCCGCCGGCTGCGCCGCAATGCTCAAGCCCACAGGCCTCAGCGTCCTCGCGGCCTTCGCGCTTGCGGTGATCCTTCATCACCGCTCCGAATGGCGCATCATCATCAGGCTCGGCGCCGCGGCGACCGGAGGGCTGCTTCTGCCGCTGCTCGTCGTCTTCCTCTACCTCCTCCGCACCGACATCCTGCGCGACATGCCCGAGCTCTACCGCCAGATCTCGCGCTACGCCGCCGACACCCCGTGGGAAACCACCGACTACTTCAAACCCTTCGTTGTCCTCACGATCGCACTATTCCCCGTCTTCGTCCGCGCCTGGATCTTCCGCCGCAAAGAAAACCGGATCCCCGGCCGCTTGGACCAGCCGGGCGCTCTCTTCGCCCTCACCTGGATGCTCCTGGAACTCCTCGGCGCCGTAATGCAAAAGCGCATGTACGCCTACCACTTCCTTCCCGTCGCCGCACCCGCGACGCTCCTGTACGCGATGTGGCCCCGGCGCGACAAACCCGCCTCCCTCGCCGCCGCACTGGTACCCCTCGCGTTCGCATCAATCATCGCCTCCAGCGAGATCATGACCTTCTACTGGGGCACGCCGATGCGCTCGCCTGTCAGCGATTACCTCGTCGCCCGCACCGCGGTCAACGATGCCGTCTGGTCCGACTCCGTCCCACGCATTCTCCTCGAAACCGGCCTCAAGCCCGGCGCGCGTATCCCGCTCACCTTCCTCTTCCTCAACTACGATGAAGCCCCGCTCGAATACTCGGATGTGATGCTCCGCGACTTTGACTCGCGCCGCCCGAAATACATCGTCATGCCGATGGACCTCAAGGACAAGCTGCGCGACGAGACTGCCCGAGCTCCCGAACTCTTCCACCGCCCCCTGCGCCGCGACAACTACATCAAGGCCTGGAACCGCATCGACACCTATGTGCACGAGCACTACAAGTTCGAGAAATGGCTCGACGGGCAGATAATCTACCGCCGCAGCGACGAGCCGGGGGTGGCGCACCTGGACCTGAACCAGTAAAATGCGACATCCGCCCTAAGCAGTGCGGGAGACGGAGTTGGCGCGGGAGACGGAGTTGCTGTGCAGTTGATGCCCAAAATCAAGGCGGCCCAGGCGCGAGCGCAGTTCTCCCTCGGCGACCACAAAGCCGTCTTGTACGGCGACATCGTCCCCGCGGGCCGCGTCGAGTACGCCTTCCTCCTCACCGTCTTCGACCCTGCCAAGCAGGTGCGCTTCATCATCTCCAGCGAGGTGAACTCAATGAAGCCGGTCATGGGCGGCGGATCGCATTACCTCTGCATCTTCGACGACACCGGTCACAGCAATCTCGGCGACTCTGACGATTGGGCCGATGAGGAGCTCTTCACCGGCCGCGCCCTCGCCATCGCCTATGAGCGGCTGGGGCAGTTGAATCAGCAGACTGCAACCCAGCCGACAAAGCCAGACCCTCACCCCAGCCCTCCTCCCGGCACGGCCGAGGGGGAACAGCCAGACCAGGAAACCAAAGAATGACATCGCATCGGCACGTTTTGTTTTTGTGCACCGGCAACTACTACCGCTCGCGCTTCGCTGAACATCTCTTTAATCATCTTGCCTGCGAGCGGCAGCTGGATTGGCGTGCAGTCTCACGTGGACTTTCAAATGAAATCGGCCCTTGGAAGATCGGGCCGATCTCGCGCTTTACCATCGAAGGGCTCAAGCAGCGCAAGGTCGGCGTCGACGAGCCCTGTCGCGAGCCGGTCTACTGCCAGGAGTCGGATCTGCAAGGCGCGGATCTGGTAATCGCTCTCAAGGAAGCCGAGCATCGGCCCCAGATCGTCAAGCGTTTTCCGGCGTGGGAGAAGCGCATTGAATATTGGCACATCCACGACATCGATGTCGCCACACCCGAGGCCGCGCTGACGGAACTGGAAGCCCTCGTGCGGGATCTTGCCAGCCGCCTTGCGACAAACCAACGCATCTCGGCATAGCCGTTTTTGCGTCCGATAAACCTTCAAGCCCGGTGCGTGTCTGATCCGATGAAGTAAAGGTAAGGGGGCCTGCACTTCTGGAGGATCGAGATGGACCAGATCGGAAAGGGAGTTCAGAACAATCACTCACGACGGCTTCTCATGGAGACCCTGGCCGGGCACATGGCGCTGCTTCAGGCAAGTCATCCACGTAAAGCAAAATCCGCCGTGACTAAGAAAGCGCGGCAGTGCGTGCTGATGACCCTGCGGCAGACCCGCAGCAAAGCCGCTTAGGCATCCAGTGTTGTTCAAATCATGGCGAGCTTCCCGGTGCGCGTTCGATTAAGCGCGCGTTGGGAAGCTCGCTCTGTTTATCCAGCGAGACGATCGGGCCGTACGGGCCCAGGTATTGCCGCGTCCACCACGCGCCGGTCCGAGCCCGGGTGGCGCGATCGGCGAAGCGGTAGTCATAAAACGCCGCTCGGATGTAGCGCGGCGGCGCGTCCGGAAATGGATTCAACCTCAGCAGTTCCAGCACCTGTGGCCTCCCCTGGAGCAGCGCGATCTCGAAATGCTTGAACCACGTTTCGTCGTCGTATCGGCTCAGCGACGCGAACCACATCTGCCAGTCTAGCCTGGGCAGGTGAGGCTGGCAGAACACCGGTCGACGCGCGGGATCGTCTGGCTTGTACTTGAACTCGTACGCCCGCCAATGCTCGCCATCGTCTGAACCTTCGACAATGATCTCATGCCGCTCTGTCGTCATCACCGCGAACAACCCATAGGAGTTGATCGAGCCGAACGGAGCGACGAGGTTGTAGGTCGACATAACCACGCTCGGCCAGGGCACGGCTATCTGGAACGCCGCCAAGAACTGCGCCAAGCTGATCACGCCAATAACCGCAAAAATCGGCGCCAGCGCCCAGCGCCTGATCCACGGCCGACCGCGTACCGCCTCGATCGGACGGAAACGCTGAAGCCATCGCGGCCAACTGAAATCATCCAGCAGCGTAAAAGCCAACACGATCGTTAACAGATTGAAGAACCCGAAGTTCCCCGTTGCGATGATGAGCAACTGGAAGATCGCCGTGATCCACAGCGCCAAGATCCGCGGCCGGCGCGGCGCGAAGTACAGCAGCGGAACAACCCCCTCCACCACAAACACCAACAGCGACGAGATCTTCTGGAAGAGCAGCGGCGCAAAATGCGCATACGGCGCCAGCGGCGTCGGTATCGGCTGCGTCTGGTAGTGGTACGTCATTGCCGTCAGGTTCCACCACGTCGGATCCTGGCTGACGAGCTTCACCACCGCCGAAACAAACATCAGCCGAAACAGCAGCCAGCGCAGCAGCAGCAAAATCATCCTGCTCGGCGGACGGCGCGATCGCAGATGCACCAGCGGTGCGAAGAAGATCGCAACGAAACCCGCCTCCAGCAGCAGATAGTCCCACTGATATCCGAGGAAAACGCCCGACACACTGACCAGCGAGAGGTATCCGAGCCACAGCAGAAACAGCATCAGCGCCGGTGCGACCCCAATGAAGAGGAGGACGGCGCAACACATCCCCCCGATGCAGATCGTGTGCAGCGCGGCATCCGTCGCGCTGTACCACGTGATCGAAGGAATCAGCAGCCATGGCCGGCCGAGGTGCTGCGCGTTGATGAATTCGCGCGCCTGCGCGACGTAGGTTGCGGCAGGCAAGATGCCGTTCGATCCAACGAGCCCGTCGATCTGAACACGAATGGACGCGAAGGCCGCAATGTAGATCAAGGCCAGGCAGCGCAGGAAAATCGTTCGCGTGAGGAAGTAACGCTGCGGAACCACATCGCGCCCGGTGAGCCGAACATCCCACCAGTCAAACGTGTCCCGGTTACGTGCGACCAGCCTGTACGCGCTCTCCGCGATCCCGCGAAATGGCGCAACATGCCGGTACATCCAATCGAGGTAGCGCCGCCGCTTCGCAAGCGCAAACGCGCGAAATACCGCGCCCGCCGCCGAGTGGATCGTCCCATCCGGCTCCACCAGGAACACCGACTTCCCAAACGCCTCGCGGGGAATTTCGCTGAACCGCTCTCCCACCTTCTGGTAAGGCTCATACTCAATCGCGTCCCCCGTCACGAACCGCCATCGCGTCACCCACCGCCGGCAGAACGAGCAGTCGCCGTCGAAGATCAGCAGCGGTTTAACAACGTCGCCAGCCATCGCTGAAACTTAGCATGCCGACCCGGCATTTGTCCTTAGGCAGCAAATATGCCCGCTTCCCCTATCGGACGTAAAAATAACCGGCCTGTCCGGCCGTTTCCGATCATCCGGCCTTGCAGTCGCGCCGATGTAGCTGAAGCAGCATCTTGCTGCCGGCTATGTATCAACGGTTTCACGAGCTTGATGGCGATCATCCCTGGCGAGCTGCCGCGCCCGATGGTTTCGTCGATTACCACGCCCGGCTGCGAACCGGGGGGAACGTGATCTACTTCAACTTCGAGCTGGCGCGCGAGATGGAGTTGATCCCGGCAAACCATGCCTCCAACCTCACGCCGGCGCTTCAGAAGGTGATCCTGGAAACCTTCGCCATCCAGATCATCAACGAGTACGACATCGCGCACAAAACGCAGTTCCCCCCGCGGGCGCTGAAGCCAAAGCCATTCATGGCGACGCGCTACTTGCAGGCGCAGCACCGCGACAAGCGCGGCATCAACTCCGGCGACGGCCGCTCCATCTGGAACGGCTTCGTCAAAACCTCCCGCGGAACGTGGGACGTTTCCAGCCGCGGAACCGGCGCCACCCGCTTGAGTCCCGGCGCCCAGGTGGCGGAGGGGCCGGTCGCGACGGGGGATGAACAGTGGGGCTACTGCTCCGGCACCGCGGATGTGGAGGAGATGATCGGCACCGCGCTGATGAGCGAGATCTTCCACCGCAACGGCTTCCCCACCGAGCGCACACTGGCCGTTATTGAATATCCGAGCGGCCAGGCGGTGGGTGTGCGGGCGTCGAAGAATCTGCTCCGGCCGGCGCACATTTTTCGATTCCTCAAGCAGGGACGGCGAGAGGAGACCAAGGCAGCGATGGATTATCTCATCAGCCGCCAGGTGGAGAACGGGGAGTGGGAACTGCCCGATGATGAGCCGAAACGATATCGCCGGATGCTGAAGCTGATCGCGCAGTCATACGGCAAACTCGCCGCCATTCTCGAGGAAGAATACATCTTCCACTGGCTCGCGTGGGATGGCGACAACATGCTGGCGCACGGCGCGATCCTGGATTACGGCTCCATCCGCCAGTTCGCTGCCAAGCACGACAAGTACCGCTTCGATGATGTCGACAAATTCTCATCGACCCTGACCGAGCAGCGTTTCTGGGCGCGCGAACTGGTGAAGGTCTTCGCGCAGGCGGTGCATTTCATCCGCACCGGCAACAAGCTGAACCTCCGTCAGTTCAAGCACGCCAAGTGTCTGGAGCATTTCGATGAGGCGTTCAGGCGCGAGCGGGAACGGCGCACGCTCTGGCGGCTGGGATT
>DASVUC010000087.1:0-1950 GCA_036387255.1 Tepidisphaeraceae bacterium | reverse complement strand
GAACGTGAGCGGCACGGACCTCGGTCGCGCCGCCGAGCAGGTGGAGGCGGTCGTCGCGGCCTACCAGTCGAAGCTGCCTCGTGGCTCTACGCTCACGCTTCGCGGCCAGGTACAGAGCATGAACGCCTCGTTCGGAGGATTGGCCGCGGGTCTCGTTTTCGCCATCGTGCTGGTTTACCTGCTGATGGTGATCAACTTCCAGAGCTGGGTCGATCCGCTGATCATCTTGATGGCTTTGCCGGGCGCACTGGCCGGAATCCTGTGGATGCTCTGGGCGACGCACACCAACATTTCCGTGCCCGCGCTGATGGGCGCGATCATGAGCATCGGCGTGGCGACGGCAAATTCGATCCTGATGATCACCTTTGCCAACGATCAGCGCAAGGTGGGGATGAACGCACACGATGCGGCGCTGGCGGCGGGACTGACCCGGCTTCGACCGGTGCTGATGACCGCGCTGGCGATGATCATCGGCATGCTGCCCATGTCGATCGGGCTGGGTGAAGGCGGCGAGCAGAACGCGCCGCTGGGCCGGGCGGTCATCGGCGGGTTGTCGATGGCCACCTTCGCCACGTTGTTCTTCGTCCCGATCATGTACAGCCTGCTCCGGCCGAAGGCGCCCAATCTGCAAGTGGAAGAGGAGTTGAAGTAATGCAGCATGCAAACCCAACCATCGCCCGCGATCATGGTGCCCGGCCGGGCAACGGCAACGAAGCCTGTCCCGACGCCTTCGGCGCCTGTAAAGATGGCCACGAGCACGATGAAGAGCTGATCCCCAAAGACCTGCCGCGGCCGAGCAACTTGACCGTGCTGGTCGCCGTGATCGTCTTCGTTCTGCTTCTCGCGGCGCTGTTCGTGATCGGCTTTATTCCGCACCATCGCGAGCGGAAGATCGCTGAAGCCGACGCCCACGCGCAGGCTACCGCCACCCTCGCCGTGCAGGTGGTGCGCCCGGCGCCTTCAGACGGCGGCAAGATGATTCAGCTTCCGTCTGACGTGAAGGCAAACCAGGACACGCTGATTTTCCCACGCACCAACGGCTATCTGAAAAAGCTCTACGTCGATGTCCAGGACCGCGTGAAGGAAGGCCAGCTCCTGGCGGAGATCGACACGCCTGAAGTGGATGCGCAGCTCAACCAGAGCCGGGCCAACCTGGAACAGTTCAAGGCCGCGGTCGTAAAGGCGGATGCGGACCTGGTGCTGGCGCAGCGCACACTCGCGCGATTCGAATCGGCTCAGAAGAATCAGCCAGGCAGCGTGACGGAGCAGGAGGTGGATGAGAAGCGCGCCACCGCCGCTCAGATGCAAAGTGCCGTGGCGTCTGCAAAGGCCAACGTCGTTGCGGCCCAGGCAGACGTGCAGCGACTGACGGTGCTGCAAGGCTTCCAGAAGGTCGTCGCTCCGTTTGCGGGAACGATCGCGGCGCGAAATTTTGACGTCGGCGCGCTGCTCTCCTCGTCGAATACCGCCCGCGAGCTGTTCCGGATCACGCAGAGTGACGTGATGCGGGTGTTCGTGAACGTGCCTCAGGATGATGCGACGAAGATCAAGGTGGGGCAGCCGGCGTTTCTTGCGGTGCGCAACTATCCGGGGCGCGAGTTTAAGGGGACGGTTGCCCGCTCCAGCGGCGCAATCGACATGGCGACGCGGACGCTGTCGCTCGAGCTGCATTTCCCCAACCCGCAGGGCGATCTGCTCGCGGGGATGTATGGCAGCGCGCGGATGGAGGTATCCGATTCGAACAAGCCGCTGCTCACGATTCCGACCAGCACGCTGGTGTTCAATGCTGAAGGCCTTCGCGTGGCGGTGGTGGATCAGGAGGGGAAGGTCCGCTTCCAGAAGATCACGACGGGCCGCGACCTCGGGACGCGGATCGAGGTGATGAGCGGCGTGAGCGACGGCGACCGAATCGTTGATAATCCCGGTGAGCGGCTGGCGGAGGGCTCGGAG
>DASVUC010000086.1:0-4272 GCA_036387255.1 Tepidisphaeraceae bacterium | reverse complement strand
GTCAAACTGTGATGCTCGTGACGGACTGGCAATACTCGATCGAGGAGCTTCAGCGAGTGGCTGACGAGATAGCTGCCGGTCTGCTCAAAAAGTCATAATGAATGGTTCCCCTGCTTCAGTGTGCTGGCACTCCGTCCGATGCAACCATTGTCGCCAAAATCGGAGAGAAGTTGAAAAAGACACTATCGGACGTTTGGTCGGATGAGCAGGGTGGCGAGGTGCTTGAGTATGCGCTGATCGCCGGCCTTATTGTAGTCGCAGCGATCGCCGTCATCACCTCTGTGGGTGGTAAGGTGCTGGCCCGATGGACATCACTTAACTCCAGCCTCTAATCCATATGTTTTCTAGGGGCGAAGGGCACACAGGTCCTGTCCCTTTGCGAAATGCCGAAGTCGAAATAGCTTCACCTGCAAGCTTGTAGGCCCGGAGATGCTTCGGGCTATTCAGGCTGCCCTGATTCAGTTATTCCCATCGCCCGCCGACTGCTTCCACTCTGTCGCCGCGCTGACCAGCGCATGGTCCGCCGTGTGCTTCCGTCCCGATAGCGTGGAGCACTCCTCGAGTGTTCTGGGCTTTGCCGTTGTCGAGATGGAATGTGAGGACGATGCCCAAGCGGCAATGCTGATGCTGAACGGTTCCATCCATCTCGGGACGCGGCTCACTGTGCGCCCGGCGACTGCGAGGGAAGAAACCGCTGCGGGACGACCGCGCTTCTTCGGAACCATGAACATGGTCGGCGACTCCACGCCGCCCACAGATGTGTGAATTGCCTTTGCTATTAAAAGTATCTGTTTGCTGTGTCTTAGCGCGGCCGCGCTTTGCGACCGCATCAGCGCAGGGCCACGCGACTTTACGTCCGTCGACGGCCGCCCGACACGTCTTTCGTCTGCACGGTTATGCACTCGCCGGGTGGAGAGAGTAGTGTACCGGAGAAGCTTGCCCCTTGAGTGCCTGCCATTTCTCAGGCTTTTTGACATGGCGTCAGAGATTGGTTCGTGCTCAGGTTCCGACCGGGGAGTTTGGTGAGAGGTTGCGAAAAGTCGCAGCCCACGAGTTAACGCAGAACCCTGAGAGGATGACTCTTGGGGTTTTTGTGTTTTTGGGTCTGTTTTTCCAGCTTCTGCGCGAGGGGTGGACGGTTGATGCTGCGGGAGAGTGTGCGGATAGAGCGCCGCACGAGCGGCTGAACGCGAGGCGTCTTGCCGAGACTCTCCCTTTCTCTGCCGCGAAGCGCTCACTAGTTAACAGCGTCGTCATGACCGCTGCCCGATCACGACCTGTTTCATAACTGGGTAGCGCCCGCCAAAAGCGGCCGGCGTCTTCGGCGTGCGCTCATGGAGACTGCACCGCCCAGCAGGACACCAAGCATCGATGGCTCCGGCACCGCCGCGTTACCGAGTGCTGCCATTCCTGTCGCTGAGAGCGGATTGCCGGTGCCCATCAGCAGGTGCGAGTCGATGTAGAGGTAGTGATCTGCCGTCACCATGCCGTCGCCGTTGAAGTCGCCCCTGAACCAGTTGATCTCGCCCATAGCGTATTGGTCCCCCACCTCCTGGAGCAGGTTGGCGTCGATGTTCAGGTAGTCATCGGCTGTCACCATACCGTCGAGGTTTGCGTCGCCGAAGTAGGTGAATTTGCCCACCACCGCATTGGCGCCGACAGTCGCCCCGCTATCCCACGGCCAATCCGTCCCTGCTCGACCTCGCGGGCATCACACTTCTGCGTTATCCCCGCCGGCGCGGGGCAGCGAACGACGGTAAGATATTGGTTTTGGCTCTCACCCTGTACCTGCACGACGCCATAATGATCAGGGCAGCTTTCTCGGTAATGCACCGCCTGCTTCCCGTCATCGTCCATTCATGGAAGTCGCGGCTCATGCCAGCGTCATGCTTTCCACCAGGAGCTTTGACGTCACGCCGACCGCCGGAGCGGCTAGCAGGTATTTCGACGTCATTAACCCGGGGATCAACCGGCGGTTCTTCCGCATCTCGCTCTTTGCCGCAAACGCCTTTTCAATGAGCAGGTCTTACACGCTAAAGGTCGCTTTTAACACGACGGCGGTCAGCGCTGACGGCGACCGCTCCGCAGGGGTGTGCGACGGGCTGAACATCGTCGGCGTCGTGCGCACGAACAACGGCAACAACAACTAATTGTTCCGTGGGTGATCGCGTTGCTGCCACAGTGATGCGTCGGGAATCGCCAAAATCGCAATTCCATGTTCGCGTTTGCCGATGATCAGTTTATGGGACGCCCCAGAACATGGATCAAGGTTCCTGCCCGCTCGATGGATCCCAAAACCTACGGCCGCGTGGTCTGTGTCGTCCGGCACAGCAAACTTGACGGCATCGTTCTCGTGCATGTTAAACCTTTTTCCCGCAACAGCATGCGGTACCGAAGCAGTGGGATGTGGGCCCTGATTGAAGGTACGAAGGTCGTAAAGCGGCTGCCGTACCGCGGTATCAAGCAGATCAAGAAGGCGCCCACCAACTGGGCGAATGCTGTTCTGTCGGCGTACCTGGCAGGGCAATTCATCCCGATTGTTGACCGGATAAAGCCAGACGAGCCGCCAGCACGGGCACCTCAAGCCGTGACGGTGAACAGCTTTCTCGAAACACTGGGTCGTCTGCCCGGCCCAGAGTGGAATCCAAGGTTTCATCGGCGGCTGTATGAACTTGGTGTTGGACACCGCCTCACATCCGACAGAGCTGTCGAGGAAGTGTTGCCTGTTGAGCCAATAACCGATACCTGCGACCTTAATAACGAAGAATCAATTCCTCGCCGGCGACGACAGTTGATTGATTACGGCGGACAGGCGGATTTGGATGAACTTCCGCCTCGCCTAAACTTTGGACCGCGAAACAAGCGATGTCGCCGATACACGCGCACCCTCGCACGCGCCGAAAAAAAGCTCCGCCCGTAGCGGGCGTCCCCACGCCAAGCTCCTTCACAGTGCCGTTTTACTTCCGCTTTTGGCGGTATTTCCGGGCTTTACCCGCTCCCGATGCATGAGGCACGCGCGACTCACCGATACCCGTTTTTGTGCGCTTGGAGGCACCGGATCTCGGAGACCCTTTTTCAGATCTGTTTGAATCTTCAAGGCTTAAGAACTTCACCCGTCGGTCTCGTTCTTTTCGGATCGGAGCGACATTCGAATCAACATGGGGTGCCAGATCTACCACTGCGCCTTTTTGTCCAACTCCTTGATTACTGAAAAATATGGTTCGAGTATCTCAGTGCACGCGACGTTCGCGTGAAAAAGGACGTTCACCAACGGCTTCATGAAACAACTGTGGTTCCGTCCACCATGACCATTCCGACTGCGCGCCACACAAGCGAAGTGGTGAAAAGGGTAATCCCTGAGGAGGGCATATCCCGGAGAACGCGGGCGTCTCGGGCAGCACGCGCCGCCCTGCTGAAAGAGCTGGAGGTCAACCCTGAAGCGTGGAAGCAGACGGTTTTAACCATGTGGCGTTTGGGTTTTCTCCGTGTGATTAACCCGGGCGAATGCTCCACATCCTGATTGGATTTGTTGGTGGCCACCATCAACCCGTGAAGGTGGCCGATGTGAGGATCTTGTCCTCACGCGAACGTTCAACTGCTCGTAAATCAACGAGCGGGCGCTGGTCTGATGGAGATCGCACCGCCGCGGACGGAGCTCTTTCGTCTGTACAGGACACGCCAGATGTACTGCGGACTTGGTGGCTGAGGCAGCTCAGTACGCGGAGTGGCTTTTGGAACAACAACGTAATGGATCGTCGCACAACCAATTCAATTGGCACGCCAGACGCCCCGCTTGCATCGGCAGTTCCCAAAACCGGGCCTGAATATCTTCGACCCCCTCGAGCGAGTGGGTCTCCTGCACCGGTCATCTGGGTGGGACATGGTCAATCGATCACGGTAGGCGAGTATCTCCTGCGAGATCCCCTGATTTACGTGCGGGAGAGTTTCATCACGCAGCCCGGCTCCTGGGCCATTGACCGCAGTGCACCGAAGCCGGAGAACGCCCAGCAAGCCGCTGTCGATCATTCTACTGTCCCGCAGCAGTACGACGCGATGACACCCAGCCAACAACGCTATTACCTTGCGTGGTTAGCCGCTGGTCGGGTTGAGGTGCCCGGTCACGTTGCTTACTCGCTGATGTTCGTCTCGGGGTTGAAACGTCGCGCTCAAGTCGATGGCTGTGCCCATCGGCTGGTGATCCGGGAGCTGGACCGACTTCGTAGTCTTTACGTGCGGGAGGGTGGTTCTGATCAGCGGGTATTCCTCCAATCA
>DASVUC010000085.1:0-22858 GCA_036387255.1 Tepidisphaeraceae bacterium | reverse complement strand
GGCCTCATGGCCGTCCGCGCCGAGTATGCAAAGCAGCAGCCCCTCAAGGGCCTCAAGATCGTCGGCTCACTCCACATGACGATCCAGACCGCCGTCCTCATCGAAACCCTCGCCGCCCTCGGCGCCGAAGTGCGCTGGTGTTCCTGCAACATCTTCTCCACCCAGGACCACGCCGCCGCCGCGATCGCCGTCGGCCCCAATGGCACCGCCGAGAAGCCCGCCGGCGTCCCCGTCTTCGCTTGGAAAGGCGAAACACTCGAAGAGTATTGGTGGTGCACCGAGCGGGCGCTCGACTTCGGTAACGGCGCCGGTCCCGACCAAATCGTCGACGACGGCGGCGACGTCACCCTCCTGATCCACAAGGGCACCGAGTTCGAAGCCGCCGGCAAAGTACCGGACTTCGACAAAGACAACGACCCCGAAGAATGGGGCGTCATCCTCGACCTGCTCCGCAAGACCCTCAAGGAATCCCCCAACCGCTGGACCCAGGTCGGCAAGAACTGCCAGGGCGTCAGCGAAGAAACCACCACCGGCGTCCACCGCCTCTACGAAATGCAGAAGGCCGGCAAGCTCCTCTTCCCCGCCATCAACGTCAACGACTCCGTCACCAAGAGCAAGTTCGACAACCTCTACGGCTGCCGCCACTCCCTCGTCGATGGCCTCTTCCGCGCCACCGACGTCATGCTGAGCGGAAAAGTAGCCGTCGTCTGCGGCTACGGCGACGTCGGTAAAGGCTGCGCCCAATCCCTCAAGGGCCAAGGCTGCCGAGTCATCGTCACCGAAATCGACCCCATCTGCGCCCTACAAGCCTGCATGGAGGGCTACCAGGTCCTAACCCTCGAAGACACCCTAAGCTACGCCGACATCTTCATCACCACCACCGGCAACAAAAACATCATCACCGCCGACCACATGTCCAAAATGAAAGACAAAGCCATTGTCGGCAACATCGGGCATTTCGACAATGAGATCGATATGTCCGGATTGAAGAAACTGAAGGGGATTAAGAAGACGAACATTAAGCCGCAGTATGACATGTGGACGTTTGCGGATGGGCACTCGGTGCTGATCCTGGCTGAAGGACGATTGCTGAATCTGGGGTGCGCGACGGGACATCCGTCGTTCGTCATGAGCAACTCGTTCACGAACCAGACGATCGCGCAGATCGAGCTGGCGACGAACAACAAGGCTTATGAGAACAAGGTGTATGTGCTGCCGAAGCATCTGGATGAGAAGGTGGCTCGGCTGCACCTGGAGAAGCTCGGCGCGAAGCTGACGAAGCTGAGCAAGGACCAGGCGGATTACATCGGCGTGCCGGTGGAAGGGCCTTACAAGAGCGAGCACTATCGGTACTAAAGTGTCCAACTGGCTAACGAGAAGTGCCAGGCGCTCGGAGGCGCCTGGCATTTTTCTTGCGCCCTGACCGACCTAGGATTGGCCTATGGCAATACAGTATCTGCATTTGAATGATCCGCCGAAGCTGAAAGACGCGACGTTGCTGCTCGCGCTGACGGGGTGGATGGATGGGGGATCGGTCTCGACGGGGACGGTGAAGCAGTTGATGGGGATGGGGACGCGGAAGACGCGGCAAATTGGGTCGATCGAGGCGGACGATTTCTACATTTACAACTTTCCGGGGGACATGGAGACGAGCGCGCTGTTTCGGCCGCACGTTGTGTATGACGATGGGGTGGTGACGAAGTTTGAGATGCCGACGAATGTGTTTCGGTGCGATGAGCAGGCGAACCTGGTTTATTTCATTGGGAAGGAGCCGAACGTTCGATGGCAGGCATTTGCGGATTGCATCTTTGAGCTGACGAAGACCCTAGGCGTTTCGCGGATTATTTTCATGGGGTCGTTCGGCGGATCGGTGCCGCACACGCGGGAGCCGAGGCTTTACGGGTCGGTGTCGGATAAGAAACTGCGGCCGCTGCTGGATCAGTATCGGCTTCGGCCGAGCGAGTATGAGGGGCCGGGTTCATTCGCCACGCTGCTGCTGCATGAAGCGAAGCGGCATGGGGTGGAGATGATCTCGCTGGTGGCGGAGATTCCCGGATACCTTCAGGGCATCAATCCGCTCAGCATCGAGGCGATTTCCCGCAGACTGTCGAGCATCTTGAACATCCCGGTGGATCTGGATGCGCTGCGCTCGGCAAGCAACGAGTGGGAGACGCGCGTGAGCGAGGCGGTGGAGAAGGACGATGAGTTGAGGGAGACGATTCGAAAGTTGGAAGAGGCGTACGATAATGATCTTTTGCAAGAGGTGGATTGAGGGGGAATAGCGAACACCCCCGGTGTATTCACCGGGGGCTAAAGACAACGCACCACGAAGTGGTTTTGTTCAATCCTGATTGGCGTCGGCTTTTTGTTCGTAGTATTGCTGAATGTACAAGTTAAATCTGCATAGGGCGGGAGGCGTCAGTTAAAATCCGTCTGTGGATCGCGTGTTCTTCAAGGTGTTTGGCTCTGTTACAGCCTCTGTCGTTCTTGGACTCTTGCTGTCAGTTTCACTTCGAATTCTGAGAAGGATGAGAATTGGCTCGCGACTGCGACTGTTGTCGTCGTGTGTTTGCTTTGGTGTCTATGCGCTAGATTCGAACGGTTACTTGTTCTACTGGCCGTCCGGACGCGGACTGACCGACTTCGAGCGCATCGCCCATGTGGTGATGACAGATGGCGGCTTCTGCTTTGGAATGTTCTTTTTGATCGGCGCGATTGTTGGTGAAGTCGTGGCGCGAAGTCGGCTACGGCGACGCTTCCAAGTCTGTAACCACTGCGGCTACGACCTTCGAGCCACGCCCGACCGCTGCCCCGAGTGCGGGACAGCGGCCAAAGCGACGGAATATCACTCCTGATCCATCTGCGCCTCAGCTTTTTCAATCTGGTATTGCTGGATGTGCTCGTAGACCTCCTGGGGGAACTTGAGGTTTCTGTAGACGTTGCAGGCGTCGGGGTCGGAGGAGGGGCAGATAGGGAAGTCTTGCTGTTTTTGGAACTGTAGGATCTTCTCGCGCTTGGGTGGATTGTAGTTCTTGCTCTTGACGCTCATGACCATCGCTCGCGCGTCGTTTTCGTCGCAGCTTTTGTCTTTGCAGAGCCAAGAGACGAGCTCGTCGTCGGTGAGGAAGTGGTGGCCGACCATGACGAAGACGAGGCGGCCGTAGTGACCGATGTCTTCGCCGGCGTCGAGAGAGTCCATCAGGTGCGCCATCATGTCATCTTTCCGAAGTTCTTCAGTGTTCATGTGCTCTCCTGGTTTGGGTTGAACGGATTGGAGAGAACGGGTGCAAGAACTGTGCCGGTGTTTGGGTTTCGTTAGCGTTGAAGTTGAGAGGGAAAGAAGAAGCACCGGAGGGCTAATCCGGTGCTTTGCAAGGACTGGTGCGTGCGCGAGAGCGGGCTCAACGCTTGCGTGTGCTGACATCGGGGCGGGCGTTGTTGCCGCGGGCCGGATGTTTGATGTTGGTGGTGTAGGTCTTGTTGGTGTCGCGGCGGTCGCCACGGACTTTTCCGCCGCCGGCGGATTGGGGGCGGTTCACGTCTACCCAGTGCTCACGGGCGACGGCGCCGTTCTTCCCCTCGCTGGTCGCTTGGGCGGTGGTCTGAGCGGTTCGGCCGCGGGCGCCTGGGGGTTGTGTTCCTTGTAAACGGCGAATTTTCTTTGCTTTAGCCATGTGGATCCTCCATTGATGGGAAAGGGTTGAGCAAGGGGTGTACCACGTAAAGCGGGCTGCAAGCGACGGCACTAAAGGGGAGCAGGCGTGCGTGTTACCGGACCGAACCAAGGCGGACTCCGTTCGTAATACTGACGGGGGTTGTGTCGTCATTTTGACACAGAGTTGTTGCGGAGTAGAGTACCCGCCCGGGCTATTGTCGCACCCACATTCAACGGAAAACCTGGAGGTCTGATCGTGTCGAACCGTCTTGTCGAGACCCTTGAGAACCGCGTGCTGTTTCATGCCGCTCACGTGACCAACATCATTGCCGACAATCGCGGCGAGGTGATCTTTCAGATGGATCACGCGCTGAAGGCGTCGACGGTGAACGGGACATCCGTGCAGATGCACACTGCCGGCAAAGATGGAAAGTTTGGCACGGCGGACGACGCGAAGGTGAACGGCGTGGTGCGCTACTTCTCGGGCAACAAGCGGATCACGTTTCGGACGAATCAACTCGCGGCGAACACCACCTACAGCATGAAGCTCAACAGCAAGCGGCTGCTGAGCGATGATGGCGTCAAACTCGACGGCGAGTACAGCGGCGGCAAGACGACGGGCAACGGCACGGCTGGCGGCGACACCCTGATCATTTCGAAGCGCTCCACTACGACGCAGACGGCGCGTTTCACGATGGCGACGGGCGGCGCTTTTAACGTGCAACTCTTCACGGCGGAGACGCCGAAGAACGCGGCGAACTTCATGGCTTACGCCAACTCCGCTCGCTACGACAGCAGCTTCATCCATCGCTCGCTGCCAGGCTTCATCGTGCAGGGTGGTGGGTTCAACGTCTCCAGCAAAAACACGCTGGGCCAGGTGACAGAATTCGGGCCGGTGAACAATGAGCCGGGCGTGAGCAACACGCGCGGCACGATTGCGCTGGCGAGGCCGGACGACAACAACCCCGCGACTGACGACAAGGGTACGAGCCAGTGGTTCTTCAACCTCGCTGACAACTCAGCTAATCTGGACAAACAAAACGGCGGATTCACCGCCTTTGGCAAGGTGACCGACGCGAATGGCCTGGCCGTAATGGACTCGATTGCGGCGTTTCCAACGATTAACGGGGGCGGCGTCTTCTCCAACCTTGCCGTGCAGAAAGCCGGTACGACCGCAGACCAGGTGACGGCGAACCCGTCCGGGTCGTTGGTGCTGTTCCGCCGAGTGGCGATGCTGAACAAGATTGTGCCGTTTGCTTGATCGCAGATTGAGCTGACGCGATTGACCAAGTGAGACGAGGGAGCCCCGGAAAGATCTTCCGGGGCTTCTTTTTGGTTTGGTTTGAGGGAGTCGTGCGGAGAATGAGGGGAGACCGTCACCCCCGCCCTCTCCCGCGTACGGGAGAGGGAGTAGGGATTTTGCAATGGTCAGAGTCCGGCGAGGTCGCTGTAGGAGACGGCGATTCGATCCGTGTCGGCGATCTGGAGAGCTTCCGTCAGCGTGGCCAGGCGCTGGTGGGAGATCTGTTCGTTGTGCTGATCCGAGACGACGGCTTCGAATTCGAGGAAGCTGCCGAGCGTGTCGACGGAGTCGAGGTGGATGCGAACGTTTTCGTAGAGGAGCAGTTCGCGGCGCTTCTTGACGGTTCCGCGGATACGCAGCGCGCTCATTAGCGCGGTAAGCATCGTCGGCACGTCGGCCACGGGTGACACAACGTAATCGCTGGCGCGGAAAGCGGTTTGGTTCGAACGGGCGTACCAAATGAGTTCAGCGCGCTGGCCGGCGATCTCGCGCAGCTTCAAGCGGCCGTGCGGGACGTGGAAGTAGGTGTCGGTCTGCATGAGAATGCCTTCGGCGCGGGCGCCCGTGCGAAGTGCGGCATCGCGCGCGAAGGCGAGGTCTCGACATTTAGCCTTGAGTTCGATATTCCGTTTCATTGTGGGCGAAAGTCTATAATCGGATCGTGCCCGTGACACTGGCCCCCTACTCGCCGATCATGACGCCCGCGTCGCTTCCGCAAGGGAACGTGGAGGCGCTGTATGTGCACGTGCCCTTTTGCTTTCACAAGTGTCACTACTGCGATTTCTACAGCATCACGCGGCAGAGTGACGAGCGGATGGCGAAGTTCGTGGATCTGACGCTGCGCGAAGCGGCGCTGTGGAGTGAGTACGGGGCGGTTCGGCCGCGTACGATTTTCTTCGGCGGCGGGACGCCTTCGCTGTTGCCGCTCGAGCAGATGCGGCGGTTGCTGGAGGGGCTGAAGCAGCGCTTTGACTTGTGCGATGTCGAAGAATGGACGATCGAGGTGAACCCCGCGACGGCGGCGCTGGATTATTGCCAGATGCTGCGCGAGGCGGGCGTGAATCGGCTGAGTTTCGGGGCGCAGAGTTTCAATCTTGATGAGCTGAAGACGCTGGAGCGGCATCACCATCCGAATGACGTGCGCCGTAGCGTGGCGCTGGCGCGCGAGGCGGGGTTTGAGCGGCTGAACCTGGATCTGATTTATGCGATTCCGGGGCAGACGATGCAGTCGTGGGTGGATTCTCTGGAGCAGACGATCGGGCTGGGGACGTCGCACCTCTCGGCATACAACCTGACGTTTGAGCCGAACACGCCGATGGCCGTGAAGCTGCGCCTGGGGCAACTGGACGCGACGCCGGAGCCGCTGGAGCTTGAGATGTTTCGCCACACGCGGCGGCGGCTGACGGAGGCGGGGCTGGATGCGTATGAGATCAGCAATTACGCTGCGCGCGGACAGGAATGCCTGCACAACCTGGTTTATTGGACCGGCGGGAACTACATCGGCCTGGGGCCGTCGGCGGCGTCGCACGTCGAGGGGACGCGCTTTCGCAATCGCCGTCACCTGGGGGAGTGGGAGTCGGCTGTGGCAGGGGATCAACTTCCCGCGACAGATGTTGAAGTGCTGTCGCCCACTCAGCGGGCCGGTGAGCTTGCCATGCTCCGGCTGCGCTTGAGCCGGGGGTTAAACTTTGACGACTTTGCCGCTCGCACGGGATTCGATGCCCGTGCGCTTTATGCATCGATCATCCCCCGGCTGATCGAGCATGGGCTGCTGGTGAGCGATGATCACACCCTTTGTCTTTCGGAACGTGGTTTAGAGCTAGCCGACGCGGTTGCGGCCGAGTTCTTGGACGTTTCCACCTGATGCACCGCGACCGTTTTTCTAGGTCGTAAGCTCCTAATCGCCCCGCATTTCCCCGCCGATACGAACATCAGCGGCCCACGCCGACGGAACAGTCGCACGCGCCGCGTCTAGCTTCGCGCAGTTTCCTGGTTTGCCTGAACGGGGAGCCAATCGTACGTCTGCGGTGTTCCGGGGAGGTTTGGAGAGAAGATGCTCGGGTTCGTAAACAACTGGTTCGCACCGAAGTGCAACCCCATTGGCATCGACTTCGGCAGCGATTGCCTTCGTCTGGCCCAGGTGCAGTGGACGGGGGAGGACTACAAGCTGATCGCGGCGGCGAGCGCCGATGTTCCGCCGCACGTGCGCACGGACGCCAACGCTCGAAGCAACTTTTTCATCGAGACGGTGAAGGATCTGCTGGCGCAGGCGCCGTTTCGGGGCCGGCAGTGCGTGCTGGCTCTGCCGGCGGCGACGATGTTCGTGCGGCACCTGCGCATGCCAAAGCTGGACGACGACGCGATGAAGAAGGCGCTGCCCTGGGAGCTTCGGGGCAAGCTGCCGATCGATCCGCTGCACGCGGTGCTGCGGCACGTCATCGCGGGCGAGGTTTATCAGGACCAGGATCCGAAATACGAAGTGATCGTGCTGGCGGCGGCGCGGGATCGGGTGAATCAGCTATTGGGCGCGGCGCACAAGGCGAAGCTGGACGTCATTGGTATGAACGTCGAGCCGAAGGCGATCATCGACTGCTTCTCCAATGTTTACCGCCGCAAGAGCGACGAGACGGCGACGAGCTGCTACATCGATATTGGCTGCACCTCATCTCGCGCGGTCATCACGCATGGGTCGGACATGAGCTTCGCCCGGGTGATCCCGATCGGCGGGGATCAGTTCAGCCGGGCGGTTTCGGAGGCGATGAAGATCAGCCTTCAGGATGCGAAAATCCTTCGGGTGAAGCTGGCTTCGCAGCAGACGACGCCGCTGGAAGAGATTAAGACGAAGATCGCCGTTGCCCCCGAGAATGCGACACCGGCTCGCCGGGCGACAGATCAATCTCCCGACAATTCATTCGCGCTTCTGGACAGCGCCATGCGGAAGGCGGAGCAGAACGCAGCTCCGGCCCCCGCTCCTGCTGAGGCGCCGGTTGCACCGCCGGCCGTTGAAGTCGAATCCACACCTGTTGAAGCGGATCAGGCCCAGCGCGCGATGGACGCCTGCCAGGAGCCGCTGCGGCGACTGGTTGAAGAGCTCAATTTGTCGCGGCGTTACTACGAATCGACTTTTCCCGAAAAGCCAATCGATCGCTTGATCTTCATTGGCGGCGAGGCGCGGCAGCGGGCGTTGTGTCAGCAGGTGGCGCGGGAGATGGGGCTCGCGGCGCAGATCGGCGATCCGCTCGTGCGGATGGGCCGGATCAGCGACATCAGCGTGGAGAGCGGCATCGATCGGCGTCAGCCTCAACCCTCGTGGGCGGTGGCGATTGGCCTGAGCATGGGGCCGAAGAACGGCGCCGGCGACAACACCTCGAGTAACGAAATGATCGAGCAGGCTGCGAAATAAACAGAGGACAACATGGCTTCCCCGAATCAACTTAGCTTCCTGCCGGACGACTACCTGGAGAAGAAACTCCGGCGCCGGACCAACGCGATCCTTGGCACGCTGTTCCTCGTGGTGGTCTGCGCGATCGGCGGCACGCTGTTCTGGAAGGAGCAGACGACGCGCCAACTGGAGAAGCAGAAATCGGAACTCGATGGGCAACTTACTGAAGCGGCCAAGCCGATCGAGCAGTTCAAGCAGATGCAGGAAAAGCAGCAGCAGCTTGCCAAGCAGGCGGAGATCACCAGTTCGCTCCTGGAGCGCGTGCCGCGGAGCTACCTGCTGGCGGAGATCACCAACGGGATTCCGGGCGGCGTGTCGCTGCTGGATTTCAACCTGGATTCGAAGCTGCGCGCCGGCGCACCCGCGCCCAGCGCTTCATCTCCGAACAACAACGGCGCACCGGCTCCCGCGCCGGCTCCGCAGGCGCGAAACTATGACGTCAACATGCGCCTCACCGGCGTTGCCGGCACCGACGTGCAGGTGGCGCAGTTCATCAGCAAGCTTTCCCGCTCGCCGCTGTTCAAGGACGTGAATCTGCTGATCAGCGAAGAGTTTAAGAACGAGAAGGAAACGCTGCGCAAGTTTCAGGTGGAGATGACGCTCAGCCCGGACTTCGTCGTGAGCAGCGCGGACATCAAGCGGCAGAACGAGCAGAAGACGGCGGCGGTTCCGGTTGGTCAGTGAATCGGATGAGCAACAGGTGATAAGTCATAACTGATTACGGACACGATCATGAAAATCGGCTTTCGCGAAATCATCTTCCTGACCCTGATGGCGGCACTGCTGGCGGTTGCGTTCCTCTTCCTGAAGAAGACGGACCAGAAGCGGCAAAGGCTGCTGACGGATATCCGCACCGAGCAGGCGGCGATCACCAACCTCCGCACCGCGACGGCGGGCATCGCCGACCTGGGCAAGAAGCTGGATGAGCTCCAGCAGGCGATCACCTTCTTCGAGAGCAAGCTGCCGCAGGAGAAGGAGATGGACAAGATCCTCAAGGAAGTCTGGCAGATGGCGGAGGCGAACAGCCTTCAAACCAAGACGATTCGCACGCTCAAGAGCGAGCGGGCGGCGACTTTCTCGGAACAGCCGATCAGCCTGTCGCTATCTGGAGATTTCAACGGTTACTACTCGTTCCTCCTTCAGCTCGAGAAGCTGCCGCGGCTGACGCGCGTGACTTCGATGCGGCTGGAGAAGATCAGCGATCGCGAAGGCGAAATGACGGCGCAGATGCAGCTCAGCATCTTCTTCGAGCCTGACGCTGTCGCCGCCGCAAACTAGGCAAATCACGACTATCGCACGCAAGCAGCTGGAGCAGCCATGAGTCAAGACATCAACAACGTATCAACCGGCGCAGAGGAAGACTCCGATTTGTCCAACGCGCTGGGCACGGCCGAGACGGAATTCGTCACCGGCGAAGAGAAGAAGTCGCAGTCGACGCAGTACATGCTCCTGGGGGGATTGCTGCTCCTGGCGCCGGCGGTGCTGTGGTACATGAGCAACCGCGGCCCGGCATCCGCTGCCGCCGCCACCATCGATCAACCTCCCGCCGCCGCTCAGACGGTGCACACCTTCCTCGATTCCGGGCAAGACGGCATCAAGGCGATGCGCGCGATGCTGACGAGCACCGAGAAGGTGGTGAACGAGTTTCTGTCTTACCCGTCGATGACGCAGGTGCCGCTGACGGAACTGAAAACGAATCCCTTCCGCTCTTCCGCCGTCGCCGGGGAAAGCGGTGACGCCGCCGACAAGAAGAAGCGAGAGGAAGAACGCGCCGCCGTGGTGAAAGCGGTGCAGACGCTCCAGCTCCAGTCGATCATGAGCGGCAAGAAGTCCGCCTGCATGATCAACAACACGCTCTACACGGAAGGCCAGCAGGTCAATCAGTTCACCGTGGAGAAGATCAGCAACGGCGTGGTGATCGTGCGAAGCGGCCAGTATCGCTTCGAGTTGAAGATGCAGAAGTAGAGAAGGACCCCCCTACTCGAGAAGTACAGGAAGGCCAGATGTTTGGAAGAAAAGCGACAACCGCCGAAGCCGACGATCGTCACCTGGATCTGACGACGCCGGAGGAGCTTGAAAGCCTTTGGCAGCCGCCCAGCGCCAAGTCGCGCAAGAGCGTGGATCAGCTCCTGCTCGAGCGCGGTCAGATCAGCGAAGAGCAGCTCACGCAGGCCAAGTCCGTGCAGGCGCAAACGCCCGGCAAGAGCCTCGCCCAGGTGCTGCTGACAATGAACGCCGCGAGCGAGGCGCAGATCCTCTCGGCGCTGGCGCAAACGCTCGATCTTCCCTTTGAGACCCCGGAAAAGCAGCACATCGACGCGGATGCTTTCGGCTCGCTCGCGCCCGACTACATCCGCAAGCAACTGGTGATGCCCATCCGCTTCGACGGTCAGCATCTTGTTGTCGCGATGACGGATCCGGCAAACGTCTTTCTCGTCGATGAGGTGAAGCGCAAGACCGGCAAGGATATCAGGGTCGTCGTGACCACCGCCGCCGACATTAATCGCACCGTTGAAGCGATGACCGCGCAGTACGTCGACGTGAAGGTTGACGAGATCATCAAGGACATGGCGGAGGACGACGTCACCGTCGTCAAGGAAGACAACGACGAAGACACGGATCTGGCGAAGATCGGCAACGAATCTCCGATCATCCGCTTCGTGAACTACGTGATTCAGGACGCGATCAAGCAGGGCGCCAGCGACATCCACATTGAGCCGAAGGACAAGGCGCTGAAGATCCGCTACCGCATCGACGGCGTGATGTTCGAGGCGATGAACCCGCCGTATGCCATGCACGCGGCGATCATTTCGCGCCTCAAGATCATGTCGAACCTGGACATCTCCGAGCGCCGCTTGCCGCAGGACGGGCGCATCCGGGTGATGATGAACAACCGCAAGGTGGATCTGCGCGTCAGCACGCTGCCGACGGGGTACGGCGAGAAGTGCGTGATGCGAATCCTCGATAACCGCTCGATCAGTGTGCCGCTGGAGCAGTTGGGATTTGCGGATCATGAGCTGGAGATCTGGAAGCACCAGATCGACGAGCCGCACGGCATCCTGCTGGTTACCGGGCCGACGGGTTCGGGCAAGACGACGACGCTGTATTCGTCGCTGCGCGTCATGGACGGGAACAAGCTGAATATCAGCACGGTTGAAGACCCGATCGAATACCAGCTCGCGCAGGCGAACCAGGTGCAGGTGCATGACAAGATCGGGATGACCTTCAGCGCGGCGCTTCGCTCGCTGCTGCGTCAGGACCCGGACGTGATCATGCTGGGTGAAATCCGCGACCCCGAGACCGCGCGCATCGCGGTGCAGGCGGCGCTGACCGGACACCTGGTGTTATCGACCCTTCACACCAACGACGCACCGAGCTCGATCACACGTCTGATAAACGTGGGCGTGGAGCCTTATCTCATCAGCGCCTCGCTGAACGCCGTTTTGGCGCAGCGCCTGGTCCGAAAAATATGCCCCCATTGCCGGGAAAAGTTCACACCGACAGAAGAGACTGCGAAGTTCCTCAAAGCGCAGGGCTTTACGTCCGAAGAAATGTGGAAGGGCAAAGGTTGCGACCGTTGCCGAAAGACCGGCTACAGCGGACGGCTCGGCATTTACGAGCTGCTGATCATGGACGATACCCTTCGCGACATGGTCACGCGGAACCTGGACGTGATCGAGCTTCGCAAACACTGCCGCAGCCGAGGACTCAAAACCCTTCGCGAGGACGGGTTTGAAAAGGTGAAGAAAGGTCTGACCACTGCAGACGAAGTCTTAAGGGTAACGGAGAGCGTTTAGTTCAACGCGTGGCAAGGGCGTCTCGCCCATGCACCAGAAACATGGGCGAGACGCCCATGTCACGAGAAGAGACAGACATGAGCATGATCAACGACATCCTTCGAAACGCGGTGACGGCCAAGGCATCGGACATCCACATCAACGTGGGTTTGCCGCCGCTGTTTCGCATTCATACGGTGGTGACGCCGAGCGACTTCCCCATCGTGACGCCCGAGGGGGCGATGCGGATCGCGAAGGAGCTGATGAACGAGAAGCGGTGGGCGGAGTTTGAAGAGCACCGCGACAGCGACTTCTCATATGAAATCCCCGGCGTGAGCCGATTTCGCGTGAACGCTCACTACCAGCGCAACACCATCGGGTTCGCCTTCCGAACGATCAACGACAAGATTCGGCCGCTGGATCAGCTCTTCCTGCCGGAGGTGGTGACGAAGCTCACGCACCTGCCGCGCGGCTTGATCCTGGTGACGGGTCCGACCGGCTCGGGTAAATCGACGACCTTGGCCGGCATGATCGAGGCGATCAACCGCCGCGAGCAGGGCCACATCATCACGCTGGAAGATCCGATTGAATACGCGTTTGTCTCCAACAAGTGCGCCATCGAACAGCGCGAGGTTGGCGCCGACGTTCCCACCTTCGCGAGCGGGCTGCGGCACTCCCTGCGCCAGGACCCAGACGTGATCCTGGTCGGTGAAATGCGCGACTTGGAAACGGTTAGCGCCGCGATCACCGCCGCTGAAACGGGCCACCTGGTTTTCTCAACGCTTCACACCGTCAACGCGCCGCAGACGATTGAACGAATCATCGACGTCTACCCGGCGGACGAGCAGAACCAGATCCGCTCGATGCTCGCCAACACCCTCCAGGCGGTCATCAGCCAGACGCTGTTCCGCCGCTGCGATCAGCCGGGCATGATCCCGGGCGTGGAGATCATGTTGTGCACGCCGGCCGTGCGCAACTGCGTCCGCGAAAATCGCATTTTCGAAATCCCGAACGTGATCGAGACGAGCCGGGCGCTGGGCATGCAGACGCTGGACAGCTCGATCAAGCAGCTTTACGTGAACGGGTACATCAGCCGGGAGGATGCGATTGCGCAGGCGGCGCACCCCGAGAAACTTGAGAGGAGCCTGGCCGCCTGACGCAGGGGCGACGCTGGTGTCGCTACGAACACGCCCCCCGAGCGGGGCCGCTAAACGAGCAGAGAGAACAGTATGCCGACGTATCGCTACGAAACGAAAAACTCGGCGGGGAAAGTGACCGCTGGCGTTATCTCGGCTGCCAATCTTGCTGCTGCCGCTCAGCAGCTTCGCGATCGCGGCGAGTTTATCTTGGCGCTGGGATCGTCGGAGAACGGCGCGGTCAAGAAGAAGATCAACCTGAACATCTCGTTCGGTCCGGGCGCCAAGGAAGTGCAGAACTTCACCAGCCAGCTCTCGGTCATGATCCGCGCGGGCATCTCCATCCGCAGCGCCATCGAAGGGATCGCCGATCAGTGCGAGCACCCAAAGATGAAGGAAATCCTCGTCCAGATGAAGAAGGACGTGGAATCGGGCAAGCAGTTCTCCGATGCGCTGCTGCGGTATCCCAAGATCTTCTCGCCGCTTTACATCAACATGGTGAAGGCGTCGGAACTGTCCGGCGGCTTCTCGCGCATGCTGGACAAGATCGCAGCTTACCTCGCCCAGCAGATCGAAACGCGATCGATGGTGCGCGGCGCGATGATCTACCCCGCGATCATCGGGTTCATGGCGATTGGCACCACGATCTTTCTGCTTACGTTCGTGCTCCCGCGCTTCATGATGATCTTCAAAGGCAAGGAAGCCGCCTTGCCCGCGCCGACCAAGCTGCTGCTGGCAATGAGCAGCTTCATGATCAACTACTGGTACGTCCTGCTGATCGCGCTGGCGGTATTGGTGTATGCGCTGGTGCTGACACTTAAGACGGACCAGGGCGCGGCGGCTTTCGACAAGATCAAGCTCACGGTGCCGCTGTTCAAGAAGATGTTCCGCGCCCTGTACATCAGCCGCTCGCTGCACACGATGGGCCAGCTCGTCAATGCAGGCGTGCCGATGCTCGACACCATCGCCATCACCGCGGAAATCTCTGGCAACGTCCTTTATCGCCGCATGTGGCGCAACGTCTTTTCCTCGGTAAAACAAGGCAAGAAGATCTCCTGGACCCTCCAGAAAAGCCCCCTGCTCCCTCGCCCGGTGGTGCAGATGATTTCGGCCGGCGAAGAATCCGGTAAGCTCGGGGAAGTGCTCGATGAAGTCTCGGAGTTCTACTCGCGCGAGCTCAAAGCGGTCATCAAATCCTGCACCGCCATGATCGAGCCGCTCATGATCGTCGTCATGGGTGGCCTGGTCGGTTTCATCGCCATGAGCATCATCCTGCCGATCTTCAAGCTCTCGAGCCTCGTGAAGTAGCTCGCTTGACGGATGAAACGAATACCCACGGATAAACATCCGTGGGTTTTTTTCGGTGCGGTGAAGGTCCGATAAGCGGGGACTCATATCCATCCCCCCCATTTGCCCCGGCCCTGCGCATATCCGATATGAACTACGATGATCTGTGTTTTCCCATCTCGATCCCGCAGGATGCGCCGCGGCTTCACGCTCATGGAAGCCGCCATCGTGACCGTCATCATCGGCGTGGGCGTCGTGGCGCTGATGCAACTGATCACCGCCGGCACAATGGCCACCGCCGCGAGCAAAGAGCTCACCACAGCGGTTCAGCTCGGGAACAACATCAACGAGATGATGCAGGGCGCCAGCTTCAGCACACTCAAGAGCACCTACGACGAGGTCACCTACAACCCGCCGAAAGACGCGCTGGGCAACAACCTCACGCAGTTCTCCGGCTGGACGCAGCAGATCGATGTTTCGTACGTGGACCACAATTACGTCGCCCTGGTTGTTCCCGACACACAGACGACGGAGCCAATGTGCCGCGTCACCGTCATCGTCACGCACAACAGCAAACCGATCTACACCCAAAAATGGCTCGTGGCCGCTCCATAACAGCGCCGAGCAATCGCCGTGGCTCTTCAAGGATGTGCCCCATGAACAGAAGATCTCGCAATCGCAAAGGCATCACCAGCGTACTGGCGATGTTGTTCCTGATCGTCTTCAGCATCCTCGCCATCGGCTTCTATGCGTCGACGACCACGTCCGTGCAGATCACCGCGAACCAGC
The DNA here is from genome assembly GCA_036387255.1 of Tepidisphaeraceae bacterium. GTDB lineage: Bacteria > Planctomycetota > Phycisphaerae > Tepidisphaerales > Tepidisphaeraceae > DASVUC01. The sequence goes on along the minus strand of DASVUC010000085.1, from coordinate 7,470 downwards.
AGCGATCCAATCGCGCCCGCCTCGCTGCTGAATCGGGTGTCCAGTTCATGCGCTACCACCTGGCGCGGGTCTCGATTCCCAGCAGCAGCACGACCGTGCTGAACGAGCTGTACGACGATCTCCGCTCGTCACTTCAGGGAACGACGAACCTCGGCGGGAACAGCATCTCCATCACCGGAACCTCGCCGAACCAGGTGATCTACATCCCGTCCAACAGCAGCTCGTACATTCCCATCGACACCACCGACGGAACCGGATTCACCGCGATGATCAAGGAATGGGGTGGGAACATCATCTGCACCGTCACTGGTCGGTCCGGGCCGACATCGAGCGCGAACGGCAAGAGTGTGAGCCTTCAATTTGAGCGCGTGACGGTTCCGTGGAAGGTGTTTGACTACGCCGTCGCGTCCAAGGGGCAGGTCCTGATGCAGAAGGGGTCGCTCACTGGCGTTGCCGGCGTTTCCACCGACGACATCGCCACGATGATGTCGTCCAAGAGTTCGGGTAACGCCATCACCGTGACCGGGGGCACCATCGGCGGTGACCTGAACGTGCTCGATGACAACCAGGTCTCCGTTTCCGGCGGATCGGTCGGTGGAACGAGCAACACCGTATCGATCATGAATGCTCACGTGCATGAAGTTCCCGCGCCAACCTTCCCCACCTTCGACACCAGTGTGTTTGCGCAATACGCAACCAACACCTACTCCTCCGGCTCCACACTCTCCAACGTTCGCATCCCGCGCGGCACCAATCCGAAGTTCACCGGTGGGGCGACCATCCAAGGCATCCTCTACGTCGAATCGCCGAACACCATTGAATTCCGCGGCAACGTGAAGCTCAACGGCTTCATCGTCTTCGAAGGAACCAATGACACCACCAAGAACGTGATCGACATGAGCGGTAACTTCACGTGGGGAACCCTGCCCACGGGCAGCGCTTACGATGCCCTCCGCTCGACCACCGGCGTCGCGATTCTCGGCCCGACCACGCTGATGACGATGTCCGGCAGCAGCGACTCAACGATCAAGGGGAACGTGATCCTCGGCCGCTTCGTCAACGCCGGCTCCGCCGACATGACCATTGACCAGGGAACGCTTATGACGCTGGACGACACCTCCTCCACCGCCAGCGCCACCTTCAACGGCAAGACCGTCAAGTTCAAAGCCATCGGAAAGAACAACCAGCCGTCGCAGGGCGTCACCTACTCGCAGAAGTATTCCCCCGTCGCGGGAAGCTTCCAGGAGCTGGATTAACATGACAACGCGCAACCGGCTCATGGTCGTGAATCAAGTGCGGTCTATCGGTAGCACGCAGCGGCTTCGACGAGGCCTCGGCCTCGTCGAAGCCATGATCGCCCTCGCCATCGCGGCCATGCTCCTCTCCGCCGTGGGTGTCGCCTTCACCGCCTCCTCCGCCGCGATCACGATTAACGACGAGCTCTCCCGCGCCACGCAGGCCGCGAGGGTCAGCATGGAACGAATGCTCACCCAGTGCCGCAAGGGAACCGTGCAGACGACATCCACGGGCACGAGCCTGAACTTCAACACCGAGAAGATGCAGGAGGTGTCGTACGCGTATGACTCCGCCAACCAGCGGCTCCTGTACGTGACCAATTACGACACGACAGACGCCGACTACGTCCTGGCTCGAAACGTAACGGCATGCACCTTCAGCTACGTCACCGGCACCAACCCCGCCACCGGAAAGACCTGCATCGCCCGCGTCGCGATCACGATCACCGTGACGATCTCTGAAAACAGCGTCACGCTCACCGGATCAGCGGCCCCGCGGGCCATGATCTCGTTCTGATCCAGTTGCTTTCTTTTTTCTTTACGTCCCGCCGCTCAGCGAACCTACAATCCCCTCGCCATGAAGTACTTCTACGGCGAGTTTGACGGCGAGAATTTCCCGACGCAGGACAAGCTCTTTGGCTTCGATCAGCTCATGGAGTTCATTCTCCAGTACGGCGATCAGGCGCTCAAAGCCATCGAGCAGATGCTCAAGGACCCCAAGAACGAGGCGCAGTCGGACCTGCTGGAGCAGTTGCTGAAAGAGGGGATGCTGGACAAGGACGGCAAGGGAAAGGTCCGCCTCACCCCACGCGCGATCAACAAGATGCAGCGCAAGGCGCTGATGGAGGTTTTCTCCAATTTACGAACCGGGACGCGCGAGGGTCACGAAAAGGTGACGCCCGGACAAGGCGGCGAGCGCATCGAAGGGACCAAACCCTATCAGTACGGCGATCCTGTCTCTGAGCTTGACCTCCACCAGACCCTGCGCAACGCGCTCTCCCACGGAGGACTCGTCACTTCAGTAACCAGTGAGGGAACGACCCGCGCGCAGATCAAGTTCAACGAACGCGACTTCGAGCTCCACCTCCACGAAGGCACCACCAGCTGCTCCACCGTCGTCCTGCTCGACATGTCCGGCTCGATGATGCGCTACGGCCGCTTCCTCGCCGCTAAGAAGGTGGCGATGGCGATGCAGGCGCTCGTCCACTCGCGCTTCCCGCAGGACAGCATCGACTTTGTCGGCTTCTATTCCGGCGCCAACAAGATTCCCGAAGCCGCCCTTCCGATCACGATGCCCAAGCCGGTAACGATCTACGACTACCAGGTGCGGCTGAAAGTCCCCCTGGATAAGCTCGAGAAAGCGCCGCAGCACTTCACCAACCTGCACATGGGGTTGCAGCTCGCCCGGCGGATCCTCCGCAAGCGCACGAGCGAGAACAAGCAGCTCTTCATCATCACCGACGGCCAGCCTACGGCGCATGTTGAGGGCAACAATGTCTTCCTCCTCTACCCGCCCGACCCGCGCAGCACCGTGGCGACGCTGAAGGAAGCGGTGCTCGCGGTGCGCGAAGGGTGCCGAATTTCCACCTTCGCGCTGATTGAAGATTACTGGGGCATGGACTGGGTTGGCTTCGTCGACCAGATGACCAAGCTCACGAAAGGCGTGGCGTTCTATACCAACAGCGCCGAGCTCTCGAGCTGTATCATGGAGAGCTACCTCTCCGGCAGAAAAAAGAAGACGCACATCGCCTGACGTCCAGCGCATCCGCTTGCGCCCCGGCCGCCGATGCATTAAGATGCCCTGCCTGACACCAAGGAGCAGCGGATGGCGGATCTGTTCGGCGACCGGCTCATCGAGGCGATCAAAGCCAAGGGCACGCCCATCTGCGTCGGCATCGATCCGGTTTATGAGATGCTCCCCGACCAGGTCGCCGGTCCGGGCGCCAAGCGAAACGCCAACGATTCCGAAGCCGCCGTCGACGCCATCTTCGACTTCACCATCGGCGTGCTGCGCACCGTCGCGCCGCTCGTGCCCGTCGTGAAATTCCAATCGGCCTACTTCGAGCGCTATCTCTGGGAAGGGGTCGAAGCCTATTACGATCTGGTGCAAGAGGCGAAGGAACTGGGCCTGCTCGTCATCGGTGACGTGAAACGCGGCGACATCGGCTCCACGAGCGCGGCCTACGCCGCCGCCCACCTCTCTGATCCACCGTTTGATTCGATGGAAGAGCGCACCGCGCCCGACGCCATTACGGTCAGTCCGATGCTGGGCATCGACACGCTCGAACCCTTCATCAAGACCGCGCGCGACGACGGTAAGGGCCTGTTCGTCCTCGTCCGCACCAGCAACCCGGGCTCGGCCGCGCTGCAAGATGTGAAGCTCGTCGACGGCCGCTCCTGGTCAGAGATGCTCGCGGACGAAGTGCGCACCATCTCTGAAAAAGAAGGCCTCGTCGGAGAAACCGGCTGGAGTTCCATCGGCGCCGTCGTCGGCGCCACGCAAGCCCACACCATGAACAGCCTCCGCGACCGACTCCCCAAGTCGATCTTTCTCCTTCCCGGCTACGGCACCCAAGGCGCGACGGCCGAAATGACCAAGGCAGCCTTTCGGAACGGCGAAGGGGCGATCGTCTCCGCGAGCCGAAGCATCCTGTATGCGCATCGCGATCCTGTTTTTTCGGCGGAGACGGATTGGAAACGATCGGTCGAGGCGTCCGTCCTTAAAATGAAGCACGACCTGGCAGCGGTTCTGGTTTAGGGACCCAGGCGCGAATGGCCCAGCCGCATCAGCTCATGATATCGTCAGCAGGGGCACTGCTGTAAGATAATCCCATCATGGATGATCTCCGAAACAAGCGCGTTACCGTGGCCGGACTCGGACGTTTCGGCGGCGGCATTGCCGTCACCCGCTGGCTTGTTGCCCAAGGCGCCCAGGTGCTCGTAACGGATCTCAGCTCCGCCGACCAACTGACGGATTCCATCAAGCAGCTTGAAGATCTCGACGTGCAGTTCGCCCTTGGCGGTCACCGGGCGGAAGACTTCACTGCCGCCGATCTCGTCGTCACCTCGCCCGCCGTCAAACCCACCAGCGCGTTCATTGCCGCCGCACGCGAGGCGGGCGTCCCGGTGACCACCGAAATCCGCCTCTTCCTCGAGCGCTGCCCCGCCAAGGTCATCGCCGTCACCGGCACCAAGGGCAAGTCCACCACCACCGCGATGCTCGGCCGGATCCTCGAGAGCTCTCTCCCGCATCGCAAAGTCTGGGTCGGCGGAAACATCGGCAAATCCCTCCTCGGCGACTTAGGCGCGATCCTCGCAGATGATCTTGTCGTGCTCGAGCTTTCCAGCTTCATGCTCGAGTACCTCGCGCCGATGCAATGGTCGCCGCATGTGGCGGTCGTCACCATGCTTGCCGTGGATCACGTCGACTGGCATGGCTCGGAGCGCAGCTACCTTGAGGCCAAGAAAAACATCGTGCGCTTTCAGCGTGAGGAAGATTTCGCCGTGCTCGGTCGCGATGTTCCCCACGCCGACAGCTTCGCGGCTTCAACTAAGGCGCAGATCGTCTGGTTCAGCACGAGCGCCAGGCGCTTCGACCTGCTCGTCCCGGGAGAGCACAACCAGTTCAACGCCCACGCCGCCTACACCGCTGCATCACTCTTCGGCGTCACGTGGGAACAGGCGCAGCACGCGCTCACGCGATTCACCGGACTCCCCCACCGCTTGCAGCTCGTGCACGAAGAAGCCGGCGTGCGCTTCTACAACGACTCCATTGCCACGATTCCCCAGGCCGCCGTCGCCGCGCTCGAAGCTTTCGAGCCGCGCACAGTGATCCAAATCGTCGGCGGCTACGACAAGGGCCTCGCCTTCGACGGCATGGCCCGCGCGCTCGATAAACGGGCGAAAGCAATCCTCTGCATCGGCAAGACAGCCGACAAGATTGCCAACCTGATCCCCAGCGACACGGACCGCGTGCAGATCTGCGGCGACCTCGCCTCGGCTATGCGACGCGCCAAGCAGATCGCCTCCCAAGGCGACGTCGTCCTCCTCAGCACCGGCTGCGCCAGCTACGATCAGTTCGCCAACTTCGAACAACGTGGCGAAACTTTCGCAAAGCTGGCAGCGAAGCAGTAGGGTCTATCAGAGCGTGAGGTAGTTCTTCTCGCGCAAACAAGTGCGACCGCGAACCCACCGTTCAAGGCCGCACTATCGTCTCTTCCCACATCCCCCGATATGCCCGCTCCAGCTCCCGCGTAAAACCCACTTCATCACAAATCGGCGAGCTCGCAATACGCTCCCGCAGCGAATGTCGAAGCTCCGTCAACCGCGCCTCGTTTCCCGCTAGCTTCGCCGCGATCGCCACATAGTCTTGCGGCGACGTTGCAATCAACTCTGTCAGCCCCACATTGCTCAGCAGCGAAACGCCCACGCGCGACACATGCGTCCGCCCCGCCAGCGTCACCACGGGAACGCCCATGTACAGCGAGTCGCACGTCGTGGTCGTGCCGTGGTACGGATAGGGATCGAGCGCGATGTCGATGTCCTGATACGTCGCCAGGTGCTCGGTCATGTCCTGCTGCCGCAGGCGGATTTCCACGCGATCCTGGGGAACGTCGTTTGATGTAAGCAGTTCCATCACGCGCTGTCGCGTCGCCTCATCGCTGTACTCGCGCGTCTTCAGCACCAGGCGCGCCTCTGGAAGCGCCGCCAGCAGATCCGCCCACATCCGTGCCGTCGCCGACGAAATCTTTCGCGACGTGTTGAAGCACCCAAATGTGATCTTCCCCAGCTTCTCGCAAGGCAGCGCCCCCACCTCCGGCGCAGCATGGTAGGGCCGGTAGCACCACGCCGTGTGCGGCAACCGCCACAGCTTCTCCGTGTGAAACGCCTCTGTCTCCCCCGGCGGATCCGCATACCGGTCGGTGATCCGGAAATCGATCGTCGTCATGCCCGTCGTGTTGGGATAACCCAGGTATGTCGCCTGCACCGGCGCCGGCTTCATGCCGAACAGCGGCAGCCTGCTGTGGCCCGTGTGACCGGAAAGATCCACCAGGATGTCGATCCGATCCTGCCGGATCATTGTGAAGGCTTCCCGGTCCGGCACCGCATCAATGGTGCGATAATTCGGATGCTTCCGAAATGCCGCCCCGATCGGGTCGCGAAATGTGCTGGTCGAGTAGAGGTAAACCTCCACCGCCTCCGGATCGTGATGCTCGATCACCGGCTGAATAAAAAACGCCACCGAGTGCGCCCGGAAATCCCCGGAGACATACCCAATCCGCAGCTTCCTCCCCGGCGTGAGGTCCACTTCCGGCGCGTCCGTTCGCGGCCGATCAAACCGCCGCCCAAACTCACGGTGCTCCTCCAGCACCACCTCGGGATCGAAATCCTCCTTGTAATGCCGAAGCATCAGCAGGTTGTTCATCGCGATGCCGAGGTTCTTGCGCGCCGCGATGGCTTTGGGCGATTCATCCTCGCTGAGTGTCTGATCCTTCAGCACGCCATGCAGCACCTCAGCCGCTTCATCGTGCAGCCCCGACATCGACAGCAGCGCTCCCAGCGTGGTCGCGGCATTGACGTCGGTTGGATCAAGCTCCAGCGCCCGCCGCGCCAGCGGAAGCGCTTCGGTCAAACGCCCCCACTCGCCGTAGATCGCCGCGAGGTTTACATGCGCCGCCGCATGATTCGGATCCAGCGCCAGCGTGCGTTCCAGCCACTCCACCGCCTCTTCGCGGCGCTGCGTCTGATCCAGCCACTGCGCCATCGCCATCGTTACTTCTGTCGCTTTCGGCTTGATCTGAAGCGCGTGGCGGTATTCCTCCTCCGCACGCGCATCCCGCAGCGCGGCATAAGCCTCGCCCATGCCGACGTGCGCTTCGAAATTCTGGAAGTTTAGATTGATCGCCTGGCGGTAATACTGGATCGCCTGCGGGAATTCCGCCTTGCTGAAGTGCGTATCCCCCATGCCCCGCAGCGCCTGCGCCAGGTTCCAAACCGCCTCCGGCGAGCGTGTTCGCTGCGCCAGCACCAGCCGCGCCACCACCACAGCGTCGGCAAAATTCCCCTGCCGGCACAGCGCCACCGAAAGGTTCGACATCGCGTCGGGAAAGTTCGGCTGAAGCTCCAATGCCCGGCGGAATGCCGCCACCGCGCCGCCGGAATCCCCGCTCTCCAA
>DASVUC010000084.1:0-19673 GCA_036387255.1 Tepidisphaeraceae bacterium | reverse complement strand
GTCAAACTGTGATGCTCGTGACGGACTGGCAATACTCGATCGAGGAGCTTCAGCGAGTGGCTGACGAGATAGCTGCCGGTCTGCTCAAAAAGTCATAATGAATGGTTCCCCTGCTTCAGTGTGCTGGCACTCCGTCCGATGGCACACCAAGAACACACGAGTCTGACGCAGGTTAATAGGACCTCTGTGTCAACTCAGCCCGCGTGTCGCTCTTATGGCGCGGCCCAAACCGTCTGGTGACATAATTGCCGTTACACTCCTTCTACTCCACTGCCCAAAGTGCTTTCTCAGTACTCGTTTTCCTTCCGGGCTCGGCACGTAACGTGGATCAGATTACTCTAAGATAGGACAGTCGGTGCGTCTCGCATTGGTGCCCAAACTGAATCAATTCTGCCTTAACTGGTAGTATCCAATGGTCGACGGTGCGCCGCAGATGTCTGACCCCCAAGAGGTCCCTGTAAGGAGGTATCCAATCAGATCTAATCGCGGTATCCAATGGTGTGAGAGTGCAACAGAAACAGCTTGGTTTTCCGGGATTTCCTGCTATTTTTTGACCCCCTGTCAAGTGGAAAATTGACTCTTAATCAGCGGGTTCTAGGTTCAAGTCCTAGATGGCGCATTAGCTGATTGCCGCACAGACCTCAAAAGCAAATCCGGGCTTCACATATCCGGAGTGCCACATCTTCCCGCTCGCAATTCAGTTCCATTTCACGCGGGTACTCAACGCTTTTGACCACTACTCACAGCCATTGTTTGCACCGCGAACACCGGCCTTAGCTCCTGATCGCGATCAACCGATGCACACACGTCACCGCGAGCGACCCATCGCCCACCGCGAACCCCACGCGCTTTGTTGACCCTGCGCGAATATCCCCAGCCGCGAGCAAGCCGGGCACCGTCGTCTCCAGCGGGCACGGCTCCCGGTCCTGCAACGGCCACTGGCCGCTCTTTAGCGCATCGGTTCCGGTTAGCACGAACCCCAGCTTGTCCCGCGCCACCTCCTTCGGCAGCCATGAGCAGCCCGGCTCGGCGCCAATGAACACGAACACCGCCGCCGCGTCCAACCGCTCCCCCGGTTCATCCAGGAAATTCCCCTCCGGATCGCGCGGCCGAACGGTGATTCCTTCCAGCCGGCGCTCCCCATGGACTTCTGAAATCTCCACCCCCTCATGCAGCACGATGTTCGCCGATGCGCGAATGCGCCCCACCAGGTAATCCGACATCCCCGGCCCCAGCTTCCGCCGGACCAGCAGGTGCACCTTCCGGCTCAGGCAGCACTCGGAAAGATACATCGCCGCCTGTCCCGCCGAATTCCCCGCACCCACCACCGCCACATCCTGCGAGTCGTACAGCATCGCCTCCACCGAAGTGCACGCATAATGCACGCCCGCCGACTCGAACCGCTCCGCGCCCGGGGCATCCAGCTTCCGCCAGTTCACTCCCGTCGCCACCAGCACCGTTTTGGCGCGCAGCTCGGCCCCGCAATCCAGGTGCAGCGCATGACACAGGTCAGGCCCCGGATCAACATCAATTCGCTCCACGACGACCGGCGCCACCATGCGCGCGCCAAACTTCAGCATCTGAAGCACGCTCCGCGTCGCCAGCTCCGCGCCGGACAAGCCGCTGGGAAAGCCGATGAAATTTTCAATCTTTGAAGATCCCGCCGCCTGACCTCCCGGTCCCAGCCGGTCCAGCACCACGGTCGACAATCCTTCGGACGCCGCATACACCGCCGCCGTCATCCCCGCCGGCCCCGCGCCGATGATGGCAAGGTCTACCATCTCCTCGGGACAGTGCCGCCAAACCCCCGCCCCCTGCGCCAGCTCGCGCAGGTTCGGGTTGATCAGCACCTGACCGTTGCCGCATTCGATCACCGGCGACTTTCGCGGGTTTCCCCAGCGATCCATCAGTTTCCGCCCGCCCTCGCTCGTCGATTCAAACCACGTGAACGGCACGAAGTTCTTGAACAGGAATTCCCGCACCAGCATCGTGTCGCGGCATTTGCCCGGCCCGACCACTTGCAGCCCGATCACGCCCGCCTCGCTGAGCAGTCGCCGCCGCTCCTGGATCGCCAGCAGCATCTTGTCGCTCAGCCGCGGGATCTTCGCCAGGATCTCCCGCAGCCGCTGCCCCGGCACGCGCAGCACCGTCGTCGGTCCCTGCGCGATCCCGCTGACGATCACCGGCCGCCGCGTCAGTAGATCAATGTCTCCGGCAAACTGCCCCGGTCCGTGCGTCACCACAAGACTGTTGTCATCGGCCGGGTTGTGGATCTCAATGGCCCCCGACTCCACCACAAATAAATCGATATCCGCGTCCCCCGCATGAATAATGGTCTCTCCATCCTCATAGGTGCAAACCGTCGCCAGCGGCCGCAGCGCCGCCAGTTCGCCCTCGTCCAACTTCGGGAAAGCGATCGCATCCAAGGCCGGTGTGAGTGTGTCCGTCATGATCCGACATCCTATCCCCGCCGCGTCGCAACGGCTTAGCAATTTATTCTCCGTGCTTGTGAGGGATCAAATCTATGCCTTAAGCACAGGTACCCTCCGGTGCGTATGATGTGCGACCGGTTTCCATCGAAAGGGCTACTTTGCCGTCCGTGAACACGCTCGAAAAATCGCTCGGATTCCTTCCTCGGGACGCCAATCACGATGCCCGCCGCGCCCGCCTGCACCGCTGCATCCACCTCCAGCTTCTGGCGCTGGGCCTGCCGACAGCGGTAGGGGGGTCGCCCGCCGATGCCCCGGACAGTTCGCTGCTGGACGTTGCCGAATCGCTGCTGTCGAACTACCGCCAGAAATCGCGCCTGCTTGAGGAGTACCGCTGTCCCGTCGATGTCCGCATCGAAGCGTTCCTGCAAAAGCATCTCGCCGATACCGGCAGCCCCTTCACGCCGCGCCTCCCGTCCCTCAGCTTCATCCTCGACCAGCACGGCTTGGCGCGCGAGCTCTCGCTGCCGCTGGGTGCCCACGACTACCACAGCCCGCTGGTGAAATCCTACCGCGTGCGCAATGGCGTCCTCCACAACCCGCTCGCCGACCGCCGCACCACCCAGGGCACCTTCCACGTCACCGAGGGCGGCCTGCCCATCCCCGCCGACAAGATCGCCGTCCCCAAGCGCGTCTTCGCGGAACTCTTCCACCGCGCCGTTCATCCCCCGCGCGACCTGATGGTGCTTCCCTTCACCGCGAAGAACCAAACCCCCGCCGAAGTTTTCGTCTCGCTCCTGCTGCGGCCCGTCGTCTGCCCCGCGGTCCCCGGCGTCACTGCCGAGAAGTCGATGGAGGTTCGCTTCTTCTCCCCCGGTTCGCTCGTCAGCAATCTTGACTTCGTTGAATCCATCTTCGGCAACGCCGGCGATCCGGTCCTTGCCGAAAACGACGCCTCGCTCGACGTCGAGCACTGGACCGGTCACACCGGCTGCGTGATCCTCGCCCCGCACCTCACGAACGTCAGCAAAAAAGAGCTGGGCCTCCCGCACTTTGACGGGGCCACGCCGCGCCAGCAGCGCGACGGGATGTGCTGGAAAGATGAGAGCGAGAAGTACAACAACGGCAGCGCCTTCAAGCTCACCTGCCGAACGTCCGAAGGCGTCATCGTCACCCTCATCGCCGACAACTACTTCGGCTACTGTAAGAAAGAAGTGAAGACGCAGATCAGCTACGCCGCCAATCTCTTCGGCAACTGCGAAGAAGAACACGCCGGCGGTGCACTCGTTTTCCCCAGCTATTCCCTTGGCGACGAATACCGCGCCAACGGCGCCCTCGCCGGCGGCAAAACCTTTGCCGATCTCGTCCGCGACTGCGGGCCGCTGATCAAAGTGCAAGCCGAAGGCTACGCCATCGACGCCAGGTACGATGACATCATTTACGTTCCCGAAGACGCTGTCATGAACGTCCGCGCCCTGCGCGTCAGCTGGACGAGGAACGGCCAGGAACAATCGCTCCCGCTCCTGACAGATCATCACTACGTCACCCCCTGGGGCGAGCGCATCTTCGTCGACAAGCACCCGGGCTCTGGGCGCTTCCGACTCGTCACCACCGTCGGCGAAGGCACCTTCTGTCACAAGCCCTGCACCGTCAGCGGCGGCGGCAAAAGCGAGATCAGCAAGTCGCTCTCGGATTACATGATCTACGGCCCTGTCTACGTCGGGAACTTGGAGAAGGATCTCGACGCTGTCCAATCCATCCTCGACCACAACCACACCAATCGCTGGAAACCCGGCCGCGCCCCGCGCGACTATTCCAACCTCCCGGCGCGCCCCATCCTCTCCGAGAAACGCTCCCTCGGCTCCGTCATCAAACTGCTCACGCCCTCTCCCGATTACACCGATGAATACAACGCCTTCCTCGCGACCATCCCCAGCGACATCCTCTCGCTCGTCCTGCTCATCAAGCGCCTCTACCGCCCCGAGTGGGGCAGCGACTGGCGCAGCCATTTCTCGGTGGACGTCGTCAACGGCGAGCCGGGTCACGAGCTGAAAGTGGACGACCGCAAAGCCGCCGGCATGTACCTCCGCGTCGGCTTCCTTCCCAACCAGGCGTGGCGCACCTTCCGACTGCGCCAGGATTTTTATCCGGCGATGAAGCTCCAGACCGAAGATGACATCTCCGCCACCACCGTCGTCCCCGCAGCCGCGCTGCGCGACTTCCACGTCCAAAGCTCGCGCGTCAATACCGATCAGGATCTCGCGCTTCCGCCGTCACTCAAGGTCGTCAAGAATTGCGAATATCGCCTCTTCCAGCGCCCGGATGACGCCATCCACCCCGGCTTCGACAAGCAGGCCGAATCGGATCTCTCCGAGCCCGACAACTTTCTCTCGAACTTCGAACCGCAACCCACCGACGCCCAATCCATCGCCAATCGCATCATTGAATCCGATCTCTACACGCCCCCGATGCACCGCCTGATCCACGAAGCCGCGCATCAGAGCGACGGCTACGTCGTCATCTCCTCGCGCCCGCGCCTCGTCGACGGCAAACCCAGCAAGAACCCCCGCTACCTCCAGTCGCGCCCCGACATCGTCAACCCGAGCCAGCGCCACCTCCTCGAGATGGGCCTGCGCCTCGCCCGCTCTATTCCCGCCGACAAACCCGTCATCGCCCCCGTGGATGCCGTCCTCTTCGGCCGCCGCAACAACCCACCCGAAGCAAAAGCCAAAATCCGCAGCCTCGCCGTCTTCAGCCCGATTCATTACCAGGAGCTCCCCGAGCTCTTCATGGAGTTCATCTGCTCCCTCACCGGCAAGAGTCCCTCCACCACCGGCGCCGGCTCCGAAGGCGCGCTCACGAAAGGTCCCTTTAATGCGCTGCCGCCGATCGTTGATCTCAACACTGCCCTCGTCAGCTACGCGCTCACCGGCTTAAGCGGCTTCTCCACCTCCGCCGGCTTCATCGGCCCTAACGTCCGCGTCGATCACGACCTCTCGCTGATGATCCCCGAGCTCTGGTCGCGCCTGCGCCCCGAAGAGCGCGACCCGAAGTTCCTCATCGATAATGGCCACCTCGAAAAGCTCCAGGACTTCACCCACAACGGCCGAACAATCCAAGCCTCTCGCCTCGGCTATCGCATTACCTACTCCTTCGTCCGCACCTTCTTCGGCCGCCTCTTCTCCAACCCCGGCCGGGTCTTCGATGAAGCCATCCTTAAGCCGGAGACTCAGGATATCGAAGCCTTCATCGACGGCATCGACAACATCACCGAAGCCCACAAGCGCGTCGCCCGGCACTACTACGACGACGGATCCATCGACCAAGCCTGCCCACCCCTCAAAGCCCTCCTCCACATCATGGCCCACGGTCACTACAACAACCGCACCGAGTCCGATCCCCAAATCCGCGCCCTCTTCGAGCGCACGAACATCCTTCAAAGCGACTGGTACCACCAGCGCCTGCGCACCAAGCAATCCCGCGACATCGCCCTCTGGCAACGCCACGTCCACCGCCTTCACACATTCATGAACGACCCCCTCACCGGTCACGACGCCATGCGCCTCAACATCCCGACGCGACTCAACCACGCGCAGTTGAACCTCAGCCGAATCAGCTCCCCGGAACACTTAACCTCTCTTCAAGGCACCACGGGCGCCGACCCCGCCCTCACCCAGTGACCCCGTTCTCACGTGGCATGGGCGTCTCGCCCATGCATCCTCTCAAGAAGCCACCGCCGCCACGCCCTGCGCCGACCTCGGCCGAGAAAGCCCCAGCGCCTTCTCCAGCCAATCGCAGAACCGCGTGCACAAAATCCGCTGACTCAAACTCTCCTGCATCACCCGCTGCGCCAGCACACCCATCTCGTTCAGCCTCTGCGCCGGCGTCGCCTTCAACTCCCCAATCGCCCGCACCGCTCCCTGAACATCCCCGTGCGCCACGTGCACCCCAATGTCATGCTTCTCCAAAATATCCGAGACATGGGAAGGCTTCGGCCCCAGGAACAAGATCGGCCTCCCCACGCTCATCGCCCCGTAAATCTTGCATGGATGCACAATCCCCACCATGTCTTCCCCCAGCGAAACCACATGCACATCCGCCGCCGACAGCGAATACCGCAAGTCCGCCAAAGGCTGGTAGGGGAGTGACGCCACATTCGTCAGCCCATGCTGCTGGATGTGCGCCTCAACCTCTTTCTTCCCCAGCCCGCCGCCGATAAACATGAACTGAATCGTCGGATCATCTTTGTAAGCCAGCGTCGCATCCAGCAGCGTCCGCAGCGGGTTGGCCGGGCTGTGGTTGCCCGAATACATCACCACGAACTTCCCCTCCAGATTGTGCTTCGCGCGAAACGGATTCTGCTCATGCGGCAACGGATCCAGATGCTCCTCGTGCGGCCAGGGGGGCATCACCTGCATCTTCCGATCCACATCCGCCCGCGCTCGCAATCGCTCCCCCATGAAACGATCCAGCGCCACGATCAAACTAGAGTTCTTCAGGATGATCCGGTTGATCTTCTCCAGCACCCGTGCCGCAAAATCCGTCGGCTTCAATTTCCCCATCGCGATGAGCTGATCCGGATTCAGATCCATTGCCCAATACGCGATCGGCACCCGCCGAACCTTGTGCGCGATCGTCGCCGCCAACCCAATCAGCGGCGGCGAAGTCGAAAAGAAAATCCCCGCCAGTCGTGGCGTGAACAAGCACAGGAAAATCGACTGCGCCATAAAACTCGCCGTCCCCAGCACGCGCAGAAAGATCGACTTCTTCCCAAACGACGCCAGCGACAACCGCGTGATCTCCACCCCGTGCAAGTTCTCTCTCTTCACGTATTTGACCGACGGATTCTCATACCCCCGCTGCGACGTATACACCTTCACCCGATACCCGCGGCGCGCCATCTCCACAGCGACATCCGCCATGTGCTGCCCCACACTCGCCGGATCCGGAACGAACGTCTGCGAAATGATCAGAACGGTGCGATTGTCTGATATCATGTTCCGTGGCATGGCGTCTCGCCCATGCGTCTCGTTATGCGCTTCTGCGACGCGCTACCCGCCGCTTCGGAATCACTTCGTCCACTCTCTGCGAGGCCTCGTGATCCAGGAAAGTTTCCCCGCAGTTGAGGCAATGATCCACGGCCACGTCCTGAACGCGTGTTTCCTTCCCGCCCGTTTTGAATTGAAGGTTCTGCTTCTCGCGCTTCACGCGCTTGCTTCCGCAGATGGGACAGGTGCGAATCGGTGTCATGAGTCGTTTGAAAGCTTCGCAGAGATCAGCAGATAATAGACCAGCAGACCCTGCTCGTTCACCAGCTTTCCCTTAGTGTATACAAGTTCACCCGCCGCGGTAGGCGATTTGATCACGTAAAGGTACTCGCGGCGCTTCCCGCGTGGAGCAGTGGAACGGATCGTCTTCTCGATCCGCGTCGCGTTCACGAGCGATTCCAGAATCTCAAGCTCGCTCAGCTCGTCAGCAAATCGTTCTTCAGACGGTTTGAGCGTGAAGCGGACCTGGTGCAACAGCGCGCATTGTTTAATGCGTGCCAGAACATCCATTTACTTCGAAGCTGTCTTGCTCGCCATCTGATCGTAAATCCACCGATACGTCTTCTCCATCCCATCCCGAAGCTTCGTATCCGGCTCCCACTTGAAAACCTTCTTGATCAGCGTGTTGTCCGAGTTCCGCCCGTTCACGCCCTTGGGCGCGCTCAGATTGTAATTCCGCTTCAGCTTGATCCCCGCGATGTCTTCCACGATGTCCACCAGCTGGTTGATCGTCACGCCTTCGCTCGATCCCAGGTTGATCGGCTCATGCCAGCCCTCGCTGTCCGTGATCATGTGAATGCCCTTCAGGCAGTCGCTGATGTACATGAATGAGCGCGTCTGGTTCCCGTCGCCCCAGATCTCGATCTCATGCTTGCCCGACATCTTCGCGCTGATCACCTTCCGGCAGATCGCCGCCGGCGCCTTCTCGCGCCCGCCGTCCCACGTGCCATACGGCCCATACACATTGTGAAATCGCGCCACGCGCGTCGGCACCTTGAAATCTTCCCGGAAGTGCCGGCACATCCGCTCGCTGAAGAGCTTCTCCCACCCATAACCATCTTCCGGAAGCGCGGGATAAGCATCCTCTTCCTTCAGGAACGTCTCGATCTTCTTGTCCTTCTGCTTGTCCCCGTTGTAGACGCATGCGCTCGACGCATAAAAGAAGCGCTTCGCCCCGGCGTCCTGCGCCCCCATCAGGAGGTGCGTGTTGATCAGCACGCTGATCATGCACAGACCCTTGTTGTTCTCGATGAACCCCATCCCACCCATGTTGCAGGCAAGGTTGATCACGACATCCATCCCCTTGGTCGCCGCGAACGCCGCGTCCTTCAGGTTCAGGTCCGCCACCACGTTCTCTGCCTGCTCGTGAACCTGGTACCACTCACTCTTCGGCTTCACGTCCACGCAGCGGATGTGCTTATGGCCCTTCTTGATCAGGTCGGCAACCAGATGCCCACCGATGAAACCACCACCGCCGCAGACCACGACCTTATGCTCCGGATTCATAGCGCTCCCGTATTCCCCAATCTCGGCCAATTATGAGTTGCACCCAAGCGGGGTCAAGCAAAGTCGATGACGCACCGACCGCCCGACTGGAGCAGTAAGACGTAACACCGGCAGAGGTGGTTCAACTGGATTAACCGTACGCCGTTACCGGACTCACCGGGAGCGGCCCCCGCGCCTCATGGATCGTCTTCTCACACCCCACCAGCGCCCCCAACACGACCACCATCAGCAGATATCTCATGTGCTTTCCTCGCGGCATGGGCGTCTCGCCCATGCATCTGCACCCAGCATGGGCGAGACGCCCATGCCACGCTCTGTTACTTCGCCGCCCACAAACACCCTCTCCGCAAGATCGTCAAATGCGGCTCCGACTCCACCAGCGCCGCCGTGTGCCCGATTGACGAATAAAACACCTTCCCCTTCCCATACCACTTCGTCCAAACCACCGGCATCTCCACCGCCCCATTCGGCGTATGAGGCCCATCCGCCACCGGAAACCGCGTCGTCGCCAGCACCTTCACCGCCGGATCAACATGCATGTAATACTGCTCGCTCGACACCTCAAAGTCGTTGATCCCCTCCATGATCGGATGCGTCTTCTCCGTCACCCGCACCGTGTACTTCACTCCATCATTTCCCGGATGCGCCACCCACTGCCCTCCCGTGATGAACTGCCATTCGCAGTTCGACCGAAACGCATCGCACATCCCCCCATGGCACCCCGCCACCCCCACGCCACTCGACACCGCCTTGGCGATCGTCTTCTGCTGCTCCTGCGAAAGCACGCCCATCGTCCAGCACGGGACGATCAGGCTCAGCCCCATCATCTTCCCCTCATCCCCAAAACTCTCCAGCGACGTCGACACCTCCGTCTCAAACCCCTCCTTCTTCAGCAGCCGATCAAACACCTCCGCCACCTGCTGCGGCTGATGCCCATCCCAGCCACCCCAGACGATCAATGCTTTCCGTGCCACAACATCTCCCTTAGATTGCCGACGTTTAGCCGCCCGGCGTGCCGGGCGCTGCACCGCGCGACTCCACGGCACACCATCACGATCATCCTAGACAACAACCCCAATGCCACAAGTCTCCACCTACTCCGCACTCCTCTTCGACCTCGACGGCACCCTCCTCGACACCCTCGAAGACCTCGCCGACGCGACCAACCGCGCCTTAGCGGTCCATGGCTTTCCCCCACACCCGGTCGACGCTTTCCGCCATCTAGTTGGCGACGGCGCCCTCATGCTCATCACCCGCGCCCTCCCCGAAGACCGCCGCGATCCCAAAACCATCGACGCCCTCCTCACCACCTACAAGCAGGAGTACGCGAAGAACTGGTACGCTAAAACCACCCTCTACCCCGGCATCGCCGACCTCCTCGACCAGCTCACCTCTCGCAACCTCAAGCTCGCCGTCCTCTCCAACAAGCCGCACGAGTTCACCACCCAGTGCGTCAGCAGATTCCTCTCGAAATGGAACTGGAGCGTCGTCCTGGGACAGACCAACAAAATCCCCCGCAAACCCTCTCCCGCCGGCGCCATCGAAGTTGCCCGCCGAATGAACACCCCGGTCCAAAACTTCCTCTACATCGGCGACACAAGAACCGACATGCAAACCGCCACCGCCGCCAACATGTTCCCCGTAGGCGTCCTCTGGGGCTTCCGCGACCGCGAAGAACTCCAATCCTCCGGCGCCCGCGCCATCATCTCTCACCCCAGCCAGCTTCTCACCCTCTGCACGCAGCCGTAATCCCCAGCGTGGCATGGGCGTCCCGCCCATGCATTTGTGCTCCCGCATGGGCAAGACGCCGATGCCACGCAACAAACAAATCGCTCAAACAATCTCCGGCGCCTTCCCCTCCCCAAGCCCCACCAACCGAATCACCTCACCCAAAACCGTCTCCACCTCCGCCATCCGCCCCTTCCCCACGTTCCGACAAGCCAACCACCCCTCCTCCGGCCCCACAAACGGATACCCCAGCCGCTGCAACTTGGAAACATTCTCCTTCGTGATCGGATTCTCCCACATCCGATTGTTCATCGAAGGCACAAACACCACGGGACAAGCGGACGCATTGATCATCAGGCTCACCAGCTCATCACAAATCCCATGCGCAACCTTCGCGATCACATTCGCCGTCGCCGGCGCCACCACCATCAAATCCGCCCGCTCCGTCAAACCAATGTGCTGTGTGTCATTCGGATCAACCGCCTCATACACACCGATGTGCACCTTCCGCCGGCTCAGCGCCTCAAACGTCAGCGGCGTCACAAATCTCGTCGCATCCGCCGTCATGCAAACCGTCACCCCCGCTCCCGCCTGCACCAGCTTCGATACGAGATCCGCGACCTTGTAAGCCGCGATCCCCCCGCAAACCGCCACCACAATCTCCCGCCCCTTCAGCGCCAGTTCTCCATCGCTCATACACCCATTCTATCATACCCCCCGTAGCATGGGCGTCCCGCCCATGCCTTCACTCTACCCTCCTCAACGCCACCACCCCGTACCCATCAGGCTCCATCCCCACCCGCAGCAAAACCTCCTCCCCCAAATCCTCCACCTCCACCCCTTTCCCGGAAACCCACTCTTCCCCCTTCACCTTTCCCGCGATCCCTAACTCCTTCTTCATCACCCGCAACGTCACCTCCCGCGTCTTCTCCCCACCATGGTGCACCGAAAACGCCAGCGTCCCTTTACCAAAGCTCCCATACCGCTCCACCCGAACCCCCTCCGGCTCCGCCTGCGCATAAGGCACCACCTCCCACCCCGCCCCATCCAGCTTCCGAATCATCGGCACATATTTGGTGAACAACTTTCGGTCCCGGTTGTACCACTCCGGGTTCGAAAAATACCAAACCTCATTCGTGCTCGTGTGCCCGTAGTACATGCTCGGAAACACCGCGTAGAACAAGTTCCGTTGAAAGTACTTCTCCATCACCTCCCCTCGATCAAACCGGTTGTTCATCAGCATCAAGTAAGGCCGCTGATTCGCCATCGCTCTTAGAAACAAGTAGCGCTCCTCCGCCAGCGGCACGAACTTCTCTCCCTCAAACCAACCGTACTCCCTCCCCGGCACGTCCACCCACGGCGCCAGTTGCCACTTGAAGTAGTACGCATCGTTCCCCATCAGCGCTTTCTTCTTCACGTGCAGCCGCTCGCTCATCTCGCGAACCCACTCCACCGTCCCCCAGAAGTTCAGCAGCGCCACCTTCTTTGTCGCCGGATCAAACGTGAGCGGATGTCGCGTCACCTTCCAGTGACGCTTGTCGAAATTCATGAATTCTCCCCAGCCCTCCATCGAGTCGACATACACGCCGTCGATCTTGCTGCCCGTCGGCTCGTACGCGTCGATCAGCTTCTCCAGGCGCTCGATCTCATACTGCCCTTTGCTGAGCCACTTCTTCTCCGCATCACCCGGCACAAATGGACTACAGTTGAGCCCCCACGGCCGCTGCGGCGTATACGCAACGTCCTCCAGCCAGATGTCTCGCTTTCCACTGGCGCGAATCACCGCACTTGTCATCGCCCCCTGAGCCGCCGGGTTCCCGCTGTTCGCCTCCGTCTCGAGCTGCGCCAGTCTCTCCTCGTATGTTCCCTTCCCCTTTCCGCGATACTCCTGCCAATACGTCTGAGGCTCCACGTACGCATAGACCCCGCACGCCACCCCATGATCAAAATCGATCAGCTTCCTCCCGCTCGGCACATCCACCACCTGGTGATCTGCGATCTCGTGAAACGCAAAGCCAAAATCCTTCACCTTGTCGACTGCCCGCAGATCCGCAAACGGCATCCAGATCCCCGCCTCCTTCACCCGCCGCTCGAACGCTTTTGGAAACAACTGGTAGTACCGAGCCAGCCCCTCCCGAAACGCCCACCGCTTAAGCCCCTCCCACACCATCACGCTCGCATCTGCACGCGACTTGAACTTCTCCGGCACATCCGACAAGCCCAGATCAAACTCCGCCCGCAGCTCCCGCCGAACCGGATCCATCACAAACCGCACCATCCGCGGCTCATCCACCGGCACCGCCACGCAAATCGACCGCAGCTCATTCGAGATCACCGCCAGCGGATACAGCGACGCCGCATCATGCATCCCACCCGCCTTCTCGACCGTGTTTAAAAATACCTTCTCGCCGCGCACCTCCCGCCTGCGCTGGGGATCATCCCACCAAACCCACTGCCCCTCCGGAACCGGCAAGGAGAAAATCAGCGTCACCGCCCGATCTTGTCCCGCGAGATCGCTGACCAGGCACGACGATTTCCAGACGTCGGCAGGCCGGATCATCGCGTCCAATTTCAGCTTCAGTTGCCCGCACGCATCAGCGCGCATGGAGTTGGAATTCGCCGCCACATCCCTCACGCGCCAATGCGCGCGTTCCACTTCGTGCGGCACCGCGTCCGCTGCCCAACACACCGCGCCCGCCAACCAAACGAAGACCACACAACCGCAGCACCGCATCGCGAGGCAGCTTAGCCGATCTCGTTTCCGCGCTCACCTTCTTCATTGCAACGTCCAGGTGCTCACCCTACACTGGTCCGCATCGCTAGGGGTGTCCCGCCACCACGGAGGCGGGACTGAGAAACACCCTTCGAACCTGATCCGGCTTACACCGGCGTAGGAAAGCGAATGCAGCCCATCACCTTTCCCCTCATCCACAACGGAGTCGTTCCATGATCATGCCCAACAGCACAGAAGCTGCGCCCTCGTACACCCTTCCCCCGATCGGCGACAACCCCTCTTCCACCCACGCCGGCACCACCCCCGGCTCCTTCGCCAGCAAAGGACGCGTCGGCACCCCGTGGACCTTCAGCAGCCCCGACACCCCAGGCATGCCCGCCCCCAGCGACAAGACCGCCTGGGACTTCATGCCCGAAGACTGGACTCAAGATGCCGCCGGGAATTGGCACGCTCCCGCAGGCTTCACCCCCATCACCCAGCTCGAACACGCACGCCTCGGAATCATCACGCCCCAGATGAAACGCGTCGCCGAGCGCGAACCCCACCTCACCCCCGAACAAGTCCGCGACGAAGTCGCCGCCGGACGAATGATCATCCCCGCAAACATCAACCACCTCAAACACAAGCTCGACCCCATGGCCATCGGCCGCGCCAGCCTCACCAAGATCAACGCCAACCTCGGCGCCAGCCCCGTCGCCTCCGACCTCGAAGAAGAAGTCGACAAGCTCCGCTGGAGCGTCAAGTGGGGCGCCGACACTTGTATGGATTTAAGCACGGGCGGCGACCTTGACGCAACGCGAACGGCGATCATCCAAAACGCCACCGTTCCCATCGGCACCGTCCCGATCTACTCCATGATCATCGGGAAGAAGATCGAAGATCTCGACGAGCAGCTCGTCCGCGAAACGCTCATCAAACAGGCCGAGCAAGGCGTTGATTATTTCACTATTCATAGTGGAGTCCGGCGGGGGCATTTGCAGTTTGTGAAGAAGCGGCTCATCGGCATTGTCTCGCGTGGTGGGTCGCTGCTGGCGAAGTGGATGCTTACGCATAATCGGGAGAATCTCATGTACACGATGTGGGATGAGATTTGTGAGATTATGCGCCGGTATGATGTTTCGTTTTCGATTGGGGATGGGTTGCGGCCGGGGGGGCTGGCGGATGCTACGGATCGGGCGCAGCTGGCGGAGCTGGAGACGCTGGGGGAGTTGACGGAGCGGGCGTGGCGCAAGGGGGTGCAGGTGATAATTGAGGGGCCGGGGCATGTGCCTTTTGATCAGATTGAATACAACATGAAGGTGCAGCGGACCTTGTGTCACGGGGCGCCGTTTTATGTGCTGGGGCCTTTGGTGACGGATATTTTTCCGGGGTATGACCACATCACGTCGTGCATCGGCGCGACGGCCGCGGCGTATCACGGGGCTTCGATGCTGTGTTACGTGACGCCGAAGGAGCATCTGGGGCTGCCGAAGAAGGATGATGTGAAGCAGGGGTGCATTGCCTACAAGATCGCGGCCCACGCGGCGGACGTCGCGCTGGGGATTCCGGGGGCGCGGGATCGGGACGATGAGCTGACCAAGGCCCGGGCTGCCTTGAATTGGGAGAAGCATTTTGAGCTGTCGTTCGATCCGGAGTTCGCCCGGGCGCTGCATGATGAGGATTTAGAAGTCGATACGGATTTCTGCGCCATGTGCGGCCATGACTGGTGCTCGGTGCGGATCAGTAAGGAGATCCAGGAGTTCGCCAGCGGGAAGGAGGATGCGTTTCAGCCGGAGAAGAAGGCGCTGGTGTCGCCGGGCGTTTCGGATGTGGGTGCGGATGTCCTGAAGCAGCGGGGGAATTTGTCTCAGGAAGAGATCATGAAGCTGGCCCACAAGGGGAAGAAGGCGGTTTACCATTCGGATAATGTTGCCGATGCGGATCAGGCGAAGCTGGTGCAGGTGAATACGTTGAAGGCGCATGGGGTGGTGGTGAATGAGGGGGGGCTTTAGGAAGGCAAGAGGCGGGAGCAAGAGGCAAAAGGGGGGAGAGGCCGGGACTGGCTATTCGTCCGCGCGGAGTCTTCCGGCGTGGGAATGCGGACGGGACGGAGAGGAATCAAGCGTTCCCGCCTAGGCGGGAGACTTTCCGACCAAGGACGCCGTGTCCTCGCCTAGGCGAGAGAGTTCCCCACCTAGGAACTAAACTTTCCGGCCTAGGAATGGAACCTTCCCGCCTTGGCGGGAGACTTCCCCGCTTAGGCGAGAAAGTTTCCCGCTTAGGTGGGAGAAGTCCGATAGCATCGCCAGCCGACCGGAGACGCGATAACGTACGATTTTATCGGGATACGAAAGTGCCGGGACGTATGAGGCCAGGTCGGGCGGATGGCAGTTTCCACCCCCTAGGCGGCCCGGCTCTTCCACGCCGCGATTCTTGGGGTTGGAGTGTTAAAGCGTGTCAAGTCGATAAAAACTTGTTGACAAGTTGTCCACGGAAAATTAGTTTGGTTTTTGTTCGGAAAGGGAGCTGCCGATGACTTTGGCGCTGAGCGTGCTTGAAGAACGTGCTACCGAGGCAGATAAAAGCTCCCCTTTCCCGACAGCGGACAGGCGACAGTTCATCAAGCAGTTTTCGGGTCCAGATCCCTCATCCGGCATTGTTTGCTTTAAGTTCTGGCAATTGGTTGCCGCCTCAGGCTGTCCATTCAAGTGCGCGTACTGCTTTCTGCAGACCACCGCGTTCTTCCGCTTCAATCGAAAAGCGCTGATGGGGCAGGTGTATCAGAATTGGCGGCAGATGATTCAAGAGGTTGAGGAGTGGCTGGAATGCTCCACACCGCGGATGCTCATCGTCGGTGAACTACAGGATGGTTTAGCATTCGATAGCGCCTACGCGGCGATTACGGGAAAACCGCTCACGCACCATCTGGTGGACCTCTTTGCTTCACAGAAGCGGCACCGACTGATCTTTCTGACCAAGAGCACCCTCATCCAGCACGCGCTCCGGCTCAAGCCGACGCCGCAGGCGACTTTCTCCTGGTCAATTAATGCTGACTATCCTGCACAGCGATGGGAAATTGGCGCACCACCGCCGCGTCGCCGGCTGGCCGCTGCTGTCCGTATGAAAGATTTGGGATGGCCGGTTCGTGTGAGACTCGATCCCATGATTCCTTATGAAGATCGCACCGAGGGTTGGCGCGATGGATACGGGCGCGTGATTGAACGAATCAACGAGCTTTCGCCGGAAATGGTGACCATCGGTGCACTGCGGGCAAGTTCAATGGGCCTTGCGACAGCCGCGCGCAAAAATGGTCGTCCCACTGATCTTTTTGAGTACCTGACAGAGAAGGATCCATCGGGTTTCAAGTACCGCGTTCCATTTGAGACGCAAGTGGAAATGTATCGCTTTGCCCTCGGACGTCTTGATGGAAAAAGAATCACTTCAGCTCTCTGTAAAGAAGATGTGTCGGTTTGGCGGGAAGTCGGGTTAGTCTTCAACGGTTGCCATTGCCTGCACGAAGGGAAGGTAGTACCGGAGGAAATTGTTTCTGCTCCAAGCTACATTCGGGCGCTATAGGTGGGGGTCCTATGATGGACGACTTCTTTAGGGCAAAGCGGCCTTGGTCGCAGTATAAGGATTTGATCCTTGGGTACTACCTTGAGCCGTACATTCCAAAGGTAAATAAGCTTGGACGACCAATCCTGATCGTCGACTGTTTCGCTGGTCCTGGCAAATTCGATGACGGCAAGGCAGGCTCACCTCTTATCATCTGTGCAGCTATCAAGAGGTGGCGAGAAAAGGGGGTGAACGTGCGCGGGGTTTTCATTGAAGACAAGCGAGACCATTTCGAAAAGCTGCGACACCTTCTTGAGCAGTATGCAGATTTTGCAACACCAAAGCGGGGTAAGTTCGAGGAACATCTTCCAGAACTTGCCGAACTAGCGGCTCAAAACACAGTATTTCTGTACATCGATCCTTATACGGTGAAGAGCCTGGAATTTGACCCTATGCGACGGGTCTATCTCCAGATTCAGCACGTTGGCGCTAGCGTGGAGGCCCTTATCAACTTCAACGCCGCCACCTTCATGCGCTGGGGTCTCGCTGCATTAAAGCGATTACGGGGTGACATTCCCGAAGTCGCAACCGACGAAGACGATGAACCGTACGGTGCTGACGATCCTCTCGAGTCAGTTGAATTGTCCACGCTCGATGCTATCGCGGGCGGAGACTATTGGCATAGGATTGCGCTGGATGCCGCTCTTCCATTCGAGCGGAAGTTGCATCAACTTACAGAACAATATGCTCGACTCTTAGAAACCTCATTCCAATCGACGGTTGAGCCGACAAGGCGGAAGGGGTGGGTTGGTTCTTATGGCGTGAAATCTAAATATCATCACAAGGTGCCAAAGTACTACATGGTCTATGCGACGCGTAGTGGTCACGGGATCGATCTCATGAACGACGCGATGTGCAAGGCGCGCCGTGAATTCTTAAAGGACGAATTTGCTTCTTCTGAATTCCTTTTTGATATCACTCCACCCGCAGAGTTGGCTGATCCGACTGAGGTGAGCGAGCAACTTGTCATTCTTGCGTCTCGCATGAAGTCTCCGTTTACTCGCAGGCAGCTTCGGCTCCAGGCGCTGTCCCAGAACTTCTGCCGATACAGCAGCAAAGACTACAACAACGCGGTGAGCTCTCTTCTGAAGGAAGGTAAGATGTACAGTCGGTCGGGCCGTACGCGGATCAATGACGATGAGCCCCTTAGCCTCACGAGCTTCAAGTGAGAGTGGCTTCATAATCATGGATGCCATACCACCTGTGGCTGCGCGTTAAAAGCTCCAGCAAAGAACTGTGCCGAAGCTCGCGGTAGTCCTGAGTGATCCAATTCCAGACGTAGCAGGATGTGACGCAGGTTGCCGCGTGCTGAACAAAGCCACGTTCCTACCTCACGAGCTCGCGACTCGACGTTAACTGAGGGCACTATACGCGTCCACAGTTCTGAACCACATGAGGCAGGGATAGAACTACTCAATTGGCAGTAACTCCCTGCCAGGACATCACAGATCGACAGAAGATCTTCTGCCCATTCGGGAGTCGCCGGGTGTTCAGTCGTGCAGAACTCATTGTCAGCGGGATGCGCCCACCCACTCATTAGAAAGCTCACATAGGCACACAACCGGGCAAACCTCTCGCGCCGATCAAAGGTCTCTAACGTCTCATCATGATCGCTTATCCAACGCGATATCTGATCTTCGCGCCTCAACCCCGTGATTAAGAGCGCAAGCAGACTCGCAAGCCGGAACATCTTCTCAACAGTGCCTTTCGGGGTTCCTGGAGGAAAGCAATCTGGAAACGCCTCCATTAACGCATCAGCTCCACCTTCCATCATGCTCTCTATACGGTGGTCGATGAGAAACGTAATGGCGTTGCCGCGAAGTGCCGCCGCAGAAACAAGAAACGGTGCGAGTGCCCGGCGAAGACGTGGCTTGCTCAGCTTCTTGAACGAGATTCGTCGACCATCCGGCAGCCATCGTTTGCGAAACGCAGTCCGGATTGGTTGCCAATCGTGAACAGCATCGGCGGTTGTTACGACAAAGGAGTGAGCCTCGTGAGAGGCGTGTTGATGCTGCCCGGAGTAGTCGCTGGCTATTATCATCATTCCATGCTGCACCGAGTGCAACAGAGAAGGATAGCGCCAGTCCATTAATGCAATAGACTCACTGATGTTGTACAGGAATCCCGCCCGGGGATCTTCTACCCGTTTCTAGACAGCCACTCGGCGTTCCTTTCGATTAACTCAGTCGCAGATTTGGTGATTCAAGCGGTCGCGGCGTGACCGGCGGCGGTTAAAGAAGCGCCGCCAAACGTTACGCGAAGGTAGCCTGCATCTCGAAGTTCCGTGGCCACGTTCTTCACCTCAGCTACATCCCACTCCAGCATCGCCGCAACTGCATCAAAATCAGCAACCGCACCCCGTATACCACCAGTTAACTTGTAGACCTCGTTGAGAACTGCTTCTCCGCCAAACGTGATCATCAGAGCCTCCGAAGAAGTTGCTCCTCAACAATAGGCGAGTTATTCCGGGTCATCTACTAGCTGCCCGATGTGGGCGTTTGGTAAGGCGGTTTGCGCTGGCTTGTCTTCTTTGCGGATGGCTTTGGCGTGGTGGTCTACGGCGCTGAAGGTTAGTCCGAGGGTGGTGGCGATTTGGGGCCAGGTTTGGCCTTGTTGTCTTAGTTCGCGGATTTG
>DASVUC010000083.1:0-20849 GCA_036387255.1 Tepidisphaeraceae bacterium | reverse complement strand
CCCGATTACCAAGACCGGTGAAGGCAATGGCCTTAAGCCTGGCGAAACACGCAGCGGCTGGGAAGCCGAAGTGGACCTCAAGCGCAGCGACTTCGGCATGACCGGTCTGCAAGGCGGCATCGGTGATGACGTCCACCTCGTCATCAGCTTTGAAGCGGTGAAGCAGTAACGCACCAATCGGCGTCTCGTCCATGCAAACGCAAAGGCATGGGCGAGACGCCAACGCAGGCTAAGAAAGTCATCATGATCACGACACACGACATGCTCTGGGGCGTCGTTCTGCCCTTTCTGCTGAGCGCGATTCTGGTGCCGCTCTCGGCGTTTCCACGGCGGGGGCCGCGGGTGACTTCAGCTTGGGGCCTGGCCGTGGCGCTGGCGGGGGGATTCACGCTCGCGTACTTCGGCATCACGGGAAAACTGCGACTTCCTCCCAAGGAAGCCGAAGGGTGGCTTCCGCATTTCGCGATGCTGGGCGCGCTCGCCTCCATTTTCGCCAGCCTGCTCCCGCGCCAGCGATCACTCTTCTTCGCCTATGCCGTGATCACCGTGCTCGGGGCGATGTGGCTGCTGCTCCGCCCTGTCGAAACCAACCTGCCCAAGCAGGAGTTTTTCGTCTCCCTCGGCGTCGTGGCGGCAGGGGGACTCGTCTGGTGGTTCGCGCTGGAGAGATTGGCAACCCGCGTCCCCGGCGCGCTCGTTGCGGCGGTCCTCTTCATCACCTCAATCGCCACCGCGCTGGTGCTGATGAACTCCGGCACCCAGCGCTTCGGCCAACTCAGCGGCTCGGTCGCCGTCGTCCTTGCCGCGGCACTGCTTCTCTCGTGGTGGTTGAGATTGACCGCATCCGGCGGCGCGGTCGTGGTCAGCGCTGTGCTCCTCCCCGGCCTTATCGTTGCCGGACATTTCTACGCCGAAGTGACAACCCCGCATGCGCTCATCCTTGCCGCCGCCCCGATTTCCGCATGGCTGGGGCAGCTCCCTGGCATTCGCTCGCGCCGGCGCCTCTCCTACACCATCAGCCTTGTTGCGGTGCTTGCGGTTCTGACGGTCGTCCTCATTCCCACGATCAAAGGCCTGCACCAACTCTACAAAGAGCAAACCGAGTCGACGTACTACGAGTGATCCTCCAGGTCGAGCCAGCGCACCTCAGCCTCACTCAGTTCCAGAAACGCTCCCGGCAAACTGGTTCGCGTCTCGCTCAGCACGCGCGGCCCGATCAGGGCAAAAGTCAGGAATTTCTGGTGAAGCACGTACGCCAGCGCGATGTTGATCGGCCGCACGTTCTTCTTCGCCGCCAGCTCCTTCGCCCGGCGCAGCCGCTCGAAGTTATCCTCGGAATACCAGCACCGCACGAGCTCCGCATCCTCACGCTTTTGCGGATGCGCTTTGTCTTCGATGAAGAATCCGCGCGCCTGGCTCGACCACCCCAGGAGCGCCATCTGATGCTTTTCCAGCCACCGCCGTGAGGCGCGATCGCTGGAAGACACACACCCCGGCCACGGCGCTTCCACCATCCGCGCCAGGGAGAAATTGTTGCTCACGACGCTGAATCCCTGGAGGTTGTTCTTCGCCGCATACGCATTTGCCTCCGCCACGCGCTCCAGCGTCCAGTTGCTCCCCCCAAACGCGCGGATCCTTCCCGCTCGCACGTGCTCGTTGAGCACATCCACAAACTCCCCCACCGGTACCTCGAGATTGTCCCGGTGCAGCATGTAAATGTCCGCGTAATCCATCTGGAGCCGCTCCAGGCTCTCGTGGAGCTGCTCCGTGAAATACTTAGGGTAGCAGTAGGGGGTATGTGCTCCCTTCACGATCACCGCGATCTGCTCTCGCACGCCGCGGTTCTTCGCCCACTGTCCCAGCAGCCGCTCATAGAAACCCGCGCGATAGATGAACGCAGTATCAAACGCGTTGCCGCCGCGCTCGAGGAAGTCATCAAACATGACCGCCGCGTGCGCCAGCGTCGGCTGATTGTCACACCCCATCACCAGCCGCGAAACGCTCTTCTCCAGGTGCGGAATCGTTCCGTGGGGAATCTTCCCCTTGCTCCCGATCGCCAGCGGCCGCCCGGAGATCGTCGTCTTCGCGAAACGCTCCGGCTTCTCCGCGTCATATTCCACGCCCACCTGCGCCCTCCACGCATCCAGCGTCTTCATGTTCCCCAGGGTGTCCTCCCAGCTCATCGAAGGGCTGGGCGCCTGTCGCCGCGCGATGTTCCGCGCCACCACATCCGCTTCGATCGCATACAGCCACTCGCTCGTCTCCACGCGAATCGCTTCGGGCTCCTTCGCCGTGGAGCGTTGCAGGTAGATCGTCTCGATGCCTCCCTCCTTCGCGGGCGCCCAGGGATGCGGCACAAACAGGCTCCCCTCGGATCCATAGATCCGAACCACGTTCTCCTGGTTCACCTGCACGCCGGTTGACACCTGCGCCACGATCTCCCCCGGGAACTTCAGCACCGCGCACGTCCACTCATCCACACCAGTGACGCCCAGGTGCCCGCTCGCCTTCACGTCAATCGGGTCGGCAAAATCTCTCCCGGTTGCCGCCCCCGCGATCAGTCGCGACATTGAAACCGGATAACACCCCACATCCAGGATCCCTCCGCCCCCGAGCGCATTGGAGGTAATCCTCGACTCAGCATTCCAAGGCTTCGGCCAGTGAAAGCTGAACGTCGCCTGGATGACTCGAACGTCGCCAATCGCGCCGCTTTTAATCAGTTCCACCAGCCGAACCGTCTGTGGATTGCAGCGGTACATGAAGGCTTCCATCAGGAACACGTCATGCTCGATCGCCGCCTCGATCATCGCCATCGCCTCGGCGTGATTCAGGCCGATGGGCTTCTCGACCAGCAGGTGCTTCCTGGCCTGGGCGCACTTCATCGTCCACTCCGCGTGCTGCGGGTGCGGCGTGGCGATGTAAACAGCCTGCACTTCCGGGTCCGCCAGCAACGCTTCGTACGAACCATGCCGCCGCGGAACATTGAACTCATCGCCAAAACGATTGGCGGATTCCTGTGACCGGCTTCCCACCGCCACCAGCTTTCCGGTCTTGCTGTGCGGCAGGGCTTTGGCGAAGGTTCCGGCGATGTTGCCTGTCGCAAGAATCCCCCATTTCAGTTGTTTACCCATAATCGCCGATCCTTATTTCTTATTCTGTAGCTACTGCTGATGCCGCAAAGAGTTACGCCGAAAATCCGTCTGAATGTGGTGAAACAAAATAGCGGCGGTGTTCCTCTTTATCACGTTGCCGGTCCTATGGTTTTGTCTTAATTTGTCCCGGCTCTCGCCGCGATGATTTTGGTGTTGTTCCCTCCCCCTGCGGTTGGCGCGGTCGGGCGTGGGTGATCTCAGAGGAAACCTAATGTTCAAGTTAATTCGCCGTGATCGGTCCCGTCGGGACGCCGCTCTCTCTGTCGCCGTGGAAACGCTGGAAAAGCGCCAGCTTCTCTCGGTTGCATCGCATGCCATTGACGCGCCCAACTCCTTTGCGGGCAATGTCTTCACGCAGATTCAGGAGTATTCGCTGAAGGCGAACGCGATGAGCGTGGCCGCGGCGCAGCCGACGATCCGCTCGAGCACGCCCGCCAACGGCGGCACCATTAACCGTGATGGGTTTCTCTCCGCCAGTGTGAATCTGGTTACAGCGGGCGCGGGTGTGGATGCGTCGACGCTCTCGACCGATACCGTTCGACTCTACCGCACAAGCGATAACCAGTTCGTCAATTCGATCAGCACAACCACCGGCGGCGGCGACGGCATTGTCACTCGGCCGGCAGCGACCTTGGCGGCGAACACCAGCTACACCTGGGAAATTACCAGCGGCGTGAAAGATACAGCGGGCAATTCGTTTGTGCCGTACACGATCACCTTCACGACGAACAATAAGGTGCAGTCGGCCGACCCGTACGTGCGCTTTGATCACGTGAACCTTCCAGCGGCGCAGAATAAGCAGTTTGCGGGCCTGGCGATCGGACCGGATGGGAAGCTGTACGCGGGCGTGCAGGATGGGACGATCATCCGCTACGACATCCAAGGCGACGGCCAGCTCGCTAACCCGCAGACGATCAGCACCGTCGCCGACAACAATGGCGGGGCGCGCTGGATGATCGGTCTGGAGTTTGATCCGGCTTCCACCGCGAACAACCTGATCCTGTGGGTGTCTCACTCGCAGGCGATTGACAACGGCCAGACCGCCACCGATTGGACCGGGAAGATTTCCAAGCTGACGGGCGCCAACCTGGGGATTTACCAGGACGTGATCGTGGGCATGCCGCGCTCTGTGCGCGATCACCTGAACAACCAGATTCACTTCGGTCCCGACGGCGCGCTCTACATGAATCAAGGGGCGATGAACTCACTGGGAGCGCCCGACCCCGCGTGGGCCCGCGCCGAGCATCTCATGACTGCCGCCATGTGGCGCATGGACGTGAACAACATCAGCGGCACGCTCAACGTCACCACCTCCGAAGGGGGCGGCACCTACAACCCCTACGCCTCGGGCGCGCCGGTGACGCTATACGCGACGGGCATTCGCAACGGTTTCGACTTCACGTTCCATCCGAACGGTCATATCTATGTCGGATCCAACGGCTCGTTTGCCGGCGGATCGACGCCCGCCGGGCCGGGCAACAATCCGCCCGCGATCACCAACGCGCCGTTTACCGAAAACGATTACGTCTTCGACGTCGTCAAGGGCGGTTACTACGGCCATCCGAATCCGCTTCGCAGCGAGTACGTCCTCAACGGTGGTAATCCCACCAGCGGTGTAGACTACGAGGAAGTTACGCAGTACCCGGTTGGCACCAACCCGCAATCCAACTTCAAGCGCGCCGCCTCCGTGCTTGGCCAGGACTACGCGCCGACGGGCATGCTTACGTATCAGTCCAACAGCTTTGGCGGGCGGCTGAAGAACAAGGTGCTGATGGCTCGCTACTCCGGCGGCAGCGACATCGTCTACCTCGTCCCCAGCACCGATGGCTCCAAGCTGACGCTCGTGAACGCCACTGGCATGGACGGACTGGCCGGGCCGGTCGATGTCGTCGAAGATCCCAAGACCGGAAACCTCTACGTCTCGCAGTACGCGGACGCGTCCAAGGGCGGCATGAACATCCTGCTGCTGAAGGTGCACGAGCTGCCGGCGGTTACGGCGGTGCGCCTGGTGAATGCCGACACGGGAGCGAACCTCGGGCTGTTCCGTTCCAAGAGCACGTTGAATCTGCCGGACCTTGGGCGCTTCAGCGTGCGAGCGGACACCGCCAACGCCGTTGGATCGGTGATCTTCAACATCGACGGACAGAACATCCAAACGGAGAACACCTGGCCGTTTGCAATCCAGGGCAACACGCCCAGCGGCGGGTACAATCCGTGGACGCCGACGGTGGGCACGCACACGCTGACGATCACGCCGTATGAGGGCGGCAACGGCAGCGGCGTGGCGGGCGCTCCTGTGACGCTCAGCTTCACCGTCACCAACATGAAGCTGTTCAAGCTGAATGTGAACTTTCAGCCCGGCAACAGCACGTTCACTTATCCGAAGTTCCGGACCGACATTGGTTACTCGTTCAGCAAGAAATCCAGCGGCTATAAGTACGGGTGGAGCAGCGACATCTCCAAGAACATGTTCAACCGCAACAGCGCGATCAGCCCGGACGAGCGCTTCGACACCGGCGCGGTGATGAACGGCGCGGCTTGGCAGGTTTCGGTACCGAACGGCAAGTATGCCGTTTGGATGGCCGCCGGCGATCCAACCAGCACGAGCGGGAATTACGGCATCGCCGTGGAAGGGGTCACCGTTGTCAAAGGCAGACCGACGACGAAGAAGCGCTGGCTGAGTGGCAGCGCCACCGTCACGGTCAAGGATGGCAAACTGACGGTCGCACCTCTAGCAGGCTCATCGGGTAACAAGCTGAACCTGATCCAAATTACGCAGGTAGGTTAGGGCGCTTTGATCTTCTGGAGATCTGGTGATTCAGCCATCGATGAAGGAGCGGTAACGCTTCAGCTTCAATGGCTAAATGGGCCATTCGTTAGATGATCAGCTCCTCGCGGGCATTTCCTTTGCAGTCCCTTCTCCAGACCGCTGCTGATCGGCAGCAGCGGAAGATTGTCTCTTTCAGCGGAAGGGATTTCACCATGCGTACCTACACACCCCCCGAACATGAAGAAGGCGTGATTGCGCGAAGCATTGAACAGCAGACGGCCAAGCTGCCCAGCGACTTGTTCCTGTGGGCTGCCGTTGGCTCCATCGGCTGCTCAATGGCGCTGCGCCTGATGGGCCGCCGGCACGACGCCCTGTTCGTCGGCGAATGGGCGCCCACGTTCCTGATCCTCGGCCTGTACAACAAGCTTGTGAAGGTGGCCGGGTCGGACAACGACTGATCGACCAAATGACGATGAACGAATCAGTGACGAATGAAAGGGCGATCGAGCTATTCATTCGTCACTGATTTCGTCATTTGTTGATGAGTGTGACTACGTCTGCGGGTGTGTGCGCCCACGCGTCCGGCTGCATCCCCTTTAGCTTCTCCAAATAGACCGAGTGCCAGGCGGCGACGATGGTCATCATGCCGGCCGCTTTGCCGGCGCCGATGTCGGCAGGGGAATCGCCGACCATGGCGCACGCGGCGGGGTTCATGCCCATCGCTTTGGCGCAGTCGATGAGACCATCCGGCTCCGGCTTCTGCTTCTTCATGTCGGTTCCGGTGATGACGCTGGCGAACAGATCGCTCCAGCCGAGATCTTTGAGCGTGATGTCGGCGCTGCGCCGGCTTTTGCCGGTGACGAGCCCCACCGCGAGCCCGCGCCGCTTCACCTCGCGCAGCATCGTTTCGATGCCTTCAAACGGCTGCACGGAACTGGCGTGATGCTTTTCATAGTGCGCGTAATAGCGCTCGCACGCTTCCTCCCAACGGTCGCCGACTTCATTGCGAATCATGATCGGCTCGGGCTCGCCGAAGCGCGAGATGACTTCATCGGGTTTATACTCGCGCCCCATGATCGGCGCGACGCCGGCGTTCCACGCGTCAACGATGACGGGGAATGTATCGGCGAGGGTGCCGTCCAGATCGAATATGACGCCGCGAATGCTGCGCTGAATCATGGGGCCATTGTAGGCGTCATGTTTTTGCAGGTGTTATTCGTCGAGCACCATTGCCGCTTCTCGCGCTGCCTGGGATGCGACGGTGGGACGGCCGCCGTACGGATCGATCATCAGCGCACTGGCGCAGCCCGCGATTTGGTCCTTCGGGCCGCCGACGGTCTGGCCGCGCACAACGCGGTGCCCCATCTGCTCCAGTTCCGCAATCGTTGCATCTGTCACCGCGCTGGAGACCGACAGCGGCTCGCCAGTTTCCGTGTGCACGCGCGGCGAGAAGACGCACTGCTCAGGCGTCATTGCAAAGTCGATGAAGTTGATCGCAAGCTGCGCCGTGACGGTGATGATCTTGCTCCCGCCGGGGAGCCCGAACGCGAAGCGCGGCTGGCCGTCGCGCAGGACGATTGTTGGGGCCATGTTGTGGTGCATGCGCTTGCCCGGCGCCGGTGCGTTCGGAAGGTCGGGATTGCCGTAGTCGAAGCGCGACATGCCGTGGTTCATGACGAGGCCCGTCTCCGGGATCACCACCTGCGAGCCGAAGACGAAACCTTGCGTGGCGGTCATCGAGACGACGTTGCCCTGCGAATCCGTGATGGTGACGTTGGCGGTGTGGTTCATGCGATCGCGCGACTGCGGCGGATGCGCAGGAAGACCGCCGCTCATCTCCCGCACTTTCGCCTGGATATTCGCCGGAGAAAGAAGCTCCTCCACCGGGATCTTGACCACATCCGGATCTCCCAGCGCCCGCGCGCGATCCTTCCAGCACAACAGGGCGGCCTGCGCGAAGAGATGGAAGTAGTTTGAACCCCAGCGTTCGGTCTTCGCAAGCTCGAAGTGCTCCAGCACCTTCAAGATCTGGAGCGTGGTCAACCCTCCTGCCGGCGGGGGAGGCACGTTCAGCTCATGGCCGCGGTAGCTCGTTGTCACCGGCTCCGTTGCCCGCGCGAGGGACTGGTCGAAATCGCGCTCTGAGATAATGCCGCCGTGCGCGCGGATGTGCGACACGATGTGCCGGGCGATGTCTCCGCGGTAGAACGAATCAATTCCCTCTGCGCCGATCCGCCGCAGCAGTCGCGCCAAGTCCTTCTGCACCCAGCGCTCGCCCGCCCTGGGCACGTTCCCGTTGGGGAAGAAATGCTTTCGCGATTCGGCATCGGTCTTCTGTTCCCAGGCGGCCAGGAAGCGCGCCGAAGCTTCATCGGTTGCAAATCCCTCCTCCGCGATCTCAATTGCACGTCGGGTGACTTGTTTCCAGGTTTTGGTTCCCCGTGTCTTGAGCACCAGATCCAGCCCCGCCAGGACCGCGGGCGCGGTGATGGCGCGATAGCCGAGCATGCGATCTGGTAGTGATTGGAAAAGCTCCGGGCGGAACGCATGCGGTGCGCGAGAATCAAAATCAATGGCGATCACCTTCCGCTCGCGCGCGACGTATGCGACCAGATTTCCGCCGTAGCCTCCGAGGCCCACCTGGTGCGATTGGACGGTGCACAGAGCGAGCATCGCAGCCACCGCGGCATCGAAGGCGTTGCCGCCGTCGAGCAAGATATCGCGGGCGGCGAGGGTCGCCTGCGGGTGGGGGGTTGCAACAGCGGCGGGAGTGACGACCATTGGCGTTATTCAGGGGAAATCGTTTGCGGTCCCTGCCGCGACGCGGTCGCGGCGCAGCGCCAAGGTAAGTCATGCAACAACCACGTGCAACGGCGTGGCTCATCTGCCTCATCGCGATCGCGCAGTTTTATTTCACGTCCCTGCGCGCGCAGAGCCGAGCGCCCGCCGCACCCTCGCCCGCCGCCACAGGAGCGCTGCCGACAACAAGGGAAGCCCTCACATCAAAGATCGACGTGTGGGCGGAAGCGGCGCTGAAGCAACCGGACGGTCCCACCTACGCGTTCTTTGAAAAGCTCCTCCCTCCCCTGCGCTACGTCGACACACGATTCCGTCACTATCCCATCAACCTCAGCGCCCCGGCGTCGCCGGTCAAAGCGCGCCTGCTCAGCAACGGCTCGCAGATTAACGCCATCGCCAACCAGCCGAACTGGCGCAATGAAGCAGGCATTCCGGTTCATATCATGGTGGGCCCCGAGCTCGAGCCGTTCGGCCAGGATCTCACGCGCCTCGAGGGGCCGAAACTCGATCAAGGTTATCTTCCCATCGTCCAGCTCAAGTACCGCCACAACGATCAGCTGTACCTCCAGGAAGCCTTCGCCAGCACCGATCCCGCCCTTGCCAGATCCGGCGCCGTTTTCATCCGCCTCACGCTGCTCGAAGGCAAATCGGGAAAGGTCGAGGCGCAGCTCGAAGCCGGTCACGACTACTTCTCCTCCAGCAACGACGAAGAGTCGCTGGCCGCAGGTCTTCCCGAGCCCAAAGAGTTGGGCGTCGTTCGCGGCCCCATTCCCACCACCAGCCCCTCCACCAGCACCGCTGCGCCCGCCTCCGCCGTCGCCGCCTTTGATGACCAGTGGCTCTGGAACAAATACCGCAGCACGCTCTTCGCCTTCCTTGAGAAGGGTGAATCCGCCTTTCTCGTCGTCTTCACCAAGCCTGTTGATGGCAAGCCCCTACCTAAGCGCCTCGACTCCGCAACCTACTTCTCTCACCGCGAGCTGTGCATCAAGACCTGGAACGACCTCCTCGCCCGCGGCGCCACCGTCACCGTCCCGGAGCCCGTCGTCAACAACGCCTGGCGCGCCACGATCATCGCCAACTACATGATGATGCACGGCGACGCGATGCGCTACAGCGCCGGCAACCAGTACGCGCGCCTCTACATCGGCGAAGGAGGCGACGCCACCCGCGCACTGGCCCTCTGGGGACAGGTCGACGACGCAAAGCGCGCGATGGTCCCGCTCTTCAACTTCACCCGCAAAGGTCTCGAGTTTCACCAGGCGGCGTTCAAGCTCCAGATGCTCGCCCACGTCTATTCGCTGACGCGCGACAAGCAGTGGCTGGAGTCGCACCGCGCTCTCTGGGAAAAGGAGATCAACGTCATCCTGGGCGGCCGGGAAAAAGAGACCGGCATGCTCCCGCGCGAGAAATACTGCGGCGACATCGAAACCCGCGTCTACTCGCTCAACAGCAACGCCAACTGCTGGCGTGCCCTGCGCGACATGTCTGTCATGCTGGAAGATCTTGGAGAAAAAGAGCGCGCCCAGCAGCTTGCCGCAACGGCGACTGAATATCGCAAGGTGATCCTCGCCGCGGTCGAAGAAGCCAAGCGCCGCGACATCAACCCTCCGTTCCTCCCCGTCGCCCTCAGCGGCGAAGAAGAAATTCACGATCCCGTCTACGACACCCGCATCGGCGGCTACTGGAACCTCATGATCAATTACATTCTGGGCTCGGGGGTGTTTGCGTATAACTCGCCCACCTCTGACGAGGTGACGAAATATCTCCAGACCAAAGGCGGTCTGTGCATGGGCATGACTCGCGTCTCCTACGGCAAGAGCTTCTGGCTTAACGCCCCCAAGATCAACGACCTCTATGGCATGCGCTACGCGCTGCTCCTCCTCCAGCGCGATGAGCCCGACCGCGCCTTAGTCAGCTTCTATGGCAAGCTCGCGCAGGGCTTCACCCGCGACACGTTCATCGACGGGGAAGCCTCCAGCCTCGGCCAGCTCGACTCCTTCGGCCGGCAGTTCTATCTGCCACCCAACAGCGCCGCTAACGCCAGCTTCCTCCAGCAACTCCGCTACCTCCTCGTGCAGGATTACGATCTGAATGACGACGGGAAATCCGAAACCTTAAGGCTCTGCTTCGCCACCCCTCGCCCCTGGCTCGCCGACGGACAAACTATCCAAGTGAAAAACGCCCCAACCGCCTTCGGCCCCACATCCTTCACGCTCACGTCCCACATCAGCAGGAGCGAAGTCACTGCCGAGATTGACCTTCCACCCACACTTCCCGGCCGCGCGCAGCTCCGCCTCCGCCTCCCTGAGGGCTACAAGGTCACCTCCGCCGCGCTCGCTGATCAACCGCAGAAGGTTGATGATGAAACCATCGAACTTACAGGGCTAACCGGCCATGTCACGATCACCGCCAAGGTGAACAA
This sequence comes from Tepidisphaeraceae bacterium, assembly GCA_036387255.1. Lineage (GTDB taxonomy): Bacteria > Planctomycetota > Phycisphaerae > Tepidisphaerales > Tepidisphaeraceae > DASVUC01. The sequence continues at coordinate 9,703 of DASVUC010000083.1, read as the reverse complement.
GTAATTACACGGCGATCCGTAGCACGGGCATCCTGTCCGTGGTGACACCTCCGCCACGGGGAGATCCCGCCCTGCGCAAGCGACCTTTGCCCGTTTGCTCCTTTGCGTCTCTGCGTTCGTCTTTACAATGCCACACCACCGGAGAAACTTGAATGCCCCTCGCCACATCTGAGACTCTCGCCGTCAAAGGCGGCCCCAAGTCCGTCCCTCAGGAAGACAAATCGCTCTTCCACTGGCCGATCGTTACGCAGGAGGACGAACAAGCTGTGCTGGAAGTGCTGCGCGCCGGCACCATGTCCGGCTGGGACATCACCCAGAAGTTTGAACACGACTACGCCAAGTGGATGAACGCCAAGTACGCCCTCGGCAGCTGCAACGGCACGGCATCCCTGCACGAAGCCATGTTCGCCTGCGGTATCGGTCGCGGCGACGACATGATCATGCCCTCCCTCACCTACTGGGCCAGCGGGCTGCAACTGTTCTCCCTCGGCGCCACCCCCATCTTTGCCGACATCGAACCCAACTCCGTCTGCATCGATCCCAATGACATTGAGCACCGCATCACGCCCAACACCAAGGCAGTCATGGTCGTCCACTACTGCGGCCATCCGTGTGACATGGACCCGATCGTCGACATCTGCAAGCGCCACAAGCTCAAGCTGATCGAAGACTGCTCGCATGCGCATGGCACCCTGTACAAGGGCCGCATGGCTGGCACCTTCGGCGATGTCTCCGCCGCATCGCTCATGGCTTCCAAATCCCTTCCTGCCGGTGAAGGCGGCATGCTTTGGACGAACGACCGTACCATCTACGAACGCGCCGTCGCCTTCGCTCACTATGAGCGCATGAAGAGCGACATCACCGATCCGAACCTCAAGCGCATCAGCGCGCCGGACAGCATCCCCACCGGCATGCCCCTCGGCGGCATCAAGGGCCGCATGAACCAGACCGCAGCCGCCATGGGCCGCGTGCAGCTCAAGCATTACCCGGCCCGCAGCGAAGAGATCCGCAAAGCCATGAACCACTTCTGGGATTTGCTCGAAGGAGTTCCGGGCCTCCGTCCGCACCGCGTCGATCCCAAATCCAACAGCAACATGGGCGGCTGGTACAACCCGCTTGGTCACTACATCCCCGAGGAACTTGGGGGGCTGCCCGTCGGGAACTACATCGAGGCCGTCCAAGCTGAAGGCGGCGGCTCCCGCCGCGCCGCGAACTTCCCCATGCACCTCCACCCCCTCCTCAACGAAGCGGACGTCTATCACGACGGCAAACCGACCCGCATCGTCTTCGCCCACCGAGACGTCCGCCAACCCAGAGGCTCGCTGCCCCATTCTGAAGCGCTCGTCGAGCGAATCCTCGGCGTTCCCTGGTTCAAACACTACCGACCCGACGAAATCGAACGCTACGCCGCCGCCTACAAAAAAGTAGCGCTCAACGCCGACCAGCTCAAGTAAAATTGTAAGCATGAGCGTCTGGCCCAACGATCAATTCAGCATGGGCGAGACGCGCATGCCACGGAGCAAGACATGTACGCCGGCGTCGGCTCTTCCGATTTCACCCCTGAACCAGGTCTGATCCTCCAAGGTCACCTGAGCAAGAATCCCTCTCACGCGGTCCTTTATCCCCTGGACGCCCGCGCCATCGTCTTCCGGGATAATCAGTCTTCGATCTGCATCATCACGCTTGATGTCATTGGCATCGAGCTGGCGCTCACCCAGCGAGTCCGCCAGCAGATCCAGGCGAGGACCGGCATCCCGCCCGCGCACATTTTGATTGCCGCCAGCCACACGCACTGCGCGCCTGCAATGCTGCACAACCTCGGGATGACGCCGGATCCAAACTTCCTGCGCAAGGTGGAAGCCGCCGCCGTGCAGGCCGCCGTCGATGCCGCGCGGCACCTCCTCCCGGTGAACCTGGGCCTCGGCGCCGGCTCGGCCTACTTTAACGTCAACCGCCGACCGCTTCCCGGCCAGACGCAATTCTCCGTCAACTTCGCAGGGGTCGTCGATCATCGCGCGCGTGTGCTCCTCGTCGAGGGCCCGCACGATCGCCCTCTTGCGGCGCTGTTCACCTTCTCCTGTCATCCGACGACCAAGGTCGGCTCTGAAGGTGTCATCTCTCCCGATTATCCCGGCGTCGCGCGTGCCCACATCGAATCAACGCTGGGATGCGCCGCGCTCTTCCTGCCCGGCTGCTTCGGAAACATCCGCCCGCAGATTGACGGCTCCTTCGCGTCGGCCAGCAGGGAGCAGCTGGATCACGTCGGCAATGAACTGGGGCATGCCGTCTCGCGCGCCACGCGCTACATCACCACGCGACCCTCCGCGACTCTTTCCGCGCAGGAAGTCGAGCTGGTTCTCCCCTTCGGCTCTTCCAAGGGCGAATCGGAACTCCAGCAGCTCATGCAGGACACCAGCACCCCCGGCCACACCGTCCGCGCCACATGGGCCAAGCGCACGCTCGACCGCCTTCGCGCCGGCGACCTGCCCAAGGGGGTCAGCACGGTGATGCAGCACCTCCGCGTCGGCCCGCTCTCGCTCATCGCCATCGGTGGAGAACCTGTCCAGGAGATCGGATACGCGCTCGAGGCGGCGCTCGCGCGCGACACCGACGCCGACAACGTCTGGGCGCTCGGCTACTGCAACGATCAAGTCGGCTACCTGGTGACCGAGCAGCACAAGCTGGAAGGGGGATATGAGCCGAACGCCTATACCTTCTACGACCGGCCCGCGCCGTATGCGAATGAGCAGCAGACGATTGTCGCCGCCGCACGGAAGATGGTCATGGCGAATCGGTAGAGAAAGCGTTGATTCTTACACTCGTCACCCGCGGCAGAGCCGCCGGGCAGTTCTACTTCGGATGACATCGCCCTGTGATCGTCACGCTCCCGCGCGTGAAGCACCCGTTGCGTTACTTCATCAGCGTCTTCAACGCGTCCGTCACGCGATCCGCATTCTGCTCAGTAGCGCCATGGCCCATCAGCCCGATGCGCCAAGCCTTGCCTTTGAATGCGCCTAAGCCGCCGCCGATCTCGATGTTGTGTTCTTCCAGCAGTCGCTTGCGGGTTGGCGCGTCTTCCATGCCTGCCGGAATCGCCACGGCATTGAGCATCGGAAGGTGATGTCCTTCCTGGCTGACGTACCCAATGCCAATCGACTTCAGGTTGTTTCGCAGCTTCTCGTGCGCCTTGCGATGCCGCGTGAAGCGCGCTTCCAGCCCCTCTTCCAGCACGATCGCCAGCGCCTCGTGCAGGCCGTACAGCATGTTGATCGGCGCGGTGTGGTGGTACGCCCGCTCCTGGCCCCAGTAGTTGCGCACCATCGACAGGTCCAGGTACCAGCTTTGAACCTTTTTCTTCCGTTGCTCTAATCGTTGCACTGCCCGCGGAGACAGCGTGACCGGCGATAGTCCTGGTGGGCAAGACAAGCACTTCTGCGTCCCGGAGTACGCCGCGTCCACCGCCCACCGATCGATCTCCACCGGCGCCCCGCCCAGCGACGTCACGCAATCCAGCAGAAACAGCGCCCCCATCTCACGCACCGCCGGCCCCAATCGATCCACCGGCTGATGCGCACCAGTTGACGTCTCGGCGTGCACGATCGCCACCACACGCGGCTGAACCTTCTTCGCCTCGGCGATGACCGCATCCTGATCGAAGACGGTTCCCCAAGGCGCCTCGATTGTGTGCACCTCCGCCCCGCACCGCTCGGCCACATCCTTCATCCGCTGACCGAACACGCCGTTGATGCAAACCAGCACCCGATCGCCCGGTTCGATCAGGTTCACAAACACCGTCTCCATCCCCGCCGACCCGGTCCCTGAAACCGCCAGCGTCATCTCATTGGTGGTGCGGAAGACGTCTTTCAGCATCAGACGAATGTCATCCATCAGCTTCAGAAACACCGGATCCAGATGCCCGATCGTGGGCCGAGCCAGCGCGTCAAGAATTCGTTGCGGGACAGGCGAAGGACCAGGACCAAGTAAGAGGCGGTTGGGGATTTGAAGCATGACTTTCAGAGTAGCGGGCGAGGGTCGCGTTGCAACTCACGTGCAACGACCAATGATCAAGCCGCGCACGTAAAGTCCGCGGCTCCTCGTCTGACCACGAGTTGCGGGATCAGGCAAACAACCCCATCCGCGCCTTCCCCTCGCCATTATTCGTCACATAAAACGGCCGCTGCTCGATCATGTAATGATGATCCGCGGCGATGCCGATGGCGCGATAGATCGTCGCGTGCAGGTCTTCGATCGTGATGCGATCCTTGATCGTCGTGCACGGGCGCTCGTCGGCGGTTTGGCCGTAGAGGAAGCCTTTCTTGAAGCCGCCGCCGAAGAGCAGCACGCTTCCCGCGCCGGTGAAGTGGCGATGCATGCCGTAGTGCGCGGGCTCGGTGATGGTGTCGGGGACGACGACCTGGTCAGGCACCTTCAGCTCGGGCTTGCCCTCGAGCATCAGATCGCGTGAGAACTCTGAGGCGATGACGATGAGGGTGCGGTCGAGGTGCCCGCTCTTTTCCAAATCCAGGATGAGCTGCGCGATGGGGCGGTCGATTTGCTTTTTCATCTCGACCAGCACCTTGTGCCCGTCGGCGTGCGTGTCCCAGTTGAGGAACGGGATGTATTCGCTGGTGACCTCGATGAAGCGCGCCCCCGCCTGCGTCAGGCGCTTGGCGAGCAGACAGCCGAGACCGAATCTCCCGGTGTTGTAAGCGTCGTAAGATTCTTTGGGCTCCGCCGTCAGATCGAACGCCTTCGCGGCCGGATCGTTCAAGAGCCGATGCGCCTGATCGATTGAACGCAGCAACGATTCTTTCTGATAATCCGAAGCGACATCCGCCGCGGGACTGTTTTTGACGAGGTACTTGTAGAACTTCTCCCGGTTCTGAAACCTCGATGGGCTCATGCCCTTGGGCGGCCGCACGGTGTCCATCGCCTGGGCCGGCTCTGAGATCATGAAGGGTCCAAACTCTGACCCGAGGAATCCCGCGGTGTGAAAGGCCTTGAGCTCTTCCCCTTCGCCCAGGTCCAGCCGCTGCCCGATGTCGATGAACGCCGGAATCACCGGATTGTTGGGCCCCAGCGTCTTGGCGATCCACGAGCCCAGATGCGGTGCGGCCACGGTCTGCGGCGGCGCGTATCCCGTATGCCAGTGATATTGATGCCGGGAGTGCAGGATCTTGCCGAGATCGCCCACCGTGTGCGAGCGTATCAGCGTCCCCCGGTCCAGCACCTTGGCAATGTTCTCCAGGCCGGCGCTGATCTTGATGTTATCGACGACTGTGTCGATGGCGGGAAACGTCGACAGCACCTTCTCGCTGGCCAGACCCTTCTCGAAGGGGGTATACCGCTTTGGGTCGAAGGTTTCGGTATGCGCCATCCCGCCCGCCATCCACAGCAGGATGATCGTGTCGCAGGTGGGCTTGATCTTCTCGGTCTTGGGCGACGGCGAACCCAGCACGCGCGGCGCACCCGCCGCCAGAGTAGCCAGCGTCGCCGCGCTGGCCGTCTTCAGGAAATCTCGCCGGGAAAGCATCCGCAGATCAAGCATGTCGATAACCTTCAGCCGTGGCACCGGTTTCAAGTCCTGCATTGCCCCCTGAAGCTCCACCTAATCTATCAGATTCACATATCGCTGTTGAGATCAGGTGTAACCATATTCCAAACCCCCACTTATAGACGTTTTATTTTCCTGTTTGGTTCGCGCCCTCTCGTTAATGCTTTCCGTATATAGCCGCCCCGCGTGCGGAGGCTGCACCGCGCAGATTCCCCCTCTCCCGGCACCCGTCCCTCCTCCGGGAAAGGGCACGGGTGAGGGCGTAGCGGTCAATAAACCAACTGAAACTCAGGCAGCATCGTGATCGACCAGACCACATCCGCGATACCCTCCGCCTTGGCCGGCGTCCCCACCAACTTCCGCCCCATCTCCATCTCCTTCTCCGTCGGCCGACGATTCAGCGCCCGGGCGTACATCTGGACCAGGATCTCATCCGTCGATCCCTCGTCCGCCCAGCGCTTGCCGCCCTCGGTCACGATGCGCGTGATCGTGGCGCCGTTGGTCAGCTCGAGGAGCTGAAGCATCGTGGCGGGCGAATCGCGGTGCGTTACCACGCGCTCGCGGTTCGGCCGCCCCAGCGCCGTCATGAGTGCATCGTTGCGCGCCCAAACCGCGCGAAGCTGATCGTACTGAAGCGTGAACTTTTTCTTCTTCGCCACACCCTCGATCTTCGCCAGCACATTCCAAGGCCCCATCTCCACCGCCCCCAGCTCTGCCGCCGGCTTCCAGGCGCTTGCGTCAAATGAGGAAGAAGAAGCCCACCCTTCGCTTTCCTCTCGTGAAACCTTCCAGCTGGCGCCGGAATCGAAGTTCACCAGCTTCTCCCCCACGCGCGCGCTGGCGATCATCAGGAAACCAGCCGGATTCGACACCTTTGACTGCGGCAGCGTCGCGGGATTCTTACGCGGCGGCTTGGAGAGATCGGGCCGGAAGTTCTGCGCCACCACCGCCACAACGTTGGTCCCGCGCTTCAGGTGCTTCTTCAGATCAACAACCTTGGGCTTGGTGAAATCCTCACCCTTTGCCGCCGTTTTTCCGTTGATCAGCAGCTCAAAGCCGTTGTCGCAGGCGATTGTTGCCAACGCTTCATCCGGCGCATCGGAAAGCTCGATCACCTTCCGCAGAAAGATGGTCTCCTCCGGCGCGCTCTCGTTGGCTTTTGCCGACGCCCACACCCACTTCGCCGGAAGCTGAAGCGGCCGGCACTCCAGCGCCTTGGCGGCCGGCTTGTCCTGCCAAACTCCCGTGAGCGTTGATAGAGCGTCGTAAAACTGCTCCGCCGACAACCGCCGCACCACCGGCCCGGCGAATGCAAACTTCTCCTCGCGCTCGCGCATTGCCGTCGGCGGAAGCTGATAGGCGCGGCTCGTCATGATCCGGGCCATCGTCTTCTTCAGATCGTATTTGTTCGTGACAAGATCATTCGCCAGCCAATCCAGCAGATCCGCATTCCACGGCTCGCGGTCCATCTCATCGACGGGCTCGACGATGCCGCGCCCCATCAGCTTTGCCCAGACCCGGTTCACAATCGTCCGCGCAAAGCGACCGTTCTTCTCGCTCGTGAGCAGTTCCGCGAGCTGCTGCTGCCGCTGCACGCGAGTCGCGTTGGCATCGATGCTCCCCAGCTCTAAGTAGACGAACTTGATGGGGGCCACCTTCCCCGTGTCCTTCTCGCACCGGTACACCTGGAGCGGCTTCTCCGCGAACACGCCCGCCAGGCCGTACGCGTCGTTGAGTTTCCAATCAGAAGTGAAGCTGTCATGACAGCTCGCGCACTTCATGTTGATGCCGAGGAACACCTGGCTGATGTTTTGCGCCGCCTGGAGCTCGCGAATCTGGCTCGCGCTCACCGCCCCGCGCCACAGGATTCCCTTCACGAAACCTTCCGACGCCGCGGTAGGGGGGGCCACCAGCTCGCGCACGAACTGATCGTAAGGCTTGTTTGCCTCCAGCGCCTCGTACAGCCAGGGCGTGATCTGCTGCCGACCGCCGTCGATGTAGCCGGGCCCCTCGTAATCGTTCCGCAGCGCGTCATTCCAGAAGCTCAGCCAGTTCTCCGCGTAGCGGCGATTGTCCCCGAGCAGTGTCTCCACCAGCTTCTCGCGCTTGTCCGGCCGCTGATCCGACTCGAACTGCGCCACCTCCTGCGGAGAAGGAACCAGCCCGACCGTGTCCATGTAGACGCGGCGCGCGAAGGTGCGGTCATCGACGAGCTTCTCGGCACTCACACCATTCTGCTTGAGGTAGGACGCCAAGACCCGGTCAATGGGATTCGTCACCCCCGCGACCTCAGGCACATCCACCTTCCGCGGCGCAACCTGCGCCACAAAGCGTGTCGTCGCCGTCTTCGCCGCATCGTCGTACGGCATCCCCTGCTTCACCCACTCCGTCAGCAGCGCGACCTGCTCCTTCGGCAGCGGCGGCTTGTTCTTGGGCATCCGCGAATCCTCATCGTTGATCGTCAGCAGCGTGATCAGCGACGATTCATCCGGATTGTGCGGGTCCACCACCGCGCCGCTCTCGCCCCCTTTGAGAATGTCATCACGCGTGTCCAGCGCCAAACCCCCCTTGCGCTTCCCATTCAGATGACACTTCGCGCAGCTCTGCTGAAGAATCGGCTGAATCTGCTTTGTATAGCTGATCTTGTTCTTCGGATCGGTTGGCGCGACAGGCGCACGATCCGCAGCCAGCGCGAACGCGGCAACGACAACAATCAACCCTATGGACGTGCAAGCGCGAGTGGACAAGAGTGAGCCCTCAAACGATTCTGATGATGATCCGGATCAAGAGGCAACCCGTCCGCCAAAGCGGACCCTACAGAGGCGACCAATGCAGCGACGCCTGATTCTAACCGTCTTCCTGGTGTTATACGCCTTGCCGCAGCCAATTGTTGTGGCTCAAAGTGCACCCGCAACGCAACCGGCCCCCACTGTGGAAGCCCTGCGGCAGGTCAAACCGAGCATGCCGGTGCCGGATGACTTCTGGAGCTTCTGGGAAGCAAAGCTTCGCGCGGTGCGGGAATCTCATGATCCCGCAACCGTTACCGAGGTGGATTCGCCGGATCCGTCGGTTGTCACCTTTGATGTGCAGGTTCCGGTGCCGGGGACGAAGGGGCTGAGCGGTTACCTTGCGATGCCGAAGCACGCCAAGGAGAGATCGCTGCCGGCGGTTCTGTTTCCGCATTCCGCGGGCGTTCGTGGGTCCCAGCTGGAGCAAGCGGTCAAAGGCGCCAGGCTCGGATGCATCGCCATCGACTTCAACGCCCACGGTCTGCCCAACGGCAAGTCCGCCTCATTTTATCAGGCGCTGGAGAAGGGTGAGTTGGCGCATTACGCTTCCATCGGAGCGAGCTCGCGCGACACCAGCTATTTCCTGGGGATGTACCTGCGCCTGATCCGCGCCCTCGACTACATCACGAACCGGCCGGAGTGGGACGGCAAGCACCTCATCGTCTACGGCTCCAGCCAGGGCGGGGGCCAAGCCCTGGTCGCCGCTGGTTTAGACGATCGCATTTCTCTCTGCCTAGCGAACGTCCCCGCGATGTGCGATCAGACGGCGGCGGTCGCCCGGCGCACCGCGGGCTGGCCCCGGATGGTGGAGTGGAGCAAGATGCCGCCGGACGTCGCGCGGTACTTCGACGCGATGAACTTCGCCACCCGCATCAAGTGCCCCGTGACGATGACGGTTGGCTTCATCGATCAAACCTGCTCGCCCACCAGCGTCTACGCGGCATACAACAACATCACGTCGAAGAAGGAGATCATCAACCGCCCGACGATGGGTCACGCGTTTCCCAAGGAGCTCATCGCGGAGTTCGATCGGCGAGTGAAAGAGCACGTCACCGACAAATCCGCCGCGACACAACCGCGCGCAGACGCCGCAACCTCCGACCGCTGCCCAGAGTGCGGCGGCGTCCTCGCCACGAAGCCTTAATCATTCGTTGATCCCCCTCACTCGACCCGCACTTCCTTCCCCTGCTCCGCGCTCAGATAAACGCCATCCAGCATCTTCTGCACCATCAGCCCGTGCTCCCCGGGGCACTCGTTCTCCCGGTTGCCCAGGCACACATCCACAAAGTGCTTCATCTTGTGTTCGAAAACATCCCACGTCCCCAGGTATCCCGGCGTCATGTTCATCATGTAATCGTTG
>DASVUC010000082.1:0-23130 GCA_036387255.1 Tepidisphaeraceae bacterium | reverse complement strand
CCCCTGGCAAATGCCGGCTTCCCCCACCGCCAGCAGTAGTGGATAGACACGTTGTGCACATCTATAAGTAGTGTCGGCGGCGCGATTTAGGGTCATATAATAATTCTGGCAACCCTTCTGAGTGTTGATTGACACGGTTGTGAGGCTGCCGGTATAGTTCGACCTTGTTACGGCACCTATCGCCGTGACGCTGAAACAGTGAACAAGCGGCTTTTAGCCGTGGCGCACTTCCGGAGGTGGATAGGAGCCACCCCTCCGGAAGTTTTTTTATCGCCAGCACTTACGATCACTCGGGGGCCGCAGTCTCTCACGCAATGACCAAGCGATCGCAACATCTGGCGACGGTCAAGGCCAACACCCCGCTCTGCCGCGAACACTTCCGCCTCACACTCTCACTGCCCAGCTTCTCAGTGACCGAGCCCGGCCAATTCGTGCAGTTGCTTTGCCGACCCGTTGATGACCCTTTGGGGGAACAAATCGAGCTGCAATGGGAGCCGGGATCCGCGCGGGCACGAGGAGCCGAACTGCTGTCGCCGCTGGCGATGCTTCGGCGACCGTTCTCGCTCGCGGCACGACGCGACACCTCATCCGGCGTCGAACTTGATGTCATTCACCGCGTCGTGGGAACGGGAACCCAATGGCTCAGCGAACTGGCGCTCGGCGACTCCGTTTCGGTGATCGGTCCGCTGGGCAACCAATTCGGACTACCCGCGCCCGGCGGAACCGGTTTGCTCGTCGCAGGTGGTGTGGGGATTCCACCCATGCTGTACCTGGCGGAGAAGCTGAAAGGTGGCGCGGTGGCTTTTTGCGGCGCGACTTCACGAGATCTGCTGCCGTTTGAGCTGATCGAAGACGCAACTGCGGCCGATGCGCCCGCGATGCGTGTGGCGGAGTTCGCCAGGCACCACGTCCCGGCAGTGGTGACGACCGATGATGGAAGCTTCGGCTTTCGCGGCTTCGTCACGCAGGCGCTGGAGCGGTATCTGGATTCAAATTCCCTCGATCCAAGCACGTGCGTGATCTACACGTGCGGGCCCGAGCCGATGATGAAGCGCGTGGCGGAGATCGCCATCAGTCGCGGCATATCGTGCCAGGTGGCGGTGGAGCGCGCGATGGCGTGCGGCATGGGGACGTGCCAGTCTTGCTGCATCAAAGTGGGCAAACCGGATGATTGGCGCTATCGCCTCGCATGCACCGACGGCCCGATTTTCGCCGCCGGCGAGCTTCTGTGGTAAGGTTGCGGCATCTTATGATGACCACGATCGGCATGCAGTACGATGTGATCCCGGGGAAGGAACAAGAGTTCGAGAAGGGATTCCTCTCGACGCTCGAGTTCCTCAAGAGCCAGCAGGGGCATGTCGAGTCGCACCTGTATCACGACGTGGCATCTAAGGGGAGCTACCTCATCCTGAGCCAGTGGCAGACGAAGGCGGATTTCGATGCGTTTCTGCGCAGCGATGCGTTCAAGAAGGCCGTCGCATGGGGGCGGGCGGAGATTCTGAGGGGTCGGCCGCGGCACACGGTCTATACCGCGGAATGAACAAGCCGCGATGACGGTGCAGCCGCTACACGCGGAACAGCTTGCCCGTTTTGCAATATCGGACTGTCGCGCCAGCAAGAAAACCATTGCTCTTGAGCCGGCGTAGGTCTTAATACATACGCCCCTATACGCCCCCCTGCCGTTGGAACATCCATGCGTCGTCGTCAGATTGGATTCACGCTCGTCGAGCTGCTGGTGGTCATTGGGATCATCGCGGTATTGATCGGCATGCTGCTGCCGGCGCTGTCGGGGGCGCGTAGGTCCGCGGCGACGGTGAAGTGCGCGGCGCACCTGCGCGATCTGGGCAACGCCATCCAGATGTACGCCAACGAGCACCAGTACACCATCCCGACGCAGCAGTCGAACATCAAGGTTGGGGCGAGCACCATCACGGTGATGTGGTACGACCAGCTTGCGAAGTATGTCTTCAAGAGCGGCGTGGCGAGCGGAACCCCGGCTTCGGTCATCAATGACGTTAACTTCTCCAAAACGACGTTCGTGGGTTGTCCCGCCAACGACTTCCGATACTACAAGGCGAACCCCATCCGCACCGCGACGGGGTATGGCCTGAATTTGACGCCGCTGGCGCCGAACCCGGACCCGGACACGAAGCAGCCGATGAATGTTTATCCCGGCACCCCGTCGCAGCCGGGGCGATACTTCAAGATCAAGGAGTTTCGCAATCCCTCCAACCGAGCGTTGATGGCAGACGCGAACGGGTACGGCGGCATCCAGGCGAAGGACCCTGACCCGCTGACGGTGTATACGCCGCCCGCGCAGGACAATCAGTTCGGAGACGCCGACTACTACCGGCACGGCAAGCTGTACGACTTGTCGCGGCCCGGCTGTAATGTGCTGTTTGCGGATCTTCACGTGGATCTCTGCTCGCCCTGGGGCGCCTTCTGGGCCATCAAGGATCCGGGGCGGAAGGCGAATACAGGGAATTAACCTCACTGTTAGACCCTGCTTGCTCCTGTTGAGCGGCCCCGCTTGTGGGGCGAACGTGTGGGCCTCTCTCTAGTACCGGTGGAAAAGCCGGTCCCCTAGATCGGAACCGCATGTGCAAGGGATTTCGCCCGCATGGAATTTGCTGCGCCCGGCTCACCAACGAAAGGTGGACCATGGCAAAGCGAGTTGCAAGCAGGCGGCCTGAGGCGCGGGGGACGGAGCCTCGCGGCGGGCGAGAAAGCTTCGAAGGTGCAGCGGATCCCGCCGCGACCAATCGCGAGAGGCCGGGGCGCGTGGGGCAGCGCGAAAGCGTGCCAGGCGCAGGATCGACCCGCGCAGGCGCGGATGCCGGACCGAAGGGTCGAGCCGGGCGGGAGAGGCAGAACTATCCCGGGAAGACGGCGGCAGCTCCAACCCAGCGCAGTCCCGGTGCTCGACGCGCGGGGACAACACGATCCGGAGCGGCGTCACCCGCGACAAGTCGCGGGGGTGGCGATGTCGGGGCGCGATCCGGCGATGACCGTGAGGCGACGGAAGCGGTGACAGGCAGCGCCTCGCAGGGCGCGCCGCTCGGTGTGCCGGGGACGATGGGACCCACGGGCGCCTCGGGGTTGCGCGAGGTGGCGGATCCCAACTTTCCCATTTCCCAGCGGAAGGAAGCCAAGCGCGAGCGAAAGGTGCGAGGCGAGGAGCCGGCCGATCAGCCCAGCGGGATGAAGCGGAGGAAGAGGAGGAAGTGAACTCGCGTGACGGAGTTTGAAGTCGACTTGCGCTGATGACCACTCTTGCCGTGCATTCAACGTGGATGGTGGATTGAAGAGCGACACTCGTGTCGCCCCACAGCGGAGCCGTTTAATCCGCGGCTTCGATTCCCAGGTCTTTGACCTTTTTGTTGAGCGTGTTGCGGTTGATCCCCAGAAAGTCAGCAGCTTTGGTTTTGACGTTCGAGCAGCGATCAAGCGCGCGCTCGATCAGGGCATGCTCAACCTGGTCCACCACGAGCTGGTAGATCTCGCCTTCGCGCATCTCGTAATCGGCAACCGCCTGCTCGGCGAGGCGGCGGCTGAGCTGCTCGATCGACTCGCTCGACTGATTCATCCGCCGCTGCTGCGCGAACATGCTGACCGCGAGGGGCAGCAGATCCTCGGTAAAATCTTCATCGCGCGAGAGAACGACCGCGCGCTGAATGGCATTCTCAAGCTCGCGCACGTTTCCGGGCCACGGATAGCGGAGCAGGATGTTGAGCATGTCCCGGCTGATGCGGCGCAGGCGGCGGCCGTTTTCGGCGTTGTACTTGTCGAGGAAGTAATCGATCAGGCGCGGAATGTCCTCACGACGGTTCCGCAGCGGAGGAAGATAAATGCTCACCACATTCAGGCGATAGAAGAGATCTTCGCGGAAGTTCGCCTTGGCGACTTCCTCCTGGAGATCGACGTTCGTGGCGGCGATGACCCGCACATCCACCTTGACCGTTTGCGTGTCGCCAACGCGCTCGAACTCGCGCTCCTGGAGCACGCGCAGGAGCTTGACCTGGAGGTGCGGCTCGATCGTGGCGATTTCGTCCAGGAAGATGGTGCCGCCGTCGGCGGCTTCGAACCGCCCGATCTTGTCGCGAATCGCGCCGGTAAACGAGCCCTTGACGTGACCGAACAGCTCAGACTCGAGCAGCGTCGAGGTCATCGCACCGCAGTTGACGCGAATAAACGGCCTGTCGCGGCGGGGTGAATTGTAATGGATCGCCTTGGCGATCATCTCCTTACCCGTTCCCGTTTCCCCCAGCAGCAGAACCGTCGCGCGCGAGTCGGCAACCTGGCCAACGGTCGCAAAGACATCGTGCATGGCCGGTGAGTCGCCGATGATGTTCTCGAAGCGGTAGCGGTCGCGGACCTGGGCGCGGAGCTGCGCATTCTCCGCGAGCAGTTCTTCCTTCTGGCGGAGAACCATCCGGTTGATCTGGATTGCCTGCGCAAGGAGAGCAGAGATGATGTTGAGGAAGTTGCGATCCGCTTCGAGCGTGGGATCGTCCACGAACGGCTTATCCACCGCCAGCGCCCCGGCCGGCCTGCCTTCCACTTTGATCGGCACACAGATGTAGCTGATGGGGCTTTCCATCGATGCGTACGAGAGCCGGCCGGTGCGGTTAAGGAAATCCGGTTCGTGGCGCAGGTCCCGAATGACCCGCGCTCGGCCGGTGGCGACGACCGATCCCGTAATTCCCTCCCCTACCGCATATTTGGCTCGCTCAATTTCATCCGCACCCAGTCCGATTGCTGCCTCGGTGCGCAACCTTCCCGATGACTCATCGAGCAGCACCATGGTTCCCCGATGCATATTTAGTTTGTCCGAAATGATTTGCATCACTTTCCCGAACGTGTCGCGGAGTTCCAGCGTGGAGGAAAGGATCTCGGCGACCTCGGTCAGGATGGCTATTTCCTGATCAGCTATAGAGGACGGTGCATCTGTTTTGGGCGGTGTGGGGACTGCCATGCACTAAAGGTAAGCAGCAGGCGGTGCCTTTTCAAACCACTTGTGGGAGGGCCGATCACGATGTCTGCTTCTTCAGCAGGTGGAGCAACTGACAGCGAATGGTCGATATCAGCTTGAAGTGTCTGTTGTTAGGAGAAAACGGGGGTAGTTGGCATCTGAAGGCGGTTCCCGTGAGCACGTCGCAACCGAAGGCTTGGTCAGAAGGTCCGATGGTGAGCTGGCTGACGCTGGCGTGCGGAATGGTGGTGGCGGGCGCCGCGTCGGCGGGGCTCAACGAGCCAACCAGCATGCGCGTGAGCGTCTTTCTGGCATGCATGGTGCCCGTCGTCGCGACGGTGCTGCTCGTGCGACGTCTGCACGCTTCACAAGAGGCGCATCAACAGGCGCTGGTGAACATGGAGACCCGATCACAGACGGTGGATCAGCTGTTGGAATTTGCGCAGACGGTGCAAGGGGCGGGGAAGCCGGAGCAGGTGTTCGCTTGTCTGGCGCAGAGCTTGAAGATGGATCTCACGCTCAGCGGCGTGGTGGTGATGACGCATGAGCCGGAGAACATGCCGGCGGTGCAGGTGCGATCTGCGTTTCCCGTTGATTTCGTGCGCGACACATCGGCGGCGGCAGACATGGACAGTTCGCTGTGCCCGTGCATGCGCCAGAATCTGCCGAGACAGTTTCGGCCGGATTCATCGCCGGTGCGCTGCTCGATTGATGCGACGCTGAACCTGCCAGTGGACCACCCGGCGTACTGCGTGCCGTTCAACGTGGGGCGAAAAATGGTCGTGCTGGTTCACATGCTGCTGGAGCCGGGCAGTGTCTGGGATGAGGAGAAGCGGCAACTGGCGCAGACGTACATCAACACCGCCAGCTCGTCGCTGATCATGCTGAACCAGTTGGGCGAGGCGGAGAAGCAGAGCCTGACGGATCCGCTGACCGGTCTATACAACCGGCGCTCGCTGGACCAGTTGATGTCGCGCGAGGTGGCGCTGTCGGAGCGGCATGGCACGCCGCTGTCGATCGTGATGATCGATATGGACAAGTTCAAGCAGATCAACGACGCGCACGGCCATGCCGCCGGCGATCACCTGCTCCGCGCCTTCGCGGACTGCGTGCGAATGACGCTGCGGAAGACCGATCTGGCGTTTCGCTACGGGGGCGACGAGTTCATGATCGCGCTCCCGCAAACGCACGTGCAGCAGGCGCAGGCGGTGGTGCAGAAGCTTCGCCAGGCATTTGCGGCGGTGGACTGGTCCGATGCCATCACGCACCTGGAAGAGCAGCCAACGCTCTCCATCGGGGTGGCGCAGCGCTCCGCGGGCGACAACACCGCGTCACTTCAATCGCTCCTGGCCGCGGCCGATATCGCGCTGTACGAGGCCAAGAAGAACAATCGGAACTGCATCAGGGTCTATGCGCCGCAGCAGGCGGCGTGAATCCTGTTGCAAACGGCGATGGACCTAAGGGCTAAGCCGGATCACTCCGGTCTCATGGCAGCTCATAGACGTGCGCGGCATAGGCTTCAAAACGGTCGGAGAAGCACCCCACTTCTGTAGATTGAAATCGACCCTCACCGATGACTGTTGCTGTTCCGGCTTTGATGGCTTTGGACGAGATCTTGGTGTCGAGTGCATCTTCGGAGCGATTGACGGCGATCAGTACCGTGCGATTGTGGGACTTTCTGATCGTCACGCTGATTGGGGCATTCTCCGGCGTAACAAGCGGCTTCTCCAAACCCGGCGCCATGAAGATATCGCTCAGCGCATTCAGCTCCGTCACGAGTTGCTTCAGTTCATTCCAGTGTCCTTGCTCCCTGTTCTGGCCCTGGAAGATCCCGCCCGTGACGTAGCCGCCGTACCACATGAGACCTTTGGCGCCTTCGGCAATAGCGATGTAGGCTTGGGCGCGGTATTCAATCGGCGTGGGGAAGCGGCTTTGCTTTTCGGCAAGCTTTTCCTGTGAGCCTTTCTTGTAGCTCTGGACGCCAACCCAGATCGGCTTGGTTGTTCTCGATTGCGTGAGGAACGTGGGCGGCTTGAGCTCTGTGCCTTGCACTTCTTCGCCCTCCAGTGCGTCGACCGTTTTCTTCTTGCTCATCGGCAGCGGGTACCACCACCACATGCCCAGGTCCATGTGGTCGAGCGGGAAGAAGTTGGATCGGTCCTTAATGCGGAAGATGACGTCGCGCGCATCGCCGACCATGAAGGGGTGATTGGGATCTTCTTCGGCGAGGATCTGACGGACCTTGGCCAACGTCTCTATCTTCCAGTCGCCGCGGGCGAGCCCCTCTTCTTCATCCCAGCAGAGCAGGGCCGGGTGATTCTTGAACATCCGGATGCGCCGGCGAAAGGCGTCCCAGTTGCCTTCTTCCGCAAAGGCGAGAGGAACCATGAAGCAGGCTTTCATACCAACTTTCTCGGTGTCGTTGAGAAAGTCGAAGGCGCCTTGGTCGTTGGGGCGTACGCCGCGGAAGACGCGGGTGGCGTTGTAGGCGTGGGTCACGGTGAAGCCGGCCGTCGCCAGTTCGTCTGGCTTACCCGAGTTGAAGATGCCCATCGGAAAGATCGCTTTGCCGTCGTGAACGGGGAACCCATCTTCATTGATCGTCGTCTTCGCTTGCCGGCGCGAGATGATGCCAAAGGGTTGCTCCTGGTGAATGGCTGGAGCTGATCCGGCTTTCACGTCGGCAACGATCTTGTACTTTCCTTCAGGTAGCACCGGTGCGCTGAGGGAGAAGGTGTTGCGCGCGGCATCGATCTTCGACGCGGTCCATGTGGCGACGGTTTTGCTTGAAGCATCCAGCAGTCTCACCGTAAGTTCGCCCCCCTGCTGCAACTCGGGTTTCAGCGCGGTCCAGGCGTCGCCGGTGATTTTTGCTGGCCCATCTTCAACTGCCCAGTGCGTGGGAATCGGAGGATCGAGCACCAGCGCGGGAGGAACCAACGCATCCTGTCGGCTGGTGAAAGAGGGTTCCCGCTGACCAGCGGGCGTTAGCGCAAGCTCGATCTTCATCTTGCCGCGCTTATCGATGTTAGCGGGAATGTTGGCGACTTGAATCGGTTCGCCCGTAAGTTTGACCTGTTTCGTGAAGGTCTTCTTGTCGAGCGAGAGCTCAAGTTGGACGCTTGCGTGATCTTTCGCGCGATTGATGAGCGTGATCGGCAGCGGGTTCATGGCGGGGCTGAGGCGATCATCGGGCAAGGTAAGCCGCGCGACGACGGGCTGCGTTGCCGAAACTCTCAGATCATCCCACCAGCAGGTGCCTTTCGAATAGGAAAACCCGGCGCGAATGCGCAGGTGATCCACGCCCGTGGGGACGAGGAGCGAGCCTTCGATCTTCTGCCACTGGGGGTTGGGTTGAGGGGTGGCGGGAACTTTGGCCACGTTGAACTTCTCCACCCGCTCGTTACTGCCGTCGGCACGGGAGAAGTGGCCGATGAGAATGACCGTCCCCACTTTCTCTGGCACATCCCGCACTTTCACGAAGGCGCTGGCGGAGATTTTTTCGCCGGGCGCGACTTCGATGGGATCGCTCTCAACGTAAGCGCGCGTGACTTCTGTCGAGCGAATGCGAATGGAATGTTTGCCACCGTGCGAGTCGTTCGTGTCGAGCGAGAATTCCGGAGCAACGCCCACAACAAGCTGCTTCCAGTTGGCGGGCTGATGGTTGTCGCCGGCTTGTTCAAAGCCTGGGTTGCCCAGCAGATTGAGTTGCTCGCCGGCGTGTGCATCCAAGCTGGCCAGCAACGCAATCATTCTCAGAACGAGCGGGAGAAGCATCCGTTTCATAAGGTTCTCGAATTGAGTCTGGCCGAGGCTAGCCAATTTCGGCGAACACGGGAAAGTGATCGCTCGCGTACTTCGCAAGTCGATCCGTCTCAACCCCTGCGGCGGTGATGCGCGATGCATCTAACGAATGTACGAAAATGTAGTCCACCCGTTGCCCGGGGTGCTGGGTCGTGAACGTCCCGGCGGTTTTCGCCAGCGCGGGTTCGGCGATGGCAAGGGTGTCCATGTAGCCGGCGTCCAGAAGTTTCTGGATGACGCGACGAGGCAATTGGCCGCCGTTGGCGTCGTACGCTTCGCGCGACGACGCTTTCAGCTTCGCGGGATCAATCTCCTGCACCGGCGAATCCGCGTTGAAATCACCCGCGAGGATGTGCGGTACTTGATCACCACGATGACGGGCAAAGATGTCCAGCACGATCTCCAGCTCCGCTTCGCGGTTCCGCTCGTCGGCTTCGGTGTGGTGGTGCTGAAGGTGCAGCACGCCGAACACCCAAGGCTGTCCGTGCGCATCGATGATCATCGCTTCCAGAAGCGACTTCGACAGACCCTTGTGCAGCAGCGCGTGATTTACCGTGTCGCGGATCGTGTATTTCGTCAGCAGCGCCGACGCCTGGCGGTTTCCAATCGCCTGGATGTAATCCATTCCAAGGCGGTTGGCGATGCGCTCGACCACGGCCTTGTCGGTGGCTTCCACCAGCGCCACCACGTCCGGCCGCTGCGCCTCAATCGTCTCCGCAAGCGGATCGGCGCGGCCTTCACCGCCGTCAAGAATGTTGTAGGAGACGATGCGCATCCTGGAAGTTTAAACGGAGATGCCAGATTTCTGAAGAAAAGCCGTGCTTTCAGGGATGACACTTCATTACACCCAGCACTAATTTAATGCGGGGGTGGCGAAAGGACTGGCCATGACGCGCGGAGAATTTGATGCGGATATGGGCGGCTGGGAGGAGCGTGTGGATGCGCCCGAGCCGCGCGAGGACGAGGATAACGATCTGGATCTGTTACCGCCCGATCTGTTGAACGGCCAGATTCAGAACGTGCAGGATGCCGAGAAGAATCTGCTGCCGCGACATCCCGGGGATGCCCGTGCTGGGAAGAGCACTGATCCCGACGACTGGCATCACTAGTCACTTTCACGCCGGTCAGCCCATCGCCGATCTCCTTTAGCCGCCCCGCTTGCGCGCGCTGTCGCCCGCGAACAGTACACCCTCACCCCCGCCCTCTCTCGCACGTACGGGAGAGGGAGCAGGTCATCCTCTTCTCATGGACCTGACGGGCGCTCCGGATTGGCATACAGCGTGGGATTCGTCGGCGCATGATCGAGCTGCGCGTCCGCAACCGAAACACCCGATCCAGCGGCTCGCGGGAACGCGTTGCCGTTGATCGATTCAACGTGCCCATCCGCGAACGCGACGTTGGGCCTCTTGTTCAGATGGCGATACCCAATTCGCGAATTCGACTTATTCAGCGCGTGGTGGCCGGGCGAGTCGACGCACGCCGCGCAGGTCCAGACGCGGGTCGAGACGTCGGCGCACCCGCCGGATCAAGCTGCTCTCGCGCCGGTAACTGCGGGAACGCCGCCGTGGGCAACGTCTGGTACCAGTACGAGACGGTGGAGATGGAATCTTCAAGCTTCTTGTACTTGCCGCGTTCTTCCCAGCCGAGGTCCTGGATCTCCACCCGAAGATCTTTTTCGAAGCGGATCGGGTCCGTCACGTGCCAGCGGTACAGCCCGAACTTCTGCTCAGGCAGATACGCCTTCTCCGGTGGGATCACCTGGATCAGCCCCGCGTACGGAGTCGAGAACACCTGGTAAAGCTTCGTCGCGCGGTTCTCGAAGTTGTAAGAGCCGCAGAAATAATCTTCGGTTCCCGTGCTGGTGATGGTGGGAAACTCTCCGTCGCCGTCGAGATAGAACTTGATCTCTCCTTCGCCCCACCATCCCGCGCGGTGGGTCATGTAAGTCATGTAGGTCCCGACAAACTGCCCACGGCCCTTGACGCCCTCGAGCAGCGTGTACAGGCCCGGCCGCGCCTTAACGGGATCTTCCATGCGGAACTGCGCGTGGAAGTAGAGCGCGTGGTTCGCAACGGCCTTCGCGCCCTCGCTGTAGTCCACCTGGTAGTACAGGACCATGTCCTTGTCGTCGATGTTCTCCAGCGTAATCCTCGCCTGCTTACGGAAGGGCATCGACCAATAGCAGTTGAACGCGCTGCCGGGGTTGACGCAGACAGCGAGCGAGCTGACAGGCGCGTACTGTTTCAATCCGCAGGCGAAGAAGTCACCCACCGGCGCTTCCACCGACGGCTGCTCCTGACCGTCCCAGTAGAAGCGGATGATTGAGCGCCGCCAGTTGCCGGTTGGCGTCATCCAGATGTGCGTGATGCAACCCGGTCCCTTGATGTCCGCGAGTGTGAAGGTGGAGTGCGCCTTGATGCGAACTGATGGCGAGATCTTCCAGCCGCGCCCCATGCCCGGTTGTTCGGCGGCGTGCGCGCCCGTGCCCTGAGTAGCGGCGGCGGCTTTCCCTTTTTCGCCCGTAAAATTCTCCGGCGTGACCGCGCGCGAGCGCACGTCAGTCCATTGAGCCAGGCTCGCAAGCGGCCCATCCCCCCCACCGCCGCCCGCCCCAGCGCCGCTGTGCGTGCGGCCGGATTGCTGGGCAGCGCAGCCAACGAATAAGGCAAGCGTCGCGGCAAGGCATACGATGGTTGGATTCATCCTCTTGCTCCTTCTCTTGGGCGCGCGGATTGTACCGGGAGATGGTGTTTTGTCATGCAACCTGAGTGGTAGGATGCGAACGCTAACGAACGCCTGCATCGATGCTGGCGAGGGGTTGGCTCTGTAGCGTTTTTGATGTGACGAACCCCCGGCGACATCGCGCCAGAAACAGCGCACGAATCAGAGACGAACTTGCCACAACAGCGAGCGAAAACGCCTGGCAAATAATAAACGTTCAGCAGATAAAAACCAGAAGGCCCCCGAAGTGACTCGCGACGTCACCGCGTGGGCCTGCTCATTCGCTCTTGCGAGCGCTTGTGCTTCTGGTATCGGGCCGATTCTTCTGGCAAGTAGCTCCGGACCTGGGCCCGCCTCGGCCCGCTCAGCATGAAGTGTGCCTTGCGTTACACTCCACACAGACGGTTCCCGGCGCTTGTCGCGCCGGCGCTCACCCAACAGGGTGGCATGGCGGTTTCCCGACTGGACGGTCGTGGGATTTCGCTTTCCCGAACCCGTTCCTAGGATCTGCCTGGCCCTCTTCGACCATTACTGGCCGGCCGTGGCCTTGCGTAGGTCCGACGATCTCTATCGCACAAGACTCTCTCTTGCACGCCTTGATCGTCACTGGCGGCGATCTTAACCCGACTTGCCTGCTGGGCTTTTCGTCCCATTAGTTCCGGGTGGCCTGATCGCTGGCCGCCGGCCCCGGCCGTGCCCGCTCTTTCTTGCTTCGCACGGTCTGTTCGTCTCAAGGGCCGGTCTCAGTACTCCTGAGCCTTTTCCATTTTCGCCGGCCACTTTCGCGTCCGACGACGAGGGGAAATATACGAGGGTCGTGCAGAATCCCGCAGAGAAATCGACAATGGTCGAAAGAGTTATCCACCGCGCGCCGCAAGTCTGTGAGACACCAAAAGTTGGGCGGTGCACAACCCGGTGGATAAGCTGATGCAGTTCCTGGTGGAGAAGAACTTGAAGATTTTTTCGTGGCCCAGTTTGCTCGCGATGATCGCGTTTTTGCTGTCTCAAGCAGCGGCAGCGCCCGCCTCTGCGCCCGTGGATGCCACGCTCTGGGGTGAAGCGGTGGATGGCACAAGCGTGGGTATCGCAATCGAGCCGGCGGGGAGAAACGAATGGCATCCCGGTGAAATCGTCCGGATCATCCAATCCTTCCGCGCTCGCAAAAACGCGCGCGTGCCGGCGTTCGGGTTGGTCACCCGAACCACCATTCACCTCCTGACGCCGGAGGGGAAAGAAGTCGTCTGGTCTCCCATGAAGCTGCGCGAGCGCCGCGAGGCGGCAACGCAGCGTGCGCAGTCGTGGGTGCCTTGGAAAGCAGAAGGCCCTTACCCGCTCGAACTGCGGCTGTCTGAGGGAGCGGAGGTCTGGACCGACGCGAAGACAGGACAGGCAATGGACGTGTCACTGCGAAAGCCAGGGACGTACAAGGTCTTCGCCGTCTGCGAGGTCGACGCAGGCCCCACCGCGCCCAAGGGAACCTGGCGCGGCCGCGCCCACTCGGGCGTGGTGAACCTGGTGGTGAACGAGCTTCCACCTGGCAAACGCTCCGGTGAGATGACCGCAGGGCAGAAACAACTCGTGGACGCGTGGGTTGCGGGCAAGGAAGTCGGTGAAGAGCTGCGGCGCGAAGTCATCTTGAGCGAGAACGAAGGCCTCGCACGCCGACTGGTGGAACTGCTCAAGACGCAAAAGCCCAAGCGCGCCACGCTGACTTACAAGATCATCTCTCAGCGCGTCGGCACCCAACAGGACGGCGACGCCGGAATCGATGGTCCGTACCTGAAAGATCTGGCCGCGTGGGTCGTGGACGTCAACGAAGGAAAGGTTTCCGGCCGGGAGCGACTCAGCTTACTGGGCGCCGTGCAGCATGCGATCGTCTATCTTGAATTTCACCCGGAAGACACCGCAATGCGCCAGCGCGTCGTGACCTTGCTGACCGAATGGTGTCACTTGCCCCGCACGCAGGGAGCAGCAGAGGCCAACCCCGCGCAGACCGGAGCATGGCGCGGACTGATGACGCTCGGCGAACTCAAGGAAGGGATGACGACGCAGCGCGTCATCGAATTGCTCGGCAAACCTGATGAAGAAAGCGCAGACCTGCTCGCGTGGGTCGTGACCAACCCGCAGTTGGCGAATCCAGTTCTAGGAAAACTCGAGGCGGCGATCAAAGAAGGGAAGGTCACCACCTGGCGCGGGACGGGGTGGTGACGCAGACCACTTCTCCGTGCGTGTGAGACGCCCGCCAGCGGCTGCCTCTACACTGCCCCATGTGCCGGCAGGTAATACTTCTCCAGGTACTCCCCCACCATCCGGTGCGTGTTGAACTGCGGACACACCGTCTTCATCGATTCCAGCATCCGGCCGATCCACTTCCGCGGCAGACCGCTTTTGTCACGCGCGTAAAACTCCGGAACGATCTGGCTCTCCAGGATCTGGTAGATCGAGTTTGCATCGTGCCGGTCCTGCTTCTTCAGATCCGCAATCTCGACGCCTTCTCCGATCTCCCAGCCGTTCTTCTTGTTGTACGCCTCCGGCCACCAGCCATCGAGAATCGAGAAGTTGATCCCGCCATGCAGCGGCGGTTTCATGCCGCTCGTTCCCGAAGCCTCCTGCGGCCGGCGCGGATTGTTCAGCCAAACGTCGCATCCACTCGTGAGCATCCGCCCGATCTCCATGTCGTAATCTTCCAGGATGATCACGCGGTTCTTGAACATCGGCTGCTGCGCGAACTTGTAAATCTCCTGCGCAAACCGCTGCCCGTCCGTATCCGCCGGATGCGCCTTGCCGGAGAACACAAGCTGCACCGGCCGTTTCTCGTCGGAAAGAATTTTCGCCAGCCGCTTGGGATCATGAAAAATCAGCGGCGCCCGTTTGTACGTCGCAAATCGCCGGGCGAATCCAATCGTCAGCGCCTCTTCATCCAGCAGCTCATCGATCGCCGCCATCTGCGCGCTGCTTCCGTGATGCCGAAGCACCTGCTCGTTGAGCCGCCGGCGAATAAACTGGATCATCCGCCGCCGCAGATGCCGGCGCATCTGCCAAAGCTCTTCCGCGGGAATGCGATCAACTTTCTTCCACATCGCGCCGTCGGTGGTCGGGTTATTCCAATCCGCCTTGAGGTACCGCTCGTACAACTCCGCCATATCGGGCGCGAGCCAGGTCTGCGTGTGGATCCCGTTCGTCACGGATCCGATCGGCACCTGATCCGCCTCATCCAGGTGATACACGCCCTTCCACATCTTCCGCGACGTATCCCCATGCAGCGCCGCCACCCCGTTGCAGTGATCCGCAAGCCGCAGCGCCAGGATCGTCATGCAGAAGTCTTCGCGCTTGTTGTTCGCGTCTTCTCGCCCCAGCGCAAAGATCTCCTCCCGCGACATTCCCAGCTCACTGGCGGTTGGCTTGAGATACTTCCAAGCCAAGTCCGGTGCAAACCGCTCGTTCCCCGCCGGCACGGGCGTATGCGTCGTGAAGACCGTGCTCTTTTGAATGATCTCTGACGCTTGGTGCACCGACTTCCCGCCCGTCACCAGCCGCCGCAACCGCTCCGTCGCCGCAAACGCCGCGTGCCCTTCATTCAGGTGATACACCGTGGGCTTCAGCCCCAGCTCATCGAGCGCAATGAGTCCTCCCACACCCAGCAGCACTTCCTGTCGGATGCGATACTCTCGATCGCCGCCGTACAGATGATCCGTCAGCCGCCGATCAGTCGCGTTGTTCTCCTTGATGTCCGTATTCAGCAAAACCAGCTGCACGCGCCCCACCTGCTGAAGATAAACCTTCGCGCGGATCGTCTTCCCCGCCATGGGCACGTTGATGACTTTCCCGGTGTCCGTCACCGGGCACTCCGCCAGATCAAGCTGCGGATAGATCACGTGTGTCGATCCATCCGTGTTGTACTCATGCGTATAAAACCCGCGCGAATACAGCAGCCCAATCCCCACCAGCGGCACACCCAGATCTGAAGCCGACTTCACATGATCCCCAGCCAGCACACCTAACCCGCCCGAGTACTGCGGCAGCGACTCGTGAATTGCAAATTCACTACAGAAGTAAGCGATCAGCGGCCGCTTCTTCATCTTGCGGTTTTGCGCGAACCAGGTCTTGGCCGACATGTATGCCGCCAGCGCCTTCTCCACGCGCTCAAGGTGCGCCAGCACCGCCGGATCCTTCTCGATCACCTCCCGCCGCTCCGGCGAAAGCAGCTTCAGCGTCTTGATCGGATTGTGATGCGTCGCATCCCAAAACCGCGGCTCCAATGAAGCGAACAACCGCTGCGCATCCGTGTGCCAGCTCCACCAAAGATTTCGGGCGATCTTTTCAAGTCGAGAAAGAACGTTCGTGTCAGTCTTCATCTGCGTAGGCATGGGTCTTTCGGCTCTAAAGGTGTGATGGTTTACGTAGCATGGGCGTCTCGCCCATGCATCAGCTTCCCGCATGGGCGAGACGCCAATGCTACGGATTACGACAATCGGCCAGTAAGCTCCGCAAGCCGGCGCAGGCGCTTGGCCAGGTCCCGCGTCAGTGCCCCCGGCTTTAACCGCCAGCGCCAGTTGTTCTCCGTCGTCCCCGGCGAATTCATCCGCGCACTCTCTCCCGCCCCAATCAAATCCTGCGTCTGGATGATCACCGTATCCGCCACCGACGTCTCTAGCGCCCGGATCATCTGCCACGCGATGTTGCTCGGCGTGCCGTCGATGTAATCCAGGCAGTTCTTCCGCTCGTGCGGCGGCGCATTCTTGAACCACCCCACCGCCGTGTGATTGTCGTGCGTCCCCGTGTACACCGCGCGCCGCCGCTCATACGTATGCGGCAAGTGCGAGTTGTCCCCCCCAAACCCGAACTGAAGCACGTGCATCCCGGGGAACTTGAACTGATCCCGAAGATCCAGCGCTTCTTTCGTCACCGCCCCCAGGTCTTCCGCGATGATCGGCAAATCCCCCAGCTCACGCTTCAGAGCCTCAAACAGCGGCGCGCCCGGACCCGAAATCCACTTCCCATTTCGCGCTGTCTTATGCTGCGGCGGAATCGACCAGAGCCGGTGCATCCCAAGAAAATGATCAATCCGCACCGCATCAAACATCCGCATCGTCAGCGCGAAGCGCGCGATCCACCATGCGAATCCCGTCTTGCGGTGATAGGCCCAGTCGTAGTGCGGATGACGCCAGAACTGTCCGTCGGCATTGAACGCATCCGGCGGGCAACCCGTCACCGCCGACGCCTTCCCGCTCTTCTCAAGCTCAAACAATTCCGGATGCGCCCACACATCGCACGAATCGTGATCCACAAAAATCGGGATGTCCCCGATCAACCCGATGTCGCGATCGTTGCAGTACTTCTTCAGCGCCATCCACTGGCGATCAAACTGGAACTGCACGAACTCGTGGAACGCGATCTCCTCCGCCAGCTCCTGGCGAACTCGAGCGATCGCCTTCTCTTCTCGGAACCGAACATCCTTCGGCCACTCGATCCAAGGCTTGTTGTCGAAGTGCTTCTTGAGCGCGCTGAACAGCACAAAATCATCCAGCCATGCACCGCTCTTCTCACGAAAACCGGCCAGTTCTTCCCCCCACCGCTGCGGCTGCGACCGAAACCGCGCAAAGGCCTTCCTCAGCTTCGCATCTCGAAACGCGTTCACTTCCGGATACAGCACGCTGTCAGCACGAAATCCCGCCGGGGCACGAAGATCCGCCCGATCCAGCAACAGATCTTTCGCCAGCAGTTCCAGACTGACAAACCACGGGCTCCCCGCGAACGCCGAGTAAGAGCTGTACGGCGAATACCCCGGCGCACTCGGTGGGCTCACCGGCAGCATCTGCCACCACCGCTGCCCCGCGTCGTGGAGAAAATTTGCAAACGCGTACGCCCCGCTCCCGAGATCTCCCGAACCATGCGGCCCCGGCAGCGACGTCAGGTGCATCAGCACGCCGCTGGCGCGCCTCGAGAACGTGAACCGCCGCTCAACCCGTGCATCTCCCCTGCGGGTTGTCCGTGAAGTTGTCTTGCCGTTGCTGTTCTTGCTCATTCCGTTGCTGCCGCCGCCCTGTTCATTGGCCGCCGGTGCGGAACGAGAATAGCGGTCTTGTTGCAACCGTCGAGGGGGAAAAACCGAAGCACGATCCATCGGCCGATCTTTCAGAGGGTAAGGAGTCTTGAAAAACGGGTGGGCGACGATGGTCGTCGCCCACCCGGCATGATGGCACAAAATGCGAGGATTCGCCCTCTCCGGACCGAATCCCCGCGGAGCAAGAGCAATTTACCGGGCGCGGCGACGGCGGGCGAGGAGCCCCGTCGCGGCCACACCGATCAGACCCAGCGACGCCGGTTCCGGAACCGCCGCCAGACCATTCGCCGCAAGCGCGGGGCCCTGAGTCTGACCGTTGCCGAGGTTCGCGTCGACGGCGCCATAATCGTCCGGCGTGATGTCGCCGTCGAAGTTCCAGTCCCCGGCGAACCAGTTCATGCCGCCGGTTTCTTCCGCGGTGCCGACGTGCTGACCGAGGTTCGAGTCGATTGCCCCGTAATCGTCCGGCGTCACCTGACCGTTCAGGTCAGCGTCGCCGATGTAGGTGAACTGACCCACCACCGCCGTGCTTGGAACCGCTTCACCGCCGGTGAAGGGGAACTCGCTGAAGCCCGCGATGGAGTTGTCGAACACCGCCAGGATCGGCGCGCCCGTGATCGTCTGGCCAGCCGACGACGTGATGCCCGTGGCGGTCGAATCCGGAGCGTCGCGGTAACCTTCCCATCGCTTGGCGATGATGTTCGCGAAGTTGCCGTTCTCAACGATCAGGTTGTTGTCGTTCAGGTCCAGCGTCCCACCGTTGCCGATGTTCAGCGTCTTCACCCGCAGCATGTGACCAGTGCCAGTCGAATTGGCCCGGCTGGCAACTGTCACCCGGCCGCCCGGGTTCACGCCCAGTTCGTTCAGGTCTACCCGGCCGCTACGAAGCGACACGTTGCCGCTCGAATACAGTTTCAGGTTTGCGCTCGGATTCGAATTCATGACGACGTTGCCGCTGTCCACCGCCATGATGGAGCCGGCCGCGTTGTTCTGCGCGTTGATCGTGACCGTGCCGCCCTGCGTCGACGCGACGGTGACAGTCTTGCCGTTGTTTTGGATCGAGTCCAAAGCGATCGTCGCCAGACCCGTGGTGATCCGGGTATCGGTGGCAAAGACGACCTTCGGGTGGATCTGCGTATCCCACGTCACGCCATCGATTCGAGCAGCGCCGCTGCCGGCGTTCATCGTGATCGTGCGCGTGCCCGAGGTGGAAGCAAGGTTGTAGCTCCCGCTGCCGTTGAACTTCAGCGTGCCGACGGTCACGTCCAGGTCCACGTCAACATTTCCGCCCGCGCCTTTAAACGCCGCGTCATGCTCGATGCCATTGGGCGCGAAGTCGCCGGCCCAGTTCGTATTGGTCGACCACTTGTTGTTTCCGCCCGCGGTGAACGCCGGTTCAAACAGCGTCAGGAACATGTCGCCCCGCCACGCATCGGTGCGGAAGTCGACCAGCGGATCGCCTTCGAATCCGCCAGGCCCACCCGCATTGTTCGCATCCGGATAATGCATCCCCGGGAGGAACTGGTTGGAGAGATAGTCACCGCCGCCGCTGGTGATAAACGGCAGCACGCGAATCGCCTTACCCGCCTGGTGCTCGAGGAAGTCCGAGTCGAGCGCCATTTCAAAGCCGGTGGTGGCGGTCTTCGCATCACCGGGAGTTGCGTCGCCCAGTCCGTTCACACCCGCCGTATTGGAATTGTCGAAAGCGTGGGTGATGCTTCCGCCGTACGTGAACCCGTCATCGCGAACGTAGTAGCCCGTCGCGGCGCCCGCGCCAGGGGTATTCGTACCGACGTAGA
The DNA here is from genome assembly GCA_036387255.1 of Tepidisphaeraceae bacterium. GTDB lineage: Bacteria > Planctomycetota > Phycisphaerae > Tepidisphaerales > Tepidisphaeraceae > DASVUC01. The sequence continues at coordinate 3,770 of DASVUC010000082.1, read as the reverse complement.
TGTCACGGTTCAGGTACTGGCTGCTGTTCGGAACCGTCAAGTCGATGACGTTGAGGTAGTAGGCGTTATTCGGCGCGTAGTAATTGAAAACCAGCGCCTTTTCCGGGTTGAAGCCGCCGTTGACGACGCTCCCGCCACCCGGCGTCGGGCTGATACCATCGCCCGGGTTCGGCGTGTTATCGGCGCCGCCGTTGGTGTCGGTGCCCCAGTCATCCGTCTTGGCGCCGCCAATCGAGCCGAAGCGGTTGAAACCGCCGCCCGCCGTCTGCGCCACCGCGCCGCCGCTCTTGGAGTCCAGGAAGATCACGAACCCATTGCCGTTGCCTTCCAGGTTGCCGGTCACGCCAAGGTTCAGTGAGCCGCCCACGGTATAGTTGCCGTACGCGCCGTTCAGTTCCGACACGTTGTTGCCGAACTGAGTCGGTGTGCCTTGCAGCGCCAGCGCGGCGCCGTATTCCGTCGACACGCCCGATGCCAGCGCGGTCATAGGAACAGATCCATCAATCACAACCTGTGCACCCGCAACGCCCGTCAGGGCGCTCAGGGCGGCGACAGCAATCAAAGACGCGCTCTTACGTGACATGGGCTCCTCCAAAGCTTAAGGCTCGCACTGGGGCGAGCTTCTCTCGTTCTCTGTTTAACCGTTTAAATCTACCTAGGCTTTTCTGGCGGCCTGAGTTGCTACGGCATAGACGGAATCTGACCCAGGATGCGCCCTCTCGTTACACTAAAAAATAGCCAACATTCCCGCAAAGTCAACCAAAAACCGCGCATCCTTGCGATCTCTACGGTAAAACCGGTTATCCGGTTCAATTTCTTTACTTCTCCCACCGATACGGCGACACCCGCACCTGATCCGTCCTCACGCCCTTCAGCACCACTTCAGCGTGCCCATCGCAGAACGCCACGTTGATCTTCCCCTTATGCCGCTCGTAAGGGATGTTTTTCCCCGCCGCCAGCGGAAGCTTCGCCGTCTCCAGCGCCTTAAGCGTCCCGCCGCCCGTCTTATTCGTGGAGAACATCAGGATGTCGCTTCGCGCCAGCACGTTGTCTGCCTGCCCATCGGGGTTGTAGGGCCGAACCCCACAGTCCGCCAGCAGCATTGTCTCCGCCGGCTTATGAACTTTGTAAAACTTTGCGTTGAGCGGCCCACCCTGCGGCACCGGGAATGACGCCGGCACCACATAGTTTGTGCTGCCGTACACCGTGAACGAGTTGTCCCCCGGGTTCTGGCCCACCACGCCGTAGTTCGTCGAAGGGTGCCGCATCCCGCCGATATCGATGTTGATCCCATACGAGATCGGATACTTGCCGTTGTAGGGGACCACATTGTTAAACAGCAGATAGCCGGGCCCGTCCGGTTGTCCATCTTTGCCCGGTGCATTGCTCACCCAACGGTCCGATGGGCAAACGAACACCTTGGACTTCTCGCCCGCATATGCGAACCACTCGACCCCCCGGGCCCCTAAGTACGGCAGCAAAGAGCTCGCCCAATCCAGCACCTTCGGCTGCCCGCTTCCGTCGTTTCGGTACACAAAAATCTGCCGGCTCTGATCGTTTGCCAGCGCCCAGTTGTGGTCCGACACCGCCGGCATGTAACCGCGGTGCTCCTCGGCGAACATGCGAATCGCCAGCCCCAATTGACGCGCATTCGAACCGCACTTCACCAGGTTCGATGATTCACGCGCCCGTTGCAGCGCCGGCAGTAAAACCCCGATTAGAACCGCGATGATCCCGATCACCACCAACAGCTCAACAAGCGTGAACGCCATTCGAGCCGATCGCGTGCACATCCGTGAAGACGAGGGCATGGGTCTACCTCTGTTTGCGCTTCGCTCGGCGGCGAATCGTCGCCAGCGCGCCGAGACTGATCATCAGAACTGACGACGGCTCCGGGACAGCGGCAACACCCTGGGCTGCAAGTCCCGTCGCAACCAGCGCGCCGCCTTGCCCGTTTCCAAGGTTCGCATCAACCGCGCCGTAATCGTCCGGTGTAATCTCACCGTCAAAGTTCCAGTCGCCCTGGAACCAGTTCATTCCGCCTGCCGTGCTCACCGTCTGACCAAGGTTCGAATCAATCGCGCCATAGTCATCTGGCGTCACCATACCATTCAGGTCCGCGTCGCCGATATAAGTGTACTTCCCAAGAACAGCGTTCGGCGAGACCACCGTGCTTCCACCAAAAGGCCAGGTGTTTGTCTGCAACAGGGAATTGTCGAACACCGCCAGGATCGGACTCCCAACCGTCGTCTGCCCCGTGCTCGAGATGATGCCGTTCGCCGCCGTATCGGCCGAGTCGCGATATCCCTGCATCACCAGTCCGCTGATCGTCGCGTAGTTGCCATTGTTCACTATCAGGTCGTTGTCGTTCAGATCCAGCGCCGCGCCGCTCGCCAGCGACAGCGTCGATAACTTCACCATCCCTGTGTCTGTGCCATTGGCGCGGATCTTCACCTTGCCGCCGGCAGCGACTTCCAGCGCGTTTCCCTGGATCGAGCGCGCACTGAGCGTCGCCGTCGCGGGCACGATCGTCCGCCCGGCCGTCACTTCGTTCACCGTCTTGGCACCGCTCACCGTCCACGTGCCGGTCGTCACGTAGCTGTCGGCAAGAAGGTTCTTGTACGCCGTCATCGTGGTCGCATTGGCGTTGACGCTTTCCAACTTCGGCCCGTACAGGAACGTGTCAGTCAGGTCCACCAGGCCGTTGGCGTCAAAGTCGCTGGTGGCGTTGAACTGGGTGTTGTTGCTCTTCAGCACCGACGTGAAGCCGAAGACGTCGAGGTTAGAGTAGGTGTTGTTCCGATCCGTGTCGCCCAGCCCTGCGCCATTGCCGGTTTGTGCCCATTGTCCGGGGAACCGCTGGATCGAGTAGTTTCCCGTAACCTCGTACGTCACCACGGTCATCACGTGATTGCCCGTCGTCGCGCTGTTGATGTCGCGCGCCCACATGTCCCGATCCGTCTGCGTCGCCTGGTTGCCAGTGAGGCCCGCCAGGATCTGCGCATCCGTCCGGGAAGCCGGGATGTCCATCAGGATGTAAACGTTGCTGGCCGTCTTATCCACCGATTGCGCATTGAATCGCCGATCGTTCGATCCCCCGAACGGCTTGTTCTCCACTCCCGCCGGCGCCGACACCGGCGGCAGACGATCGATGTACACCACGCTCTTAAAGCTGCTGTAAATCGGCGGCGGATTCTCTCCCTCGGTCGCCGCGTTGCGATGACGGAACGCCCGGCTCTCGATGTAGTGGTACCCCTCCGATAGCTGCGTCGCGTCAATGTTTTGCTCGTACGTGCCCGCGTAATTCGTCGCCGAATTGTTGTACCCCGGCGTGTGCGTCGTCGTGAACTCTTCAAACCCGTAGTTCACATGGTTGTACACGACGTTGTCGATGCCGGGGTTGCTGTTGATATTCAGGCCGCCGTCAATCTTCAGAAGCGCGTTGTCTCCATCCGCATCCGCATCGCGAATGGTGCCCAGCAGATTCACCTTATTGGTGTTCAGCGTCACCTTGAACGTGTTGGCCTTGATGACGTTGATCGGCGTGATCCGGCTCGTCCCGTTGCTTCCAGCGTTGGCATCCGGCGCGATGACGTTGTTCACGTTCGACAACGTCATCGTCCCTTGCGGGCCAGACGGGCCGTACATCACGTACCCGCGCCCATGCTCGGTCCCGTTGACGTTCTTGTTCCGCGGAATCCGGAAGTTGATCGTCTTGTCCCCGTTCACCGTCACCACCGCCGGCAGATCATCATTGGGATCCACCGTCG